>NZ_RCMB01000009.1 GCF_011319465.1 Candidatus Nitrosotalea sp. TS
TTGTTCATATCACCTCGTAATTTGAGACGGTTAACTTTCCATGATTTTGAAAAATCTTTCCGTCTCTTTTTCTATATCAACCAACTTTTCCAACTCCAACTTGATGTCATCCAAAACAGACTTGTAGTCTTCCTTGTACACTTCTTTTAATACAGTTCTCAGATATTCCGGACGCTCGTAACAATCCATAACGGTACAATGTACAGAGAATCAATTCTAGCCATCACCAGATGATAATTGGTGTTTCCCCTTCTCATCAAGACTACCTCCACACAGGTCATAAAGGCCAGTTTGTTTTGCTCCCGTGCAGAATGCATCACCGTGACCCACATGCAATGTTTTATAATATTTTGTATCACGGATTTGAAATTGATGACATTTGTCATTACCACATGTTTAAGCAAGTTGACAAGTATTTCATGCTAGAAGTTACGGTTTAGTTTACCCCACCGGCTTTGCTATAGCCCTTGCAATTTTCTTTTCTTTCTTTCCTTCATTATTACCCAGCCAAACCCAATACTTGCTACTCCACAGATAGCTGCTTCCACGGTAATTCTTAGCAGAGTGTTTACTCCAGGTTGATGGAGAACCGATAGGTTATAGCTTACAGGTTCATTCTGACTATCTGAAATGTCTAGAGTATAGCTTCCCGGTTGTACTATCCACACAGTACGAGTCTGTTGTATCAATTCCTTTTAGATCTATTACATTAGTGTCAGTCTGTGCACAGTCTGCATTGTCACTGTCTCCTTGAGGACATAGTGTAACAGTTGGATTTCCCTGAGTAATCTGTATTTTTACATACTTGTCATTTTGGGCAACATCTACTGTCAAAAGAGAATTTTGCACTCCAGAGTCAGCATTTGCAAAGTTTATCGTATCAGATACAATTGGGGTTTCTTCAAGTTCTGAAATTCTGACAAGGGTGGAACCAAACCACACAAGAAGACATATGCTGACAATTTCTGCTATAACGTAAAATTTAAAATTCAAAGCAAATTCCTTTCCCACATTCGTGCCAAAGGATAGATTCGTCCATGCAATACTATATCGCTATACACGCTTTTAGCATTTGTTCTGATTCTATCTGGGCAAATTTTGTCAATCCACGATCTTCTTTTTAACTACAAGTACTCCCGTGTATTCAAAATCCTACAATGACAAGTGTTTACAAAATCAATACTTGTGAATTGACTATCTATGTTATACTGGCTGGCTTTATTTCCACATCGTCTCGATTATAGAATATCTTTTCGGGAGATATGGTAATAGTACAGTTTCGCTTAAACTTCATCTCTCTTCCATTTCCGATAGTATCTTTGAAGAGCACTCTAGGATCATCGTTGATATCAATTGAATATTGTTTTCCTTGCTTGGTTGTGTTTGGTGCCTTGCAACCTCGTACATCGATTAATTTGGAACAGCCCACAGAATTTGATTCATTCACAGACATGCAAAGATTCCCCATTCATAACTATAAAAAAAGATTCCTGATATTGCCAATTATGAGATATTGTTTTCAAAATACAGTAAAATGATGATATTATGACTACTTTCTTCTTCTTTGGCCTGGTTTATTTTGACCAGGAACTCGTTTTAGGATGAATCTTTTTCTAAAATTATCTCGATTTCTCGTAATTCCAATTTCTCCATGTCTTTCTCTTGATGGGACCTTTGGAGTTTGGCCTCTAACTTTACCTGCTTTAGTAAGCGAACCGTGAGTTGGCACGAATTAGTTCATCTGGTGATGCAATTTATGTATTTGGTTTCTTCTACCAGTACTTTGTCTTGATTGTATCAATTACTCTTTCGGTGTTCTGCGCCTTTCTTTCTGGCATATTTTTCCATTGCACTCAATGGAACGCCGCCCAGAGTTTTTGCAAGAGTGGTGAATGCTTTTCTTCTAAGGGGACCGTTCTGTCCTGTTTTGTTCATGAATTTCTGAATTCCATACTTGAAGTTGTGCTGCCATGTCTTGTACATGACACCTAGCTGAGCTGCTGTCATCTCATTTCCAATATCGAAGAACTCTGATTTTTCAAGCAATCCAATTGGAACAAAAGTCAGAGGTGTTGTGGTAAACATTGATTCGGGTTGTTCTTTTTCTAGTTCACTGATGAGGCGTATGGTATCCCATGCATCTTCTTCAGTCTCGGCATTGTCCAATCCCATGATGAGTGTAAATGCAGGTATCCAGTGATGTTCGTTCAACGTCTTGACTCCTTCCTTTACAACCCAATGCCATTCTTCTGGCTTGTACGGGGATAATTTTCTGTCTGCATATTTTCCAATCAATCGCAGGCTTCCTGTCTCAAAGCCACACTGGATTCCGATCTTGTTAGTTGAACTTGAATTAATGATTTTTGAAATATTTGGAATTAATTTTTCGTCAGCTATTGCGCCTGCAAGTGTGCCATGAGTAGGATTAGTGTGCACTACGCCAGCCGACATTACTGCAGTAAACAGCTCTTCGAGTGCTTCCCTGTTTGGAGCCATGTTCTTTGTCTTTCTTGGGTCAAGACCGTACACAAAGATATCATCACTGTGCAGCCAGGCGTTTCTCTGTCCGCCTTTTTTTATGTTGACCTCGATCTCACGTTTTACTTTCTCTGGAGGATAGTATCTAAGGGGTCTTAGGGTAACATCGCAGAATTTGCAGCCTCTTCCGCATCCTCGCATGACCTCGACCATTCCGTGCATGCTAGGTTCTACGATATCAGGAATATCATCAATCTCAGGCTCATCCCAGTAATGGATGAATCTTCCGTGGAACTTTTCGGCATCTCTTCCAAATTCTTTTACTTCAACTTTGAAATCGCTTTTAACAAAAGGATTCATGTTATCAAATTCTCCGCCGATTAATTTGTTAAAGAACTGACCAGCGTGACCGTCTATTTCAGGAGCAATGCCACCAAGCTCTCCTTCCAATACAGCATACAGGCCGTATTCTTGAATTTTCTTTGGATCGTAATTATATTGCCAAGTTCCTGACGCACCAACAATTACTTTGGCATGACTTCCATTCTTTTTCTTTGCCTCGTTAATTTTTCTGTGTAAATGTGCATTGTAAAATTCGTCATATGATGTCTGCTTGCGACCATAAGTGAATGTCATTGTAACAGGTCCCATTCCCAGCGGGTCCATTTCATATCGTACCAACAACTTCTGTTTCAGGACCAATGAATTTGTCAATGTGATCTGGATGGGCAACCACCACGTCCTCGCGTTTGTAACCGTCTCTCAATAGTGCGGCCTCTACCTTTCGCAATCCATATGGTGCATAATTGGCAACTCCATTTGTATGTGTGATAGGATTGCAAATGAAATCAAAGAGAATCTTTGGAGTTACTTGATCTTTTAAAAGAAAATACCACATGCTGTTTTTTGGTCTGTGTGGGTCAATTGCAGGAGCACAACCAAAGAATGTAGCCAAAGATATCCCACGATAGGGCGACATGAGTGTGCGATCAGCACTTAGGACGACTTTTGGGTGACCCAATTTTCAATCTCAATGAATTCGTATAGCATTTTAAGGTTTCCTGTATTTCAAGTCTAATAGTTCTCCAACATGCCTGACTTGCTTCTGTGTGTGTACCCAAATTCCTTGTTTGTAAGCAAATATCGACTGTCAAATACCGTGCCATCTTTGCATGCCAGCACATCTCCAAAGCAGCAACTTCCACAAAGTCCCATCCCGCACTTCATCATTCTTTCGATACTGGCTTCTGCATAGATCTTGTTTTCAGAAGCAAGTTGTACCACTTTGTGCATCATTTTTTCAGGCCCACATGTATAGACTGCATCAAATTTACTTTCTTTGAGCAACCTCTGCATTATATCAGTAACAAGTCCTGATTCCCCATATGTTCCATCTTCAGTTACTACAATTACTTTGTGAGGGTTTTGTTCTAGAAGTTTATTTGCAAGCCCTTCAAAGAAAACCTCCTGTTTTGTTTTAGCACCCATCAGTATGGTAACATCATCAGTCTTTTTCAAAAATGTCGCAAGTCTCATGAGTGGAACAAGCCCTGTCCCTCCACCCACAAGCAATAGCCTTCCCTGCCTTATGGTAAAGGAATTTCCATACGGACCCCTAACTCCAATTTGGTCCCCCGATTTTACAGAGTAAAGGGCGGTAGATGCCAAACCATGTTTTCTAACTGTAAAAGCGGCCTTTCCTTTTTCTTGCGATATCATTATACTCATTGGTAACTCGTTTACCCCTGGAATCCAAACCATTGCAAATTGCCCAGGTAATACCTTGGATAGAAAATCATCAGAGAAAACCAGAGTACGCACAGTTGGAGTCTCGTCTATTACCTTCTCAATTGTTACCATTGTTGAAGAATCAATATTTCTTTGCAATTCCAACCATATCACCAATTTTATGAAAATTTTTCTTTTCCATGTATTTTGATATTCCACTGTTTACTTCAGAAAACGTTCCGCCCAATTTTTCTGCAACAGCACTGCCAATCTGAACTGCACTGGCTCCTCCGAGTATAAATTCGACTGCATCTTCCCAGCTTGACACACCGCCGCAACCAATTATTGGAATGTCAAATTTTGACGATATTTCATAGACACATCGTACTGCGATTGGCTTTATCGGCGTACCCGATAATCCACCTATCTTGTGGCTTAGAACGGGCCGCATGGTTTCAACATCAATTGCCATTGCCCGTACTGTATTTATTGCAGTTATTGCATCGATTCCTGCTTCGCAAGATGCCCTCACTGTTTCAAGATAATCAGATGAGCCAAGACCGACTTTGGCTATAACTGGAACCTTTGATGCTTTTTTTACTTCTCTGACTATTTTTTGTACAAGACTAGGATCGTCTCCGACTTCAAGCCCTACTTTTTCCACATGGGGACATGACAGGTTCAGCTCATATGCCAGAACTTTGACGTTCTCAAATTGTTTTATCATAAAAGTAAAGTCTTCTGGGATAGAGCCGACCAAGCTAACAACAATTGGAACTGTCGTGTTAGATGAAATCATCTTTGCAAAATAAGGAGCACCTGGATTTGAAAGTCCGACTGCGTTTAGGTATCCACTTTTTACCCCAACTACAGTAGGATTTGGATATCCTTCCCAAGGCTCTTTGCTGAGCGATTTTGTTACAAGCGCACCTGCTCCTTCCTTATATAAGCGAGCAAAAATTTCAAGCGATATGCCAAGAATGCCTGAGGCAAGCATTGTGGGTCGTTCAAGTGATATTGGCCCCACATTTGTAGAGATGTCGGGAGTCACTTCTAATTATAAAAAATGTTTGTCTTATAACAGTTGATGCAGGGCATTCAATGTTACCTTTTTTAGTAAGACATGAAAATGCTTTGTATGCATTCTGTGATTCTAACAGAGCTTGGTGTTGCAATTTTTGATAATAACAAATGTGTAAAATCAATCCCATTTAGAAATCCTGCAAAGGACTATATCGAATTAAAAAAAGAAATGTCCAACATTAATGAACTTGAACAATTTCTCTCCAAAATAGGAACAAGCGTATCTGTCAATGATACAAGCCTTCTCAAAATTCTAAAGAAAAGATCAATAGATGCGGAACTTATGGAGGAGAGCAAGATAGAAACAATCCAGTCCTCCAAACTCAGAGTACTTGTAGACTCGGGTTTTGCAACAAATGAAGGCGATGCCAGAGGAAAACTAAGAGAATTTGCAATGCAGCTTTCTTCTTCAAAGGTTACAGAGATCTCCGAGAGTCCAGATCTTCACATTATCCAAGCTATTGGCGCACTCGATGAGACTGACAAAATAATCAACCTGCTAAGCTCAAGGCTCAGAGAGTGGTATGGTCTTCACTTTCCAGAGCTAGACAATCTAATTGATACAATCATTGGTTATTCTAAAATAGTTCTGGCAGGCAACAGGGACAACCTCAATCAACAAGTGTATGTAGATGCAGGATTTCCTGATGAAAAGGTGGAGATGCTATCTCTTTTGCAAGCAAAAAGCAGAGGAGGACAAATTTCTGATGAGAATCTTGCCATAGCACAAAATCTTGCAAAACAAATCCTGGAGCTATCTGAGTTGAGAGCCAATTTAGAAAAACACATAGAGTCTCAGATGCAAGTAATCGCTCCAAATCTTTCTGGAATTTTAGGAACTTCGGTAGGAGCCAGAATACTTGGAAGAGCTGGAAGTCTTAAAAGATTAGCTACCATGCCTGCAAGTACAATTCAGGTATTGGGTGCAGAAAAGGCACTTTTCCGCGCTCTAAAGACCGGTGCGCAACCTCCAAAACACGGCCTATTATTCCAACACACTCTAGTTCATGCAGCTCCCAAATGGCAACGAGGCAAGATTGCAAGGGCAATAGCAGCCAAGGCAGCACTTGCTGCAAGAGTGGATGTTTTTGGGGCAGGAAGAAACTGATACGCTCTTTGAAAAATTAAACGTAAGAATTACCGAGATTGGAGAAAAATACAAAGATCCTCCACCTGAGAGACCAGCACCACCCATGCAGCAACGTAGACAGTTTGATCAAAGAGGAGGAGGCGGAGGAAGACGTGGCGGTGACTTTGGCAGACAAAGAGACAAAAAGAACGACTGGCAACAGTCAAAACGAAGGAAATTTGGAAAACGAAGAAGATAACATTTTCTGGGTTAAGATTGATGGAGAAAAAAGGCTTGCAACTTTAAATCTCGTTCCAGGAAACCAAGTTTACAAAGAAAAACTAGTAAAAATCAAGGATGAGGAGTTCAGGGCATGGGATCCGTACAGAAGCAAGCTTGGCTCAGCCATAATGAATAATCTCAGTGCTCTTCCAATAGTTAGAAAATCACGAGTTCTTTACCTTGGAGTTTCCACCGGAACAACCGCAAGTCATGTTTCAGATATCGTAGGCCCAAGCGGGATTGTATTTGCTGTTGAGCATACAAGCAGAGTCGCGCGAGAATTTCTTGACAGAGTTGCATCTTACAGATCAAACATAGTAGCCCATTCTTCAAGATGCAAGAAATCCCAAAGAGTATTTTTCAGTTTATGGAACTGTCGATGTTGTCTACGTTGACATTGCCCAACCAGACCAGACCGAGATTGCCATCCTGAATTGTAAGACGTATCTAAAAAAAGACGGTTTTCTCATGCTTGTAATAAAGACGCGAAGCATAGATGTTACAAAAGATCCTGCAGAAATAACACGCAATGAGGCCAAGAAACTAAAAGACAATTTTGAGATAGTCCAAGAGATCAACTTGGCGCCATATGAGAAGGATCATAGCATGATCGTTGCAAAATATCTCGGATAATTCAGTTTACACCGAGTAGAACCTTTACTGGTTTCCAGCTCTTCCTTACAAATTTTGGCGGTGTTCCATTCAAGTTAATTTCACCTTTGATGAAATTCATCGTCTTAGAATCTGATGGATAGCCGCTTCCCACGTTAAAGTTCTTTCTTATCTTTTCAATTGCTCTGTCTCTATTTACCTTGGCTATGATAGAAGCTGCAGAAACAACTGGGAATTTTGCATCAGCGTGGTGACTAGAGTGCACTTTTTTGGCGTGAGCAAGTTTTGAGATTAACAGCCCAAATCTTTTTGGATTTACGTCGCATGAGTCAACGTATGAAGAATCAGGCTTTAGTTTGGCAATTACTTTTGCCATGTATTTTCCCTCCAGTTGGTTCAATTCGTTCTTTTTCACACTTTGATCTATAACATGCGGCGGAATTCTTGCCACATAATAGTCATCCACTATTGCAAGTATTTTTTTGTATAAATTCTCCCGCGCATTAGGGCTAAGCTGCTTTGAGTCCTTGACCCCAATATCAGAAAGTCGTTTTATTTTGTTGCGTTCAATGCATATGCCTGCAATAACAAGCGGACCAATGACTGATCCCCTTCCAGCGTCATCTACTCCGCATACTAACATTTGAGTTGTTCTTGCGCTAGATGTATTAAATCATTTTAGATTACATCATGCAATTGGAATCAGATCTTGCTGAAATAGTTGAGGGCACTACCAGGCTTCTAGTGCCCAAGGGGGCATTAGTAGAGAAAGTCCCCCCAATGGAACCTGCTTTCTTCAATCCAAGAGCGAAAATAAACAGAGACTTTTCCATAATAGCATATGCCGCATTTCTAAAAACTTTCAAGGGTCCCAAAGTCTTTCTTGATTCGCTTGCAGGCATAGGTGCAAGGAGTGTCAGGGTCGCAAATGAATTGAATTCAGTAGAGAAAGTTTTCATCAATGACGTAAATCCAAAAGCTCTAGAGATTGCAGAAAATATCGCTAAATTAAACAATGTTACAAATTGTGTTTTCTCAGAAAACGAGGCTTGCAGGTTTCTTAGCTTACATTCTAAAAGAGATCAGAGAGGAGCAATTGTGGACATTGATCCATTTGGATCTCCATCAAAATACATTGATTGTGGAATAAGGGCTGCATTTCACGGTGGCCTTCTTTCTGTTACAGCTACAGACCTTACAGTGTTACATGGCCTATTTCCTGCTGCATGTAAGCGAAAGTATTATGGTGTTCCAGTCAGGGTTGAATACGGAGACGAAATTGCGCTCAGGCTAATTCTTGGGTGCATAAACATAGTTGCAGGAAGACTGGATGTGAAGATAGTACCTCTGTTTGTGCAAAATAACATGCATTACTACAAGGCATACGTCAAAGTGCTTGTTAAAACAAGCGATAAGGACGAAATGGGATACATTTTACATTGTAAAAATTGCGGCAATAGGCATGTTACAAGCGAAGTCAAATACGAATGTGAGGTTTGCAATTTGAAGGCAGAGCTTGCAGGTCCACTCTGGATTGGAAATCTCTACAACAAGGACTTTGTAAATGAAATGATTATTGAAGAAAAACAATTTCAAGTTGATAAATCATGCAAGAAGATACTAGAAAGATGCATAGATGAAACAGATATGCCTCCCACATACTTTACAATTGACGAGCTTGCCCACATGAAACACTCTGCACCAATATCACTGGCAAAAACAATAGAAAAAATCCAAGGTGCAGGCTTTAGAGCAAGTGCAACAAGCCTTAATCCTGCAGCTTTTAAAACAGATGCCCGTGTAGATGAAGTATTGTCTATAATCTAGTTTCCAAGATAGCCCAAGCAGACATGATACAATTCACTGCTTGTTCTTCTGCTGGCTTTGGGTTTTTTTAGCTGTACTTTGGCAAACTTTTTCTTCATATAGTCTCGGAATTCATTTGAATATTCACCGTCAAAGACCTTAAACAGCGCATTGCCTTTTCGCGCAAGAACGTGATCCATTATCTTGCTTGCAGCATAGTTTAGAGAGATTTGACGACCGTGATCCATAGACCAGGTACCAGTAATTTGTGGAGAAATGTCGCATATTACAGCATTTATCTTTCCACCAAAATAGTCAAAGATTGATTCTACAATTGATTCATCTTCAATGTCACCGCGTATTATGTGTGGCATTTGGAATCTCTTCAACAAATGCTTTGTCGATTCCCATAACTTTTCCCCTGTTCCCTGCCAATTCAAGAGCTACCTGAGTCCATCCTCCCGGAGAACATCCCAAATCCAAAACGTGAAACCCCGGTCCGATAATTCTGTAAGAGAGGTTTAGTTCTTTGAGCTTGTATGCAGCTCTGCTCCTATACCCCTCTTGATGAGCTAATCTCCTATACAGATCACGACGTGCGTCTAATAGTTTCATTTCTTTGGTTTTTTAGAATTTCCAAATTCCGTTAAAACCCATTGTTCTATAAGAGGACATGTTCTCGGGCTCACTTCACCTTCTAGCGTACACTTTTGTTCTACAGGACAGATAAGACAGGGTGCAGATTCTATCGATAAGGTGCTTACAGGGACATGAGCAATCTTAAGTTTGTATGTCCATCTTCCATCTTCTAAAATCTTTTCTCTTTTGATCAGGTGTTGCCTTTCAAGTTTTAGGGCAAGCCTTGAGCCATCTCTGCTTGAAAGTTTGAGTTTTTTCCATAATTCACTTTGAAACATGCCGTCATCGCCACGTTTTGCAACATGACCAAGTACCGTTGTTTTGAGTTTTTCCATGTCCAGTCCTTCAATCTCAAAGTTTTCAATCTCTTTTTCGTCAATCTCCTCAAGTTCCTCTTCAGTAGGTTCGGCTTGCTTCTTCTTTGCCTCTGAAATCTTCTTTTTGTCTGCCTTGAGAGTTTTCTTTACTTCTGCTACAGGTTTCTTTGTTTCCGGCTTTTTTACCTCTACTTTCTTTGCTTCAGTTTTCTTTGATGATTTTTTGTCTTTCTTTTTAGCCATAACTATATCTCAATAACAATAACGTTACTCCTCACTAGTACTTGGTTGATTGCAATATAATAACATATGATTCAGTTATTGGACGTTAAATGTGGCAGTTACGTTTATGTCATTTTGATATGATTTGTCCTTCATATCGGCTACAATCTGATAGGTTCCAGTGCTATTGATAACTGGAGAAAATATCTCATGAAGTGGAAGTGTAGAGTTTGTTTGGACAAAGCACTGTGAAAAGTAGGCATTCTGAGCTACGGCTTGTTTTTGAGGGGTCTGCAGATTGTAGATTGTCATATACAAGTCTCCACAGTCAAAAGAAGTGTTGTTTACTCGTACAGTAAAGTTCAATGGTGTAGATACAGGATATGAACTCAAAAGATTCACTATTTTGATATCTTTGCTGCCCTCTTGAGCAGGTTGGACTGCAAAGTTAATCTGCCACATGTTTAGTTGCCTATCAGGCTGTGCCAAAACGTTTGACAGAACAAATCCGCCAAGAATTACTGAAATCACTACAGGAAGTACAAAAACAACATAAGCTATTTTCCTTGCAGCCATTTTGTAATCTAACCGCGTGAATTCCCTTATATCTATTTGGTCGGAAAATGAAATCTCATGATAATTTTGACGAATAAGTTAAATCACAGACGGGGCAATAGCCGCTAGATGCGACTTAGGAGATTTAGAGTTAGAGCTTATCGTTGCATTCATGATTCTGGTGAGATCAAAGTTGGAGATTTGGCCGCGTTCATAGGAAGAAATGAGAGCGGCAAGACAACAATACTTGAAGCTCTTACTCTACTAAATAAAGATCAAAAAGTTTCAGAGCTAGATCTCTGCGACGAGATGGCAGAAGAATTAAAATCCGAAATTAAGCTCGCGGAAGGAGACTTTGATCTAAATGAAAAAGAGGTTGCGCTAATTAGAGAAAAATTCCCAAATCTTCAGGATATAAGAAAAGTTAAGATTTACAGGACAAACAAGAATCCCCGCGTCCAGTATGACTTTGGAGAGGTCAAGATAAGCGGAGAGGCAAGCAAAAGGCTCAATTCATGGGAAAATTTTGTAGACAGGATACAAGATTTTGTCAATTCCATGCCAAACGCCATTAGGATACGTGTTGATACAAAATTTCTACTAGTGTCTCCCCCAAGGACAAGAGACGTTTTCATGAACATGATGTCAGAATTTAACAACAACATCTACTTGCTTGCCTCAGAAGATCCACGGGTAATATCAGAGTGGAAAAAGATCTACCAGGATTTGGACTACATATTTGATAACATGTTGATAGGTACAACTGAAAGATCTGCCTTGGAAAACTTTGTTGAAGATAAGCTACATCCAAGATTTGTCTACTTTTCAGATTACAAAAAGATACTTGGAAACATAGACTTGGAAGAGTTCTTGAGAGAGACAAAGGGGATCAGAGCCAAGGGATTAGAGTATGTCGAAGAGTTTGACAAAGTAGAGACTGTTATGAATTTGTTTTATCTGGCAGAACTTGATGCAGAAAAGCTAGAAGAGGCTCAAGGTAGCCCTTCAAGGCTGATAAAGCTGCTTCACAATTCAAGCAGAAAGCTTAGTGATAGACTCAATCCCGCATGGAAGGGCGATCCCATTCATGTAGAGCTGAGATGGAACCCAGGAAACATTTTGAGTGTTGTAATATCTGATGTTCACAAGGACGGAACAGTCACCAATACAGGTCTTTTGAATAGAAGAGCTGAAGGATTCAAGTGGACATTTTCTTTCATAGTAAACTTTGCAGCGAGACACAAAGAGCTGAGCTAAAAGAAGCAATACTATTGCTTGACGAGCCAGCAAGAAACTTGCATCCTGCACAACAAAGAGGCATATCTGATCTTCTCAAAGGTCTTGCAGGGTCCAATCAAATACTGTATGCCACTCATTCACCGTTTATGATATTTGATTACACTCCTGGAAATCTTTTGGTGGTTGAACTTGATAAAAGAAAACACCTAAGCCACATTTACTATGATTATTGGAATGCAGACGACCAGACATTAATTCCCATATTATATGGTCTTGCAAGAGGACTAACAGAATCCATCGTTGACAGACAGATTGGATTTAATTCAAGACCAGTGATTATTGTCGAAACAATGTCAGACTGTATGTATCTAAATGCATTTGACAAATTTCTCAAAGATCCAAACCTATCCATGAATCCATTGAACATAGTTCCCGCTTACAGTAAAAACTCGGTCATGTCTTTGGCTATCTTTTACAGAAATCACGGATATGACACATTTGTATTGCTTGACAACACAGATGAATCTGATCAGATCTCAACCCAACTTGAATCAAATCAATTCAAAAAGGTTCAGTTGATATTCTTTGAGCTTGGCGGACAAGCAAAGCAGTTCTTGGAAGATCTGATAATTGATGAGGATTACCTGTATGCCGTGAATCAAACATACGAAGTTAAACTGAGAAAAGAGGGATACAAAGCTCTAACTAAAGAAATTGTTTCATCCAAAGGGAAAAAAAGCATAATTGATAATCTAAATGAGATTTGGAAGGAAAATCAGACATCTAGGATGGGAGAAATTCGACAGAGAGGAAATATGCAGATACATCTGTGAAAAAATTGCCATAGGCGAAACTGAATTTTTGACAGATAAAACAAAAGACCAGTTTAGGACATTGTACAGACTAATAGCTGAGCGGATAAGACAGAATCAAAACCTAGGCTCACCGGCAAGCCTTCCCTACTCACGACGAGAGTAATTTAGCTGTTTTTTAGAATATTTACTTTACTCATAAATCATACAAGTAAAAACAACACGAATGAATGATTTATCATTAAGATTTAATTTAGAGGCAGGTCGCTCTTTCGTTGAGAAGTGTTATTAAAATCTACCATCCTTATCGTTTTGCTCATTAGCAGTACGTTTACCGGTCTCATGCCAATGGTACATGCTGCATCTAACTTGGTGACAGTAACCTCAACAAATACTCCAGACGGTAAAACGCAGATCCAGGTCACCAATAGTCCTTCAAGCACTTTTGGCATTTCATCTCTTACTTTACAGATTAAAAATGGAAATTTCAAATCTTTTACATTGGGAAGCGGTTGGATAGGAAAGAAAACATCGCCTACAACCATATCGTTCTTTGCTTCAAATCCAATCAGCCCCGGTAACTCAACAGTACTTACAATCAGCACAGACCAGTCTACTCCAGATCTTGTATGGAGTGCATTTGATTTGAATAACAATCAGTTAGGCACCGGTGAAATTGGAGCTCCAGTGATATCACAAAATCCTACCATCGAATACAAATCAGATCACAAAATACAAACAAACCACCGCCGCCCACCATAAACCCAGGAATATTGGGAACATCGAGTTTCAGAATCATACCTTCAACACCGGCACCAGGTTTTGATGTTCGAGTCGTTGGACAAAGCTTTGGATCGTCAGCACCACTTGATTTGTATTTGGGAAGTCAAAAAATAGATAGTTTTGCAGCAGGCAGTGATGGAAACTTTGTAATCACCACAACAGTTCCTCAGAGTCAGCAGCCAGGAACTGCAGATTTTGTTCTAAAGGACCAGGCAAATAATCAGAAAACTTTTACTACATCCATAGAACCACCGCCGCCTCCTCGTACAGTAAATCAATCAGTAGTTCCATTGACTGTAAATGTAGATCCTATCTTGCATCCAGGAGACACTGGATCAATTAGCGGTACAGCTGATCCCGGTAGCACTGTAGCAATTTCCATAGAGGATTCAACAGGAACAAGCATAACGACATTTACAGCAACTGCGGATAAAACTGGAAACTATGCAGTGTCACAAATAATTCCTAATGACAGGCCGTTTGGCAAATACACAGTTGTAGTTTCCGACGGGCAAGATCAAGTCAGTAAAGACTATACTGTGACAACTACTCATCAAATCTCAATATCAACAGCACAACAAAAGTATGACCCTGGACAAGTTGTGACCATAAACGGTACTGCAATATCTAATCAACCTGTATCTATCACAATAACAGATCCGACCAACAATCAGATATATGCAAAAGATGTCAATGTTACCGCTGATGGAAAGATATCATTATCATATCCAATAGATCCTGCAGCCATTACAGGCACGTATGTTATCACTGCAACACAAGGAAGCGATTCAATTCCACTCTACATTGGAGTTGGTGCAGAACCAGTAACGCGTCTAACGGCCACTTTGGATAAATTAAATTACCAAATTACTGACAAGCCTGTTCTTAGCATCTCAGCACCGCCTACTTCTACATTGAATCTTGTAATAGTAGATCCTTCTGATCAAGAAAAGTTTTCAGATATCATTTTAATAGGACCGAGTGGTTTAGCCACATATTCATTTAATTTAACATCCTACTACTCCAGGCATCTACTCAGCAGTACTAACCAGAGGAGATTCCAAGGTGCAAGACGACTTTTCAGTAGGACTTCAGACTGGTTGTGGACAGATATCCCTTAGAACTGTAAAAGACACATACTCACCTGGAGATGGTCTCCTTATCTTCGGAAATGCCAACCCAGATTGTATAGTACAGCTTGCTTTATCAAATCCAAATGGACAGCAAGTAAAATCAGAACAAACATTTGTAGACAAACAAGGGATCTTTTCGGCATTTGACTTTAGAATACCTGATGACGGGGTACCTGGCACTTGGAAGCTCGACGCTACAAGCGGTATAGATCACAAAAGTTTGGACGTGAACGTGCAATCTCAATCCTTAATGACGATACAATTGGATAAAAGTCCCCCAATCTATTCTACAGGATCACTTGTTCAAATTTCAGGAACTGGTGCAGGCCAGCAAGTTGGTGTGATTATTAGCATACTTGCAAGCAACTCTACCCTTGTTACTTTAGATATCCAGTCAACAAACCGTGGAGACTATAGTACAGAATGGCTTGTTCCAACATCATTTAGTACTGGATCCTATACCGTGCAAGTGAAGACCATAGTTGGCACAATAACCACGCCCATAACAATCCAATAAACTCCAAATTAAGAAATATTTTTTACATCCACCAGCTTGTGAAGCATTTGTGAATCTAAAAGAGAGAATTGCAGAGATACCCGATTTTCCAAAAAAAGGCATATTATTTAGAGATATTAGCCCCCTTTTGAGAGATCCAGCGGCACTTTCACTTGTAGTAGAAGAGTTTTCAAAACGCATTCATCCCAAGGACGTAGACGTTTTTGTTGGTATAGAGTCAAGAGGTTTTCCGCTAGCATGTGCACTTGCTCTCAAATACAACAAGGGTATGATAATGGTAAGAAAACAAGGAAAATTGCCTGGCCCCACACATAAACTGACATACAACATAGAGTATGGTACTGCCACAATGGAAATTCAAAGTGGCGCAGTTAAGAAAGGCGAGAAGGCTTTCATATGTGACGATTTGCTTGCAACTGGCGGCACGGCAAATGCTGCAGCCAAGCTGGTTGAAAAGTCGGGCGGAATTGTTACAGGCTTTGCTTTCATCATAGAATTAACAGACCTGAAAGGATCTAAAGCAATCAAGAAATATCGATACGAGTCACTGGTGAAATATTGACAGAACAAGCTGAGATTGGAATATTTGGCGGCACTGGAATTTATGATCCAGGATTACTGAGCGAGAGCAAGGAGATCACGATAGAAACACCGTTTGGAAAGACTTCAGACTCGATAACTGTCGGAATTTACAAAGGCAGAAGAGTTGCTTTCATGCCCAGACATGGTAGAAAGCACACAATTCCCCCACATCTGATAAACTTTAGAGCAAATATTTGGGCCTTCAAAGAAATGGGCATCAAGAGAATAATAGCACCGTCAGCTGTTGGCAGCCTGCAAGAAAAATTAAAACCCGGAGATGTTGTAATCCCCACCCAGTTTATTGATTTTACAAAATCAAGAAAGTATACTTTTTTTGAAGACGGCAAAGTAGTGCACATATCAGTAGCAGATCCCTTTTGTCCTGAGCTTCAGGAATCGGTATACAGTGCAGCAAAAAAGATGGATTTGCACTTGCACAAAGGCGCAACCTATGTCTGCATAGAGGGACCCAGATTCTCTACAAGAGCAGAATCCAAGTTCTACAAAAATGTCATAGGGGCTGACATAATAGGAATGACTCTGGTTCCAGAATGCCAACTTGCAAGAGAGGCTCAAATGTGCTATGCTTCAGTTTCCACCGTTACAGATTATGATGTATGGGCAGACAAACCAGTAACTGCAAAAGAAGTTTTAGAAACATTGTCGAAGAATGTTCAAACTACAAAGAATCTTCTTGGAATGCTTCTTGACCTGATTCCTCAGCAAAGAAGTTGTGCTTGTGCAAAAGCGCTAGAAGAAGCAGGATTTTAGTCGTCTGCAAAAGATTCTTTCGTGAGGCCTTCAGGTAGCGATATATCTCCGCGAACTAGCTTTTGTTGCAATTCACCTATCACTGCATCCACGTCATAACCAAGCGTTACCAATTCCTTCTGAACTGATTTTGAAATTTTAGCTCCAATGTTGTGGCCACCAATCCTTCCAAAGGCAATTGCACTAAACTTGAAGGAATGACTGTCTATGTTAAAGATACCTGTTATCTTGGCTGCCATTTGACTGCCACGCACGCTTTTGATATGAACCTCAAGATTCATGCTGTGTTCTTATATCTCTACGGCTTTATTTACAGAGTTTTCAATTAAAAAGTTCCAGTGCTTGTCATCTTCTATTTTAAAGTCCTTTACTTTGAGGGTAACGACTTTTTCTTCCAAACATTCATGTTGAATTTCATCATCTTTCTTAATCTTAACAAGTTTCCATTTGTCTTTGTGCTTTTTCAGATTGCATAGAAGAACTGCCCATTTCTGATCTGGAGCTATTTTTGGCATTCCAACATAATCGACAATACTTTCAATTCCAAGTTGTTTTTCTTCACAAAAGACTTTCTTGCACTTTACGCAACGCCAAATGTCTACAGAACCAATAGTTCGTTTTTCATAGTTTATGTTAGTAACTCCAAAGTAAACTATCTCATGTTTACAAGAGTCTTGTTCGTCAGACATTGTTCCTTTTCAATATTGGGTTCTATTTAGTTCTTGCATCATCATATGGTTTTTCTAAAACAATCGATATGTTGTCAACCAGCAAATTCTTTTTAAAAGGAATATTTTCTCTCAAACACATTCTTCGATACATGTTAACTACAGCAAACCTTGGATGCATGGACTCAAATTCTGTCTTTGTAATATCAATAAAGCCTCCCAAGGTCAACAAGATTTTTTGTCAGCTCAGATGCTTGCAAATCTGATATGCCAAGACTTTGTGCAACATCTTTTGCTGATTTTTTTCCTTCCTTTACAACCAAGACAAAAACTTTTGCTTGCATGCGATGATAACCGAAGTTCTGAAACAAGTTTTTCTTCAACATCGTCCAGATTTACGCTCACAAGTGCTGAGACAAATTTTGCCATAATTAAAGATGCCCAAAGCTATGAAATTAAATAACGAAGACGAACAATTCTGTCATGAGACTAGTAGTAGGTATGACAGGCAGTTCTGGCATTGTTTATGGAATAAGAATGCTTGAAGTTCTAAAACGTTGTAATGTTGATGTTCATCTCATAATGACTGAATGGGCTAAAAAATGCCTGGCATTGGAAACAGATTTTGATTTAAGCCATGTCAAATCATTAGCAGGCAATTACTCTGAGGATTCCAACATGGCTGCAAATGTTTCAAGTGGCACACACAAAACAGATGGAATGATCATAATACCTTGCAGCATGAAAACGCTTTCAAGCATAGCTAATGGCTATGAAGAAACTCTTGTTGCACGTGCCGCTGGTGTTACTATAAAGGAATCTCGCAAACTGGTAATTGTTCCAAGGGAAACACCGCTAACGAGCATTCATCTTGAAAACATGCTCAAGCTTGCAAGAATAGGAATAGTCATTCTACCTGCAATGCCTGGATTCTACAACAAGCCAAAAAATGTAGACGACCTGATAAATCACGTTGTTGGAAAGTGTCTTGACCAATTTAACATCGAACACGATCTTTTCAAGAGATGGGGAACCTCAAAACCCTCAGTTGACAATTAATAGCATATCTGCAGAGCACAAACTAGAATTAGATTGCAAAACCGACGAGTGTTTATATTTGGATGAATGGTTGTTGATACAGAACAGATTGACTAGCTACAAGAGCCGTTATTCTAATGACAAGTCGTTTGATTTCATAATACCGCTTATGGTTTTACTATTTTTGGGAGTTGTATACGTATTATCATTAAGAGATGATGCAGGATATGTTAGTTTTATTTTAATTGGAATAACTGCCGTAATCATGATTTATTGGGTTAGAGTACTCAAGAAAATGACAAAAGACAGTCAGCCGCAATATGTTCCCAAAGAATCAGAGACAAAGAATTGGGTGTATGATCTCATTAAAGGCGATAATGAAATTGTATTTGTAGCAGAGGTGCCAGGCCAGAAGAACAGGTAACTGTGAGATTAATTAACGGAGTCTTATACGTACGAGGCTCAGGCCACTTTTCAAAGGAAGTCCCAATAGAGACAACACCAGACATGGGCATACACGACTTCAAATATAGAAACGGCGTCCTTACGCTAAGAATAAAGAAACTAGAAGCTCTTTGATTCTTCTAGCTTTGCTGGAAGATACTTGTCAGTAATATTTGTCAGTCCATATTTTGAGAATGCTTCCAACTCTGCTTTTCTCTTAAGTTTTAGAAAGACCTCCAATTGTTTCTTCCAGTTTCCTTCCTTGATATCTTGGGTCCTTTTGTAAATCATAGATTCTCTTAATGTCAGATTCAGTCATTGGAATAGTGGGAAGTTTGTATTTTTCAATGTCAGTAGCCCACACTCCAAGCCATTTGGCATCTGGGACAGTTAGTTCGCGTAAATGAGCAGCATTAGCTGAGCCAGATTTTATAACCATGGCAATGTGTTCTCCATACACATCTCCATCAGCTAGAATTACCACTGGAAGTCCCATTTCTTGATTCAACCTTCTCAAAAGGTTTCTTGTAGAGCGTGGTGCCTGACCTGCAGTATCCACTATAATTGACTTGAATTTTTTGTGCACCTTTTCTTCTACAAATCTTGTGAAAAGACCACCCTTCTCAATTGCTATGACTAGTTCTGCACTAGTATCTACCAATTCTGCACTGCTAAGACTTGGACCTATGAGATAACCATCAGGGTGATCAGAAAGATTCATTCTTTTGCCTTCATATCCCGGTACTGTATATTCAATAGTCAGGTCTCCAAATACACTGCTTCTCTCCTCAGGAAAGATGTGAAATTCTTCACGAGGGCTCAGGGTAACAGCTTCCAAGTCTACTATGATGTTATCAGATTCTGGCTGGTCTTCAAAATCAATACTAAATGCCTGAGAAGAATAGTAAATGTCTCTCAGTGTAGACGATTTGCCCTCTCTTACCAATCTATTAACAAAAAATGCAAGCCATGCAAGTTGTGTGTAAGAGCGAAGCTGTGACATGTTTCTTGAGCTTCTAACTGCGTTTGCATTACCTAGAATATACTGCCTTAGTTTCTTGTCGTAGACAATATTGTTTACAGATCTACTTGGAATAACAAACTGGGGAAACTTTCCTTGATCAAGATTGTCATATATGTTAAGACCATGTTTTTGCAACAGAGAAAGAAGCTTTGCTTTTTTGCTTCTGCGGTTCTCTGGTTAGACTTGTTCTTCAATTTCACTTCCCATCGTTATTAGTCGTTTATAATTTGGCTCTTTTTTCTTCCCAGATAATTCTGTCGCAAATTGAGATATTAATGGAACATATTTTGCATAAAGATTTGCTCTTTTCTTCTCCATGTCTGCAGCTCCCTTTCTTGACATGTGAACGGCAAGTTTTCTTGCCAAATATTGTAATGCGTTCTTTAGTTCGCGCTCAAGTTCTGGCCTATCGGCAACATTCTCTTTTCCCACAGTCTTATACGGGATTCTGGTGGAACAGATATGAGAGACTATCACAAGCGGCGGATCCCCCTTTACTTTGTACCTACTCCAATCCATCTCGTTGACAATCTTTAGCACAACATCACTTCCTTCATCATAAAGCAAGGGAATCCTGTTAGCAAATCTGTATACCTTAAGCCCAGCTGTTGGTATATCCCCGCCATATGCAATTCCCATCTCCACTACAAATGGAAATCCAGAATATGCAGATGCATTGCGCTGTAGCACAGAGGCAAATTCAGGGTTGAAGAACTTCATAATTCCTTTAGAAAGAGGCTCTTCTCCCAATGGTGCAAGACAGCTTGGATCGGGTGCCAGAAAATCATCAAATTTTTGTAATGCGTCGGCTAATCTGACCAACTCCTCGTTTGTCATGCTGCCTATCCTTCTTTCGGGTTTGAATTTTGCAAATTCACAGAACTTTTCGGCAGTAGTTGGACCCACTCTCTGGAATCTTTTAGTCAAGAATGTTAGTAGTGTATCACCTTGAATTGTGCTTGCAAGTTGTTTATAGTATGGGCTTTCCGGATCAAGTTCTATTGCATGAGATTGCGATGTACCAAAGTCCCAATAAGTAATTTTTTTGTTAGCAACATCAATATCATCAATTCTTATTTTTTGCAATCCATCAAAATCTACGTTTAGAAATGACATGACAGCAACTATTGTTCTTACAGGTCTTGATAGATCTGACCAACGCTTCTGAGCTCTTTCAAGCATATCTTTAGTTGTGAGATTTTTCTTTTGTAAACCTAGTTCCTTCTTTACTTTATCTATCATTTTATTGTCTACTGCTGGAATCTGATAATGAGTATCTACTATCATCCTCCTTATGGTTTCAACATCTACACCATGCGGATGTGATTTTATTATTGTCGGTGGAGGCGGCATTTCTTTTACAATTCTTGGATAATGGAATTTTTCTCCGGATGGATCCTCAAATGTTATTGAAGCATAAGGCGTGATAAGTGATGTTTGAGAAACATAATCACGTATTTTTGATCCTGCCTTTGAATAATCTCCTTCGAGCACTATACTGACAGAGAGTCCTGTCTTTGATGCTTCCTTTGTGTTGTGTTTTAAAATTACAGGCTTGTTTTTCTGAATATCAAGCAGCATTACAAATTCATCAGACATTTTTCCATCAGCGCAGCTTCTCACGGTGACTGGTTTGTTTGTAGTGATTTGACCATACAATATTGCCATAGTGGCACCAAGGCCAAACATTCCCCTTGCCTGCTTGAGTCCAAATTTCGAACCATAAAGAACAGTGCCAAATGCATGAGGCACGTGTTTTGGGTCAATGCCAGGACCATTGTCTTTGACGGTTAAGACATATGGTTTTGGGTCAGATTGTTCAGGATCCACTGCTTTTATTGACATGTGAATATCAGGTAGGATCTTCTTTTGATCACATGCATCAAGCGCATTCTCTACAAATTCTCTCACTGAGGTGTACAAGGATCTGGTAGGATTGCTAAAACCTGCAAGATCCCTATTTCTGTAGAAAAATTCACTAGGAGAAATTTGACTGAATGTTTCTTTACTCAAAGATATTTTCACCCTCCCAAAGTTGTAATTTTTCCATCTTTTGCCTTCTCCTTGAATCTTGAAGATCATTGTAAACCTTCCCATGGGTGCTACCATTTGAAAGAGCAGTAATAGCTTGAACTGCAGACCTTAGCTGTTTGCCCTCTCCTATTATTGCAACGGTACGGCCATAGACAGAGATCGTAGCTCCACTTAGCTCTTCAACATTCTTTCTAACTCTTCCACCTTCGCCTATGATCCTACCTTTACTCGTTCGATCTGTGCTGTTGATTTTCCCACGAATTCTCGTAAATCAATTATGTGTAATGAATTTTCGCCTTCAAGAAGTCTCATGGCTTTGTCAGGAGAAAATCCTCGGCCTATTGCCAGTACGATCTCTTCTGCTTTGAAGGGCATAACATTTTCTACATCATCGCCAGATCCTCTAACAATTATCTCGCCTGTTTGGCCGTCAATAGATAAAGAAACAGCACATATTTTTTCTATCTTGGCTTTTACTTTCCCAGATTTACCTATTAAAGCGCCCACCCTTTCAAGAGGGACTAGAATGGTTTTTTCAAAGATCATTTCATTATCCTCTTTACTATATCAGATGGATTTGTAACCGTCAATCCTCTTTTAACAAAGAATTTGGTTATATTTTTAATGTCTCTTTCAAGAAACTTGATCGCATTTGGGTGCTTGATATCAACAGCTGAGCCAAGATCGAAAAACAAGAGTCCTTTTTTCGTCTTGAAGATATTATACTCAGACAGGTCAGCATGCACTATCTTTGCTTTATTATACAAGTCATCAATGATAGACACGACGCTTTCATAATCATTGTAATCAACTTCTGTCTCAACCAAGGTGGGTTCCGGTACACCATTTTTGCCTGCAAATTCCATTACAAGCACATTTTTTATCACAGTTATAGGTCTCACACATGGCAATCCCTTCTTGAAGCATTGACTTAGGTTCCCAAACTCTTTTTGTGCCCAAAGCTCAACCAGGTTTCTTGTGCCTTTTTTTATTTTTGTAAACCTAGAATCTCCCAACAAATACGGATATCTCTTTTTGAAATTTGAAGTTGCTACAAGGTATATCTTCAACGCTAGATCATTTCCAGATGGTCCAACGGCCCAGTATGTTTTCGATTCTTTGCCAGAGCCTACAGCACCATTCACATAAGAAATCGTTCCAGAGTTTTTCAACCCTGAAAGAGTCATCATTGTTGACTTGTCAAAAACCTCATCTAGAACTTTGTTTTTGTCAAATCCATCTTTTTCTGATTTTCGTTCTCTTTCTTTTTCTAAAAGCCTACCGTCAATTCTTTTTGCTAATTTTTTTTCAAGTTCATCGGTCAACATTTTGAATTAAACAGACTTGGTAAAATTGATTGCGCTATCAGAAATCTTTTGCCAGGTGGCCGTTTTCTTTTAACCAATCTACCTGTGATAATGTGTATCTCCACGTGATGTCTCCCCTATCATCTGCCTTGAAATCCCAAGGTGCTATAACAACAATATCATTATCACGAATCCATATTTTTCTTTTCAATTTGCCACGAATTCTTCCCATTCTTGTTTTATCATCAGTACATCTTACCAAGACATGATCACTACCTAATAGTTTGATAACTCTACCAAGCATTTCTCCCTCTTCTGGTATTTTCATTTCCTTCAGTTCGCTTTCGTTTAGTACCTTGCGCTTTCCCAAAATTATCAGTCTTCGATCTGCTCAGTACGTATATAACTGTTGTATTCTCAAAATTTAAAAACTAGCAGTAGTGGTACACCATCAATCTTTTTTATTCCTTTCAGTGATCCTACTCCAATTTTTACAGATAGTGCAATTGTTTTTTCTCCAGCCATGTTTATGATAGAAGAGTTTCGCAATAGCTGTTCTGCTTCTTTTTCTTCTACAATCTTTTCAGCAAAATAACTTTGAGTTAGGTTCATCGTTAGGTCCCCTTCAACTAATGTCCTTCCAACCAAATCAACGTCGCATATGTTTAGCATTCTATTACGTTGATAATTAACGACCTTTACCGCAAACGCCATTATGCATATTGGCCCTTTAGAGACGATTTGGCGCCGCAGGCCTCACATACAAGAAAATGCACTCTGTTAGATTTTTCTACTCTGGTATCAGGACTCTTACATGTAGGGCATTCTACATATTCCTTGACGTATATGGTCAAAAGGGATGTAAATTCTTGGGGTTCCTTTTTACCTACAAACACAGCTTTATCTCCTGCAAATTGAGCTGGAGTTGCAAATTCTTTAGACAAATACTGGAGTATTTTTTCAGGTTCTCTGCGCAGGACCTTTGGGAATTCTGAAAAGTTACGAAAGAATGTCCTGTTTCCCTGCCACATGATATCTACTTTTGGAAGTTCAAATCTAGATGTGGTGTCCTTCCTACTCTCAGATACCTTATCTTGTACTTTCTTGAGCAGTTTTTCATACTCGGCTTTTGTCAACTGCCTTGTTCAAGATGGTGCTACCTATATTGATTTACTTCAAAAAAGAAAAAAGTGGTCCTCTAAGGCTTTCCTATTCGAAAGACGTTAGTGCCACATTTTGGGCAGGTTCCCTTTACCGCAGGTCGTCCATTCTTTAGCTTAACTTCTTTTGGATTTGCGATCTCGACTTTCTTCCTGCATTTTACGCAGTATGCTTGAGTCATTTCATGTTCTTACGAAAGAAGTTGTATATAGCAAGACGCTGTAAAAATTATTTCACTATACGCTAGAGGCTGTTAAATTTTTACAATGTCTTTCTCAGGCCATACATCTAGAATTTATACAAATAATTGCACTTTTTTGATATTTCTTAGATTGAAATGATCCAACTTGATGAAATTAACAGATTGGCCAATTGAATCATCAAAATGTTTTACTCGAGTTATACTTTTAAACTCCATAAAGGGAGTCAACCAAATGCCAACCAAAAAAGGCATTATCATTACGATCATAGTATTAGGGGCCATAACAGCTGCAAGTTCTGTCATATGGATACTGCCGCAAAATAGAGGTCCAACGTTTGTTGTATCCGATTATGGAAATGAGCTTGAGAGTGTAAAAGAACGACATTTGTTGATAATGAGTGAGATGGATTCTGATCTAGACGGCTTGATGAATAAGACCATTGTGCCAGATGACTTTATAGCTAGAGCCCAGACATCATCATCTCAAACTACTTCCCTCATAACCGAGATTATAGAAAGTAACGCCCCTCCGCAATGGAGTGAGAGTTATCTCAACTATGATGAGGCATTGAAAAAGTACAATGACTATCTAACAGAAACTATTGCTCTGGCCAACAAGATGAAGGACAATGCTTCCTCCAACGATATATCCGATGAGATGTCAAAGATAGAATCATTGAGAAATGATACCAACTCATTTATTGCAAAGTCCAATGAGACAAGCCCCTGATTTATCAAAAATCACCTCATGAGAGAGTCAAAACTTTCTTCAATTTTTGTAATATTTGGTAGAAATTAGATTAATTAATAGGAAATACAATTTTTATCCTGTATCATGTCAACCAAAGAGACCAATTTACGAAAGGGCAATACAGAGACAAAGACTAGTAGATTGCTAGTAATCTGCGTTGACAGAGATGATGACATAGGAAGCAAGGCAGGAGTCAACACTCCAATAGTAGGACGAAATGCTTGTCTTGAAGCAGCACAGCGACTCGCGCTTGAAGATCCAGAAGATGCAGACTCCAATTCCATTTTTGCAGCTGTTAAAACTTTTGAAGATTTGATAAGCAAAGGATACCAAGCAGAAGTAGCAGTTGTTTCTGGAACAGAAAATAAAGGTGTACAAGGTGACGAAAAAATTGCTTCGCAGGTAAGAAACATAGTAGAAGTATTTTCAGCTAATGGCGCAGTAATTGTATCAGATGGCGAAGATGATGAAAGTGTAATTCCAATAATTCAAAATGTTTTGCCTGTAGTATCAGTCAAACGGGTTGTTATGCGAGTCAGCAGAAGTGTAGAATATTCTTATGCAGTATTGGGAAGATATCTGAAGGCCATTGCTTTTGATTCAAAGTATTCAAAATTCTTTCTAGGAGTTCCTGGAATTCTATTAGTTATTGGCGGAATTGCAACAGTACTTGGACTTACAAAAGAAATTTTTGCAGTAATGGTAAGTATTCTTGGAGGAGCATTTCTTATCAGGGCATTTGATATTGACAGAGCGTGGTCGCATTGGACAAAGCCAACTCCTGCAGGATTCATAAGAGTATTTACACTTGTGGCAGGAATTCTTTTTGTTCTAGCGTCGATAACAGCTGGAGTCAGCTCGGTTAGCTCACAGATATCGACTGCAAAACCAGATGAGCTACTCAAGGTAGTAATGGACAAACAGACTATAGGATTGTTTGTCTCCGGAATGTTACCATTTCTCTGGATGGGAATTGGTTGCATACTCGGTGGATCGTTGCTAAGCAGTTGGTTTAGAGGAAGTATCAGATCAATTACAGACATACTCAGAATAATTGTGCTGTTATCACTCTATCCAATAATTGCACAATTCAATACAGTCATAACAAGAGATGAGAGCCCTTTCACATTGATTCCGCCGTTGCTCTTAGGTTTGGCAGTAATACTGATATCAGCGTCACTGCTCTTCCACAAATATAGAAGGAAGAAAGGTGGCGAGGTGCTATCGGAATAAAAGACATAACTTTTCAGTTGGGCGGTTTTTACACTCTTTACTCTAAAAAGCTTGAAAAAGAGATACGAACCGGAGAGATTCCAAAACACATAGCAATAATACTTGATGGCAATAGAAGATGGGCTAAAAGAAACCTAATCTTGAGAGCAAATGGCCATTTTAGAGGAGCAGATGCAGTTGAGAAACTGTTAGACTGGTGTGAGGAACTAAACATAAAGATAATTACTCTTTATGTCCTGTCGGCAGAAAATCTAACCCGAAATGACGAAGAATTAGACAATCTTTACGATTTGATCAATCAAAGATTAGTGAAACTGTACAATGATCCGCGAATCCATAAAAACCGAATGCGGGTAAAGGCAATTGGACGTATTGAACTACTACCAGACTTCCTAAGAGAGATCCTAAACAAGCTTGAAACAGTGACAAAGGACTATGATAACCATTATCTCAACATAGCAGTGGCTTACGGAGGACAAAACGAAATGGTTGATGCCATAAAGAAGATTGCCACCAGGATCAAGGACGGTTCGCTTGATGTAAACCAGATAGACAAAGATGTGATAGAATCGTGTCTTTACACGTCGCACCTGCCACAATCATCTCCTGATATGATATTGAGGACATCTGGAGAGAAGCGACTGAGTGGATTTCTAATGTGGCAAAGTGCCTACAGCGAGCTTGTTTTCATGGATGTTTATTGGCCAGAATTTAGAAAAATTGATCTTATGCGCGCCATCAGAACATTTCAGAAGAGGGGCCGCAGACTGGGCAAATAGAAAAGAGAAATACTAGTTTTATAAAGTTACATCGGACATGCTTGAGGAAAGATCGTCTGGAGCAATCTTGTATCGCGAATCACCGTCAGGTAAATTGTACCTACTTTTGAATTATCCTTCCGGACATTGGGATTTTGTCAAGGGAAATATCGAAAAAGGGAGAGACATTCAAACAGACAACCTTGCGAGAGATCAGAGAGGAAACAGGCATAACAGACGTGAGTTTTATAGAGGGTTTTGAGAACAAGGTGGAATACCATTATCAACGCAATGGTGAACTTGTGCACAAGGAAGTTGTTTTCTTTTTAGCAAAGACTGCAACAGAACATGTAGAGATATCACATGAGCATCTTGGGTTCATATGGCTCAAATTCAATGATGCACTAAAGAAATTAACATACAAAACAGCACAGAATTTGATGAAAAAAGTAAGCGAACTAGGATTTGAGACTTAGTTGCTGAAGCTTTTTTGCTTCTGAAATTTGATTTTGAGAATTGAGAATTGTTCTTCCAACTATCAGATAACTAGAACCTGCTTGCAGAGTTTTTCTTGCGTCTCCCCCTTGTGTTCCTACGCCTGGTGAATAAATCTCGCAGCGACCTTTGACAGATTTAGATGTTGAAGATATAATGTCAGGCACTGTGGCTCCCACTACAATTCCATCAACGTTTGAAGAATACGACCATTTTAAGAACAAGTCATGAAGTTTTTGCATTTTACCTGTTTTAGGATCCTTTACACCAAGTCCGTATCCTAGCTTTGCACCAGGGTGACTCATGTGCACTAGCGTTATCACGCCATGCCCATCGCTGTGAGCTGTCTTGACTAGTTCTTTGAGATTCTCAGGTCCCATGATTGGATTTGCAATGACTGCGTCAAATCCACATCTCCAAAGTCGTTGTATGAGCAATCATGTTTGTATTTCCTATATCGTTTAGTTTGATATCAGCAATTGTTTGTAGTCCTTTGCTGTGAGCGAGTCGATTTATTTTTGTTAGACTTTTGTCGCTCAAAGGCAGTATTACGTGAAAATTGAATTTAATTGCACAAAGATATTTGCTCAGCTTGTTTATGTTAGCAATTGTTTTTTTTTCTAATATGCCGGCACTGGTATCGTCCAGATCATTTGCAAGTATTATTCTGCTCTTTCCTGATGAGGCTTTTTCTATTCTTTTTCTAAAACCGATCATGGCTTGACTAGGGGGTGTTTGCCTTTTAGCTTTATTACTTTAAGGTACGAGTAACCATGTTCGGTTAGGCCGCTAACAAAGGAGGGTTCAATGCCATCCTTGCTTGAATATTTTAGGAATGGTTTTGTGGGTTCATAGTCAATTTTGACATGGCAGAAATATGATGCCTCATCAGATTCGTTAAAGTTCATGAATACGCCTACAAGCCATTTTGTACCGTCAGAAAATGCAAACAGCGGGAAGGGAGACTCTTCAAATCCATAGCTTAGTTTTATCAGGCTTGTAAGATCTTCAAGCTCAAGCGACTCGTACATTACTTCAGATTCAGCAGTTTCTGGTTTGAGTGATTCTGGCAATGTCTTTATCTTTATGATTGGAGAGTAGAGATAAGTCGGATTTGTTATTGTGTTGACAATATTGCAATCTTCCTTGTTTGTTTTGAAACCATATGAAAGATAATGACCTGTGTTTGTGTTTTGTACGTAATAGCTCACTGGCCTTTCTTTTAGTAGATCCATCTGGACAGAAATTACGTCCTTTCCATCCATCGCAAAAGAAAAGCACGTACGAGGAATTCTCTCCAGGGCGCAAACAAGTCGTGAAAATTCATTCATGTCAGAGACTTCGACATAACATGGATGTTTAACCATAGAGTCACTCCTAAAATCACCCCATTAAAAGTAGTCGTTTATTATTTTACTGGTTTCTTCTATCAATGGTGTCATTGACTTCAGGGCCTGTGCCAATCAAGGTTACAGGCACCTTCAGCTTGTCCTCAATAGTTTTTATGAAATATTTGGCAGGTGAGCTGAGGTCAGAAAACGATTGCATGTGAGCACATTCAGGATATACCACATCAAGCTTTGTGATTGCAATTTGCGTTGCGCTGTTTAGCATTATAGATCGTTTTGCAAGTTCAAAATCAAATTCTGCTGCTCTTCGTTGCCTACCTGTGACAGTACCAACCTCTTGCCATCCTTTTGCAACTGCCTGTTCTGGGCTTATTTCATTTTTCAGCGGGCCTTCTCCTACCCTAGTGACAAATGACTTGAAGACAATTACTACCTCATCGACGCTTTTTGGGCCAATGCCCACGTCTGCACATATTCCAGATGCCGTGACATCCTTTGAGGTAACATATGGATATGTTCCATGCCATAACGAGAGAAAAGTTCCCTGGGTACCTTCTACTATAACTTGTTCTTTCCTTTCAAGTGCAAAATTAACTGCATTAGGAATATCATCAAGATATAGTGCAAGAGAATCAATCTCTTTTGCAAGCTTGAGTGTTCTCATGGCTCTATCTGCATTGGCAGGTCCAGTTCCTGTTCCTGTGCTACCAATAGATTCTTTGAGTCTTCCTTGAGAATCAGCTGTTCTGTGAGAATCATCAATTATTCCACATTGATAATCGACAAAGGATCTGTCCTGAGTACCAAATTCAGATATTTCTTTTAGCAATACTTCCAAGCTTAACACTACACCTGGTCCCACCAATAGCCTTGTGTTAGGATTTAGAAATGCACTTGGGAGCATTCTTACTTTGTATTTTTTGCCTTCATGCTCTATTGTGTGACCTGCATTAGGTCCCACACCTCCCCTAACTGCGATTACAGGATTATCTTTCATAGCAAGATACGAAACGATCTTACCTTTACCTTCGTCCCCATAGAAACCACCAACAATAACTGTAGAAGGCATAATGGAGGAGCATATGTGGATATATTTAAGCCAAATCTTAACAATACAATTTTAGCAAAGAAGAGAAACTGCAACTTTACATGTCAGAACCAAATTATGCTGGAAACATTATTGTCTCCTTGGCAAATCTTCCTGAGTTTCTCCGTAAACCCATACTACAAAAAAGACTGTCAGGAGTTTTTTTCAATGTCAAAGGAAGACAAGGCAGAGATCATAAACAATGCATTACAAGCAGGCCCTACCATCCAGTTTGACAAATTTTCAACCTTGTTTAAGACATGGCTTGAAGTATTATGCAATCTAACAGAAGAACAAAGACATGTGATGTTTAGCACATACATTATTGAGATTACAAGTCATCCCGAAAAGATAATCGCATTTAACCTAGACGGAATTTTAGAGGTATATCTTTCATTAACAGATGAACAAAAAAACAAGATATCAAGTACGATTGGAGAGATTGTGAATCATCTTGACGCGGATTCAAGGAAGAGGCTTTACCTAATAATCCCCGAGAGGGCCAAAAAAGAAATAAGAATTTAGAGCGGCTTGTCAGGTTTTCGCTGATTCTCATCAGCAAAATTTACGATCTCGCCTTCAGGAGTCATTACTCCGACAAAGACTTTTTCGTATTTTTTTACAACTTTTCGATGGTCTGGCATTGACATGTCTAGTCTCATTTCATTCATAACCATGACCCTGTACTGCTTCCATTCCTCCCAGCATTCGTTACAACAAGGGTAGGCTGCGGCTATAGGATCTAGCTCTACATTATCAGGAATTTCCTTTTTACATTTAGTGCAGTTTCTTGCCATATCAAGTACATCAAAATTTAGCAATTTATTTCTTTAAGAAGAGATATTAGGGAAAATCACTATAACATAGCATGAAGGTCAAGTGCCCCAAGTGCGATGCTATTGCTGAATTAGGGGACGACTTTTCCTATGTAAAATGTTCAAAATGTTCCTTGGACATTACGTATGGAGAATATGTCAAATTCATAGCCTACAAGGATGCCATATATTCTGACGTATTGGGAGATTATGTCAAAGATACAAACGGCGCGGCAGCAGGAACTCTTGATGAGTGGTAGAAAAAAAGCTACTACAAGGCTTTAATTAATTTCAGAATGCTAATGCGTTTAGTTGGCATTAATATCTGATATAATTCTTGAAGAAACAATTCTGAATTTATTGGGATTTGTTGTAGGACTTGCATTAGGAATTTTTTCCTACATTGGATTCAAGAATACAGGAAGCCCGACATTATTCAGGCTAAACATTGCCTTTTTTTCAATTGGCATAGGTTTTGGAGTTGTCGGATTTGGATATCATGATAGAGTCATTCATACTAAACTATGCACAGATTGACAGTTGGATTCAGACACTTGGAATTGGAATTCAGACTATAGGATACTTTTTCATTGCATTTTCACATGGCATAAAATCATTTTTTCCAAAATCTCGATACTTCAAATCAATCATATTTCCACTTTTCATCATACCGGGAAATTCAATTGAGCACATTATAAGGTCAATTTCTTTTATCCTATTGGTATATGGGACGATTGAGACCATTATGTCGTATATGGAAAATAGGAATCGTAGCACTATCTTCGTTGCTGCCGGACTTGGGTTGCTTGCTTTGGGCGAATTCCTAGGCTGGTATTCCATAGTATTTCCAAAATCAGTACTATATTTCGTCTCACTTTCTACAAAGATAATAGGACTTGGTGCTCTGTTCATTCCAATCTCTCAAGTTCCCTTAAGAGGAGGTCTAAAATTTGGCAGCGGTATATAGAACCCACATGAGCATCATAGGAGACATTCTCTCCACTACAAGAGATGAGGTTCCAGATGAATCAGGTGCAAGTGTAACATACCTAATTAGAAAAGCCAATGTCTCATACGGAAGACTGGCAAAAATCTTGGAAACTCTGGTTCAACAAGGCCTTTTAGAACAGACCACATCAGACAGAGCTTGCAAGTACAGAATCAGCTCAAGGGGCAGAGAATTCTTACAAGCCTATCGCGGGTTTAGAGAATTTGCAGATTCCTTTGGGTTAAGAATTTAGTCAGATTCAGTTTCAACGTCTTCATATTCATCTTCTATATCGTCATTGAATTCATCTTCAAACTCATTCTCAAACTCGTCAGACATCAAGAATTAGAGAAAATATTTTACTATAAAAGACTTACACACCAATGCATCTATCATTATTTGCAAATGTCATTACACAGTAGGTTGTACCCAGCCGCCACAAGAAACACAGATGTCCATACCGTCATCATTTACGTAGGTTTCTCCGCCGGGGGGACAATGACATTGTGATATTTCTTCATCCATGTATGATATACGCGGTTCAACCTTATATCGTTTTTAGAACAAGAGATAATTTACTACTATTTATCAGATAAATCATGATCGTACCCTGCGACCATAATGGAATAATCATGGCATCAAAGACAGTCAAGAGTGGAGGCATCGTAGTATTTCCAACAGATACAGTATATGGAATAGGGTGTGATCCATTCAACAGCCAAGCAGTTAGGGCAATTTACAGAATCAAGGGACGCGAAGAATCAAAGCGGTTGCCTGTACTTGGTTTTTCCATTTCTGAAATATCAGAGATTGCCATTTTTGATGAATTATCAAAGAAATTTGCAGCCAAGTTCTGGCCAGGTCCGTTAACGCTAATTCTTGGCATAAAAGAAGAAAAGATTGCAAAATCACTTGGTCTTGATGAAAAGATAGCTGTTCGTGTACCAAGTCATCCATGCACACTAAAACTTCTCAAAGAATGCAAACTGCTTGTTGGCACAAGTGCAAATATAGCCGGCAGGCCATCTTCTGCAGATCCACATGAGATAATAAAAGAATTAGAAGGATACGACATATTGCTAGACGGTGGAAAAATACCAAATTCTGTCGAGTCAACCATCATAGAAGTTGTTGGAAGTAAATTTCGTACAATACGAGAAGGAAAAATCAGTGAAAAGGAGCTACTTGCGCTAGTTTGAATCTAATTGTAACATGTAGTCGTCATTTTGAGGAAGAATCATCTGACGAGATTTCAAACATACTTGAGACATTGGGGGATGATGAAGCAAGGGTGAGAAATAGCGATTTTTCTGGCATAGTAATAGTGGATACATCACTTGACCCCTTTGAGGTAGTGGATAAAATCAAGGCAAAAATTCTCGATGAGCCATGGAGTATCAGATATTGCCATAGATTCATACCGATTCAAGAGTCCATCAAGACTGAACTTGATACAATAGTAAAGGCAGTACAAGAACATGTCAGCGACATGCAGCCAGACGAATCCTACCGAATCACAATTGAAAAACGCGGCTCAGAGTTATCCTCAAAAGACATAATCGATTCTGTTGCAGGAATTATCAAAAATAAAGTGTCGCTTGAAGAATATGATTGGAATGTCATAATAGAGATTCTTGGAAATCTAACTGGTGTTTCAGTGCTAAAGGACCAAGACATAGTAAGCACCCTAAAACTAAAGCGAGACTCGATGGAGTAATCTCTAATGAAATACCTTTCTTCCAATAGAATAATCGCTGCCGCATTTTGGGCATCTAAACATAGTCCAGCCTATTTGGTCAAGAATGATCTCTTCATCGGCATGATTTGCACATGTTAGTTTTTGTTCCATAAAAGAGCTTTTTCTCACATTTCTTAAAAAGATGACGTAGCTTTTCTATGTATTAGAAATTGATTAGTTCAACTACATTCCACAATGGAATCGATTGAACAATGTCTATACTAATGGATCAAAACTGCAGATCTCTCAACTATGAGATCCTCAAGTGGTTCCTTTGACATCACACAGTCAAGTTCTTTCTTTGTTATTTTGAATTCCTTCTTTATGAAATTAGCATTGTTTGGAAATGGTAAAACTGATTCTGTCATGTGACTAATCTCAGCAAGGAGTTTTTTTATCAGGGGCTTTTTGCCAATCATTATCAAAACAGAAGCACTGTTTTCCCTCAATCCTATTTTGTTTATTGCTTCGCTTATCTGCCTTGTACATGCAAATCTCATAAGGATGTCAGTTTCAACTTTGTTAGAAAGTAGTGTGTTTGACTTGCTTGCTGCCAATGAGATCTCAATGATTCTCTTTACATGACTTGCATTTAGAATATACTGTGACCTGATACCTTGAATTATAACACCTGGAAATCTCACTCGCAAGTCTTCAAGGAGTTTTATTGGATCAGTACTAGTTTTCTTCAGCCTGGCCAACTCTACATTATAATTTGAAATGCTAAAGTTAATGCTCATTTTACCACCGCCGTGCACCACGGGAATTATACTAACAACGTCCCCATCCTTAAGAGATGTTTCTGTTCCCTGCAAAGCAGACGAGTCTACTCCATTTACAGGCAACAAGAATGTTTTTGGCATCAAATGCAGGCGTATTTTGCGAGACCGAGTCCTGGAGAAAAACAAGCAGATCAGATACGGTCATGGTGTTTTTTTCAATCGATATCTTGTCAGAAGAGAAAGATCGCTTGGCACCACCAAGAAGTTTGACTGTTATCATGGTTTAGAAACGTAATTGGTTCAATATGGAATTTTTGGTTATGAATTTGACAGGTTTAGCTAATCAGTTGTTCTTCCATCTCTTCTTCGTGATGGACATGTTCTGGCTGATCTGCTCGTGATTCTTTTTCCTTTTGCTCTTCAAGTTCTCGCTTCAAATGAGTCGTGATATAACCTGCAATCTCATTTTTTAGTCCCTTGGATCTTACTATTGCAACTTCGTTGAGTAGTATCTTGTTTTGTTTAAAATCAGTGCCAAATTCTCCTTTATAAGTAGCCATTAGTTCTGTGGAGATTCGTCTGACTCTATTCACGTTACGGATTGGCAGAGGGGTATTTTATACCTATATACCAAGATACGAGTTCGTATTTTTTTCTACGATTTGGAGCATCTCATCGTATCGTTTACCTAGAATTTGTGATGCGCAGAAAAGAACACTTGGCATGAAGGTTATTTGCGCAGTCTTGTATCCAAAACATTTTGAGAACTTTACTGGCCCGTCTGTTTCCAGCAAGATCTTGTCAGGCTCTGTCAGAGAAAGAAGAATTTGTTTATCTTGTGAATACACCATTGCAGGACCATACGAAACATAGCTACCAATATCCATGGCTTTTTCCAGTTGCTTTTTGTTTCCTGCAAACCAATGTAACAGAACACCCTTGAGGTGATACGATGGTAAAATTGAAAATATCTCCTCTAATGTTTTTCTTGAATGAATCGATATTGGCTTTTCAAGTTTTTCTGCAAGAGATAGCATCTTCTCAAAAACACTAACCTGCCTGGCAAAAACCTGTGTCATCGGAGACGTATGTCTTGTCAAGACCTATCTCTCCTATACCTGATATTTTATTAGAATTTTCCATGATCAGGGACACTACAGATTCCAGATCGCCATTTGCCTTCTCTGGATGTATACCAAGAAAAGGCAGAACTAGCGGGCTTTGTTCGCTCAGTTTTAACGTTGCATGTGAGCTAGAATAATCCATAGATACGCAACATGCTTTCAGTCCCATCTTGTTCATGGCAGTAAGCATAAACTGCAATTCGGGTTTGAATTCTTCATCAGATAGATGGATGTGGGCATCGGTCAGCCAGTTCATTGTATACTATAGCCACAAAATAGTGTGTATAAATCGATTCCCAGATACTCTTTTTTCTACTTGAAGTCTTTTATCACAGGCATATGGAGTTAAAATATGACAACGTCTGAATTTGGTCTTTCTGCAATATACAGGATCCTAAAAAAGGCAGGAGCCGACAGAGTAAGTGACGAGTCGGCAAACGAACTGAGAAGAATATTGGAAGAGGTTGGAACATCCATTGCCAAGAGTGCAGTTGAAATGTCCACACATGCGGGTAGAAAAACAATCAAGGCAGAAGATGTTAGGCTAGCTGCAAAACAGTTTTCAAAATTCTGATCTAAAAGATTTAATTGTTCATAGGAAACCTTTTTGATTGCGGTGAGGTGGCAGAGCGGCTATGCGTTCGCCTGCAAAGCGAATCTATAGGGGTTCGAATCCCTTCCTCACCTTTTATGATATCATAATAACCTACTTTACTAAATACACCAAGTTCTACCAAATTTAGATTGGCAGATAGAACCAATGGACTATTAGAATACATACCAGGTGCAAGACCGCTCTTGCAACAGTCATCTAATGGGCAACCACTAGAAGGGTTTGCTCAGAATATACGAGACAGTGTAAGAGAATATGCTGAAGATGCACAAAACGAAGTTGAAAAAGGCCATAATTTTCTTCAATGGGTGCTTACTAGAGTATTTGAGGCAACAGAGGATGATGCGACCGATGCAATCATTGACGGCCCAAACGATCTTGGTATAGATGCATACCTGCCAGTTGACTTTTCAGAAGACAAGATCTATCTCTTTCAATCAAAATATGGAACTTCGCATTCCATGGAAGCCATTGCCAAGTTTAGGCAAGACGTGCAAAGTTTGCGCACAAAAGACATTGCAAAGATGCGACCCGAAATTGCACGCCTGGTAACACAGATCCAAGAAAAAAATCTAAAAATTGAGTGTATTTATGTTACCGACCAAAAAGTTGATGAGGAAAATTACGAGTCTGTTGAGATACATGACATAGATACAATAATCCAGAAACTTTGGGACAGGATAAAAAAACCTGCAGTGGGAAAGAAGGCTACAATAAGGCTAGAGAGCAAACTGAGATACCAGAATACGTTGCTTGGAATATTGAAGTTAAGAGAGCTGACTAACTTTGTAACAAAAAACAGGGATTATGTCTTTGAATCAAACATAAGACAATGGATGCAGTTTAAAACTACTGTAAACAAGGGCTTGCGCGAGACTTTACAGGAATCTCCTAACAAGTTCTTTTACTACAATAACGGCATAACTATAGTTGTAAATGATTTTGAGGAACTGGAGGATAATTCAATACTTTTACATGCACCGCAGATAGTCAATGGCGCGCAAACGTCTAATTCGGTATTAGATCATGCAAAGCGAACTCACAACTTGGATGGAAGCATTACCGTGACCATAATCAAGGCTGCCGATGAGCTTGACCAGAACAACATTACAAAGTACAGAAATTCGCAGAATGCAGTGAGAGGAAAAGATCTGGTTTCTTTGATGGATTTTCACAAGTCTATAAAATCACAGATGGAGAATTTTCGGATATTTTTATGAAATACAAGCAGGCTCGTTTGACAGTAAAGCAAAATCACAGCAATCAGAATTCATTGGAGACTCGACATACAACAAGTATCTTCCAGACAATCACAAAAAAGTAATTGTTGCCAAAGATGCCATACAGGCATTTGTGGCAGGAATTGAGCAGAGACCTACGGAATCATACAGCTCTCCTGCACAATTCTTACCAAGAGGAAGTCAAGTATGATGAAGTATTCAATGAAAAGCTAAAAGACGATTGCAGGTTATTGTTGTACCCTTATGTTGTAAAAGAATATGCAAAAAAGACATTAAACTATGGAAAGAAAGGAGGACATAAAACAAAAAGATATGCGACACTCTTTTTTGTTGCAGTTTACTTTAAAATTCTTCATGAAAAAATAATACTTACCAAAGGGGACTTTAAAGAAGACATTGCAAAACTAGAGCCAATTTTCAAGAGTGTCAAGCTAAACCAGAGAATTTTAAAACTTACAGATACAGTGGCGACAAAGTTTCTGGAAGATACCGTTGTTGACGATGAGATGACGGCTGCAAATACATACCATAATTTCTTCTCACATCACGTATGGCTAGATTCCATGATACGTGTTATTGAGAAGAAGATAAAGCAAGAAGAAGACGAGATTGCAAGTATCCGAAAAATAGTGCAAGATCTTTTCTAAAATTTCTATGAAAAGTAGCGGCAGATGGGTGACCGATAGGTCTCTTGCAGGAGGTCCACATTAGCCATCCGTCTACCGCTGTTTTACAGTATGAAATTGGTGGTATTTAACATCATTTTTATAACGAAAAAAACGAATTTCAATAACTTGGAAGAAACAAAAAAATGCACTTTATGCAACGGTTCGTTGGATCACGAATACCATCCCATGGACACATGGAACGTCAAGGGATCATTATGCAGTAAGTGTTATTCCAAAAAACTCGGGGAACATTATCCCGGTACTCATGAAAGGGTTAACAAGTCAAACTAAAAACCAGCCAGTCTTTATCTGAGATTTATTTGACGCATCGCCTACTCCTGTAGCATATCTCCATACGTATCTGGCCCTAGTTTCCATCTTGCTCTTTATTTTGACAAGCGATTCAAGCTCAGAATGTATATTTCCAGTTGGACTAGAACAGCTTTCACAAAATTTGCATTTTGGATCTAGAGATGGTGGCTGAGATTCCATCAAAGGATAAGCCCTGCAGGCAAGAGGCCTATCTTGGTATATTTTGCATTTGTATCCACCATGGGGCGATCTGTCATTGCTTTCAGTATCAAGAAAAGGGCATGTGTTTCCATCAAGTTCCTTTCCCATTAGTTGATATGCAAGAATTTCATCGGGCTTGTCATTTTTTTCCGAAACCCCTATCCTTGGAAGAATTACTGGTGCAACAGAGTGCTTTTTTGCCAAAAGTTCGACTTTTTCTTTCTCATCAGGCAAGATGAGCACTCCTATTTTGCCAAATTGTACAGATGGATAGTATTCTCTTTCGATACAGCATTTAGAGCACCCTTCTACACAGGTAAAGTCCAATGAGATCCAGATGTTGAAAAGGGATAAAACCTATTTCATGATAGAATCATTTTAGAGCAACAGGTATTTTGCCAGGAAGCGTAATACCCTTATATCACCTCGCCTTATAAGTACCGAATATGGTAGCGTATAGATCTAGTATGCAGATAGTGCGAGATCTGCTTTCTGTCACAGAAGAAAGTGGCGTAAGCGGCATCAATGTAACAGCACTCCTAACAAAGGCTAACTTATCACATTCAAGGCTCTCCAAGTTTATCGACAACCTAACTGGAGCAGGTCTAATAAACAAGATAGAGTTTGATGGCAAAAATACATTTGTCATAACTTCAAAGGGCAAGCAATACCTAGAAACCTACGTACAATTCCAGAGTTTGGCTGATTCTTTCGGTCTAGATCTCTAAGATACCTACTAAATTTTAAAACAATCCATTTTTGAAATTATTTATAATTTTAAAAATAGGCAATTTTGGTTTTTGGCATAATTTCAAAAATACCATTTGTGGACATTACATTTGCAAAAAGAGAAAAGATGTAAAAGAATATTTTTTCAAACTTTTTGACAAATTTTTTAGATCAGAATTAGATCTGTATGTCAGTGATAAGACAATCGACAGATCTATAAAGGCGTAGTCTGGGGTATGTTTGGGGAGTATAAGGCGTGACAGAAGTAATAGCATGGTGGAAAGGACTTGCAAAAGAACTAGAGTTAGACATAGAGACTCTCAATGACTCACAACAAAGAAAGAAACAATTTTGACTTTCTGCTAGAACAGTACAATAGCAATTGTTTGATAGATTTTAGAAAATTTAATTTTATGAGCCTCGAGTGGGATTCGATCCCACGGCCTAACGCTTACGAGGCGTTCGCTCTACCAGGCTGAGCTATCGAGGCATTGGTTCGCAATGCCATCAGAGTTTATAAAAAGCCTTTGTGCTTTGGATTCATTGAAGGTAACAATTTCCGGGGTACGCGGAATTTTTGCTGATGATCTTAATCTCAAAGACATAATACATTTTTGTCGTAATTTTTCACATCTCATAGAATCAAAAAAATGCATTCTGGCACGAGATACCAGACCGTCAAGTGAAATTCTTTCTCATGTTGCATCTGCCTCACTCATGGAAAGAGGCATCTCAGTGTACAATTTAGGGGTGGCACCTACCCCAGTTGCATTCAGAGAATCAAGAAAATATGGGAGCGGACTGATTGTCACATCCTCCCACAACCCCCTAGAATGGAACGGATTAAAGTTCATCATAGAGGGAAGAGGGATTAACGAATCAGAACTAGAACAGATGTTAAAAGAAAAACCACGACCAAAAGCAAAAATAGGTTTAGAATCAGAAATTGATTCTAGTTATATCAAAGAAGCTGCAAAATTGATTGGTAATGTAAGCGGTAAACCAAATGTTGTCGTTGATACGGGAGGCGGAGCAGCCTTTGAAGTGGCCCCATTACTTTTGGGCAAGATAGGATGTAAAGTAAAAAAAATAAATGACATTCCAGGCAAGTCTTCGCGCGGGCCTGACCCAACTGCAGATAGATTATCAGATCTGGTAAAATTATCTAAAAAAGCAGACATTGGATTTGCATTTGATTTGGATGGGGACAGACTTGTAGTAGTAAAAGACGGCAAGAAACAAACACCTGATGTCACACTAGGACTGGGGGTTGCCAAAGCGCTTGAAATTGGATACAAAAAATTTGTTTTGAGCATAGACACAAGTGTTGCTATTGAGAAATTCATCAATAACGAGGGAGGTCAAGTCAAGAGATCCAAGGTGGGAGAAGCTAATGTTGTGGATTTGATGTTAAAAACAAACTCTCAAGCAGGTGGAGAAGGAAGTAGTGCCGGTTTTATCTTACCTGAGTTTAACATGTGCAGAGATGGATTGACTCACAAGTGGTCTGATTGCATCAATGGTTGGAACTAGAGAATTTTCTGATATTTCAAAGTTCATGGAAGGGATATTTCCAAAGTAGAGTCAAGGTGAATGTAGACTCGAAATTTCATAAAAAAACAATGGAGATATTGAGCAAAAAGATGAAAGGAAAATTCAGCCACGTGATAACAATGGATGGGAGTAAAATCAATCATAGATGAAGACAGTTGGGTTCTTGTACGACAATCAAACACTGAGCATAGTATCAGAATTTCTACGGAATCAAACAATTTGAAAAAAGCAAAATCTATAGAAAAAGAGGTCTCGCATCTAGTAAGTAAAAGCTATGAAGAATCCAGACGAAGTAGAAATCATTAGTATATTTCAGAGCAGATTTGGGCAAAAATCAAGTTTTGTCCCAGAAGACTTGGAGATCCTAGCAATGGCCAATAGAAATTTTGCTGTCAAGTCAGACATGCTGGTTCAAAGTACAGATGTTCCAACTGGCATGAAGTTACACCAAGTTGCACGAAAGAGCATGGTTTCATGTGTGAGCGATTTTGCCTGCAAGGGAGTCAAGCCAAGATATGCCACCATTTCACTTGCCATTCCTCAGGGATTTACTAGAAAAATGATAAATGATCTGGCAGATGGTTTTGCTCAAGCCTCAAGAGAATTTGATGTAAAGATAGTTGGGGGAGACGTAAACAAAGGAAAGGAGATTGTAATTGATGTATCCATGTTTGGAATTGGTACGGGAAAAATAACTACCAAGGGGCGGGGCAAAAAAAGGGTGATGTTCATAATTACATCAGGACCCTTTGGGTACTCTTCATCAGGGCTGAAGATCATACTTGGGAACATCAAAGCAGAGCCAAAATTTGTTAAAAAATGCAAGAAAAGTGTCTTTTTGCCCACACCTAGGCTAGAGTTTGGATTAAGGGCGGCAAGATATTTTTCTTCTTCCATGGATTCAAGCGACGGCCTATCTACAACTCTAAATGATATGAGCAGATTGAGCAAAAAGAGATTTGTCATAGATGCAGTTCCGACTGGAAAAGATGTGGAAACATTTGCAGAAAAGAAGAGAATGAGTCTGACAGATCTTGTCTTTTGTGGAGGCGAAGAGTACGAGATAGTTGCCACAGTTCCTGCAAAGAAGATCCAAGCAGTCAGAAGGCTTGCAAAGAGACTAGATGTGCCCCTTTTTGAAATAGGTCGCGTTACCAGCGGCAAAAATGTATCTCTCAGAGACGGAGAACGAGAAACGCCCCTCAAACGATGCGGATGGGTTCACCTTAGATCCTAATGTTTTCTAGTCAACTGCGAAGCAGACGGGGTGAATTGAGACGGAGCGTCTTCAATAGTTACGCATAGTTATACATAGTTTTAATTATTCTACTATGCTATAACATAGTGAAGATAACATGCAACGAGCCACAAAGAAACCCAAAGAAGACAGTGGACGATCTCACGCCAGAAGAGATAGCAGACATCAAAGAATATGAAGTCCGATAAAGTCAAAGGCTAAGATAATACGAAGCACTTTAGAAGAACTGCTCAAAGACTTACATAGTTAAATTGTGGATACTTGCGCCAAACAAGAAGTTTATCAAACAATACAAGTTCATTGAGTTCTGATTTACAAAAAAGGGTAGACTCGGCACTTGACTGAACTAGTAAAGTCTGAAAACCCTATCAAACTAGGCGATTACAAATCAGAGTCTAAAAGTGCATGTGCCTATAATCTCGATAAGAGTAATAGAATTATCTACACCGTTGATTTTTCCAATAACGTAATAGAGCTCCGCAGAGTTGGCACTCATAAACAAGCATATGGCAAGGATTAGAAATCAAGTACGTTTTCACAATAACAGTCTTCCAAACTATCCAAGATTGAGATTACTCATAATTTCTGAACAAATGTTTTTTAAACCCGTTATAGAGTTCTGAAATGTTGTCAGAGCAAGAAACTAAAGAGACTAAGGAGAAATGGGGCGTTGCCCACATATACAGTAGTTATAACAATACTATTGTCCATATCACAGATGTCTCTGGCGCCGAGACGGTAGCCATCAGCTCTGGTGGAAGACATGTAAATGCAGACAGATACGAGTCATCTCCTTATGCCGCAATGAAATCTACTGCAGCAGTTGTAGGATCCGCTCATGACAAAGGTTTCACAGGACTTCACATCAGGGTAAGAGCTGTTGGTGGAGTAGGATCAAGAGTTCCTGGACCTGGAGCACAAGCAGCAATCAGAGCGCTGGCAAGAGGTGGATTTAAGATTGGCAGAATTGATGATGTAACGCCTATTCCTCACGATACAACCCGCAAGAAGGGCGGTAAACGAGGAAGAAGAGTTTAGGCTTCAACTAGTTTTACTTTTACTTTCACGTTTTTACTTTCAAAAAAGTTTATCATAAAACTTGCAAATTTTTCCTCATATGCTTTTCCTTTAGACGCTCGAATTTTGTCATCAAGTTTTAGTTGCATTGCAGACAAGAGCTCATCTTTTATCAATATCTTGAAAAACGCCCAGCCAAATCGATTCATGGGCTCGCTGATGAGAAATCCATCATGTACTTCACAAATCATTTGCAGGTTATCCATTGCAGAAGAAATTAGCTCAATATCTGTTTCATATTTTGTACTTGCAATTTCTAAGATAGTCGGTCTGTTATTCATCTAGTTCCCCAGCCAAAGTCTGCAAAAATAACCATCTTACATTTCCAGATTGATTACACAATTATAAAATTTGATTTATTGGCATAAATAAACTAAGGATTTTCCTGCTAGGTATCCAGAGTATCTACTTTAGATTCTTCCTTTAATTCACCAGTCTCTTCTTTTAATTCGTCAGTTTCTCCCTTTAGTTTGTCTGACCATGATACCAACTTGCCATCCTGCTCAACTTTGATTGTGGTTTGCACCTTAACTCGGATTCCAATTGACCTAAAAAGTGTGAGCAGTTTTCCCCCATCAATAATTTCAGTAACCTCACCAGACTGCAGCAACTCTGCAAGTTTTTCTACAACCATCCTGGTCTCTTCTGGAAATTGCGCCTCTGCATTCTCAAGAACTTCAAGCCCCTGTAACCAAGCTTCTTGACAACAATGTCTCGCGGCGATATAGTAGACGTGGTAGCTGGCTGGTTTGTCTTTAATTCCTCAGTCTTCTGTTTTTGTGAGATGTTTTTTTGCATCTCAAGTAATCGTTTTGCCTTCAAAAGTTCTAGTTCTTTGTCTTCCTCTGTCATCCCTTGATTACCCCTATAGGAACAAGTTTAGCTACTTTTGTTGCTATACCCATTTCATGAGATACATTTGCCACAGCGTCCACGTCCTTGTATGCCTCCGGTGTCTCCTCAACAACGCCTTCTCTTGTAAGAGCTTTTATGAAAATTCCTTTGTCACCAAGAGACTTTTGAACTTGGCTCTCAGTGAAACTGCGTCTTGCAGCTGATCTTGACATCATTCTTCCTGCACCATGAGCAGTAGAACCAAAGCTCAAGTCCATCGAACCTGGTTTTCCCAAAAGAATCCAGCTGCCAGTACCCATAGATCCTGGAATAAAGACGGGTTGTCCCAAGTCTCGATATTTTAGCGGGATTTCATCTCTGCCTTTTGGAAATGCTCTTGTTGCACCTTTTCTATGAACCACTACCGAACGTATCTCGCCATCAATTTTGTGTTTTTCAACCTTTGCGATATTATGAGCCACATCATAGATTAGTTTCATATCCAAATCTTCTTCTGTTTGTCCAAAGACTCGCTCAAACGCCTTTCTTGTCCAGTGTGTGATCATCTGCCTGTTGCTCCAAGCAAAGTTCAATGCCGCAAACATTGCTTTTCTGTAGGATTCACCCTCCTCAGAAGAGTTTGGCACGCAGGCAAGTTCTCTATCGACTAGATTAATTTTATATTTTTGAAGTGCCTGTTCAGATGTCCTAAGATAATCACTGCAGACCTGATGTCCAAATCCTCGCGAACCGCAGTGGATTAGCACCATGATTTGTCCTTCATTGTAAATTCCCATCCTGTTTGCAGCCTCTTTGTCATGAATCTGATCAACACGTTGAACCTCAAGAAAGTGATTTCCTGAACCAAGACTGCCAAGTTGTGGAGAGCCTCGCTTGCGTGCAGTTTGTGACACTCTGCCTGGGTCTGCATTTTTTATTTGTCCGTTTTCTTCGCATACGTCAGCGTCATCTTTTGAGCCATATCCATGATCGACTGCCCATTGTACACCACGTACAAGAACCTCATCAAGTTCTGATGGGCTCAGCTTTACTGCTCCTTTTGAGCCAACCCCTGAAGGTATTGATTTGAAGAGCTCAAGTACGAGCTCCTTTAGTTTTGGCCTTACATCTTTTTCAGTAAGATTTGTCCTAACCAGCCTCACACCGCAGTTTGATACCACAACACCATTTGCAATGAAATTATGGTTGTGATCGTTAATGGAGAGATCATAAACATAGCCGTTATAATCAGTTTCTTCTATGCCTGTTATTTGGTCCCACGCGTATCCATCACCGATTGAAACTTCTTGCATAAACTCGTTGAAGCGTATGACATCCCAAACCCTTGCTGATTTCCTCTCAGACCATATCGAGTGCTCTATGAAGCTTTGAGTAAAATACTCGCCTTTTAGCGTGGCTAAAATCTGTCCAGAACTTGTTCCACTCGAATACATCTCTCGCGCTGTCTGTCGTGCATTATCTCTTTGTTCCTTGATCTCACTAGTAAAGCACAGATACAGCGAGGCCATACTGGCCAGCACCTCTTTTTCCTTGTTGTAAACATATCCCACAGTACTGAGAAATTTTAGCATGTTTTCGGCATTGGATTCTATCCCCAAACGTACTGCCTTTGTCGTACCCTTCTTGCCGTTATAGGTATAGCCATCTACTAATGTTGGCGTTGATGTCTTTACATCAAGAGAGTCAAGGATTTCTTTTATGTCATTTACTATTTCAAATGCGTTATCTAACAAAGTCTCCAGTTTGCTGACACTAAATGCGGCATGGTAAAATTATAACCATTGTTAGAAATCGGTTTGGTAAGTTCGCCTCCAAAATATGCAGCAACAAAAAGCCTCTTTTGCCATGCTTTAAGAGATTTTATCCAAGGCGGTATTCTGTATCTTTGTGCAGATCTGTTTCCAGACGGAATGCCCATTGCATGCAGGATAACTCTGAACCCTCGAGATGATATCTTTATTGAGTGTTCCACAGATTGGAAAGCAGCTTCGCCATAGTGTGAATTTATCTTGTGGTGCCTTTGCCGAGAGATTATAATGGAATTTATTCCCAACCAATTCAGATCATTCTTTATTGATTTGAGATCCTCTAATTTTCCATAGATGGAAACATATTTGCTTCCCTGAGGAACTGTGCCATCGCTTAGTATTATGCCGAGCAGCTTTAGTATCCTTGGAAGCTTGTTGCTTGTTGTCTTTAATTCAGTGAGTCCTAGACTGCCAAGATGTTTTAACACCTGCGCTCTAGCATTGCCCACGTCGCTCATGCCCAATTCATCCATAGCCTTGTTCAGATCTTTCACATTGTATACGACATCCTCGGTAGGTTCCAAGCACTCTAGGCCTTCAAATCCATGTGAGACCAAGTTAGTTCCAATCGATACTAGACCTGCATCTACCATCCCACTATCTGTAAGCAGTGGATGGTCCTTGGTGACTAGTAGTTCCCTTCCAAACTTTGTAGTTATTTTGAGCAGGATATCATTTTGTTTTTTCTTGAGAATCAGAATAGGTTCTGTCTTTATGGTTGATTTGCCTTGTACATCAAATGACAAGGTAGTGTCACTGCCTGTAATTCCAGTTATCCTCTTCCAATTTCCGTCTTCAGTATAGACTCTAGTGATGGATGAAGGCAGTTAATATCATAACCTACGCCCCCAGGACTTATCATTCCCTCTTCGGCATCCATGGCGGCCACTCCACCGACTGGAAAGCCATATCCTTCATGGCCATCAGGTAGCACCACTACGTGTTTTACAACTCCAGGTATCGTGGAAACATTTACAGCTTGAGTGATAGTCCTATCAGTTAGCATTTTTTGCAATAATTCCTTCATTTGCATAGATTGTGACTGGAACCTTCATACCTCTTGAAGCATCTGCCTCTATGCGATATTCCATATTTCCTATTTTTTTTGGAATTAACGAAGTCATTTCTTTCTGCGAAAAAGGATATTTGGACACAATTTAAATCATGAGTAAGACACGGGTTTCTAATTTCTATTTTATCAGCTTGGTGGTATGTCTATAAAGATCATGTAATTTTTTGCCATCAAGGGAAGAGTCCTTGTCCTCAGCAGGCTCGTCCATGGCACTTGTGTTATCTGCATCTTTTTTCTCTTTTTTGGAGCCATCCATATCCTCACGTTTGGATATCAGTATAAAAGATTGGCGATGAGAGGAAGAGAGTTTGATTTGCATCTTCTTCAAGTAGATTTATTTTGCTAGTATGGTTTACTTCAGACATGCCAATTCTGCCAATTGATGCAGGCCGTTATGGAACAGACGCCATGAAGGAAGTTTTCGATGACCAAAAAAAGATTTCATATCCAGTTAGAGATCGAGGCAGCTGTAGCTCAATCACAATCAGAGATAGGAATGATTCCAAAAAGTGCGGCACAAAATATTGCACAGATGGCAAGATCTGGAAAAATAACTACAAAAAGAGTAAAACAGCTAGAGGCAAAAAGCGATCATGACACTGCCGCTCTTGTAGAGGCACTCAGCGAGCTATGCAAATCTTCTGCAAGACCTTGGATTCACTATGGTTTGACAAGCAATGATCTTGTTGATACCAGTAATTCTTTGCAGATGAGGGACACAATTCGCATAATAGAACCCAAGATAGCAAAACTTGCCATCATTTTATCAGAATTGGCAATAAAATACAGGGAAATACCTGCGGTAGGAAGAACTCACGGCCAACACGCAAGCATAATTTCATTTGGTTTAAAATTTGCAAATCCTGCACTTGAAATGGCAAAACACATTGAAAGAATTGAAGAAATCAAGAAGCGAATCTTAATTTGCAAGACTTTGGGGGTTGTTGGAACAGGTTCCCTCATGGGAGCAAAGGCACTTGAAGTTCAAAAAAGAGTTGCAAGAAAACTTGCCTTGTTTCCTGCAGATGTAACAACCCAAGTGGTACCACGTGAAAGATATGCAGAATATGTTTTTGCCCTGGCGCTAATTGGATCTACGCTGGAAAAACTGGCAGTAGAGATACGAAATCTCCAGAGAACAGAGATAGGCGAAGTGGCAGAACCATTCAGGAAAGGACAGATGGGAAGTAGCGCTGTTCCAGTTAAGAGAAATCCAGTAAAAAGCGAGCGCGTTACGTCGCTTTCAAAGCTATTACGAAGTCAGATTTCGGTTACATTTGAAAACATTCCCTCTTTGGCATGAACGGGACCTTTCAAATTCTGCAAATGAGCGATTCATTTTACCCACAAGTGCCATTTTACTCGATGAGATGCTAGAAGCAATGACAAAAATTCTAAAAGAATTGCATGTCAACGAAGAGCGAATCAGGAAGAATTTAGAATTTACAAGGGGCCAAATCTTTGCAGAGTTTGTACTAGAGGCGCTCATAAAGAAAGGGGTTCCAAGATTTGAAGCATACAGAGACATACAGCGTGTCGCGTTTGCAGCATTAGAAAGCGAGATTGATTTCAGAGATGCCGTAAAAGATGACGATGCAATATCATCTCACCTCACAGGAGATGAGATAGACAACATCTTTGTCCCAGAAAACCACCTTGGCGCATCTGACCAGATAATCAAAAACGTCCATGGCATAGTCAAAAAGTCCTGTGTCAAGTTTTCTTAGATTTCATCAAGTTTTTGTGAATAAGCGAACCATACTGTAGTGCTTTTTTTCTTTTCAGTGCAGAGTCGCGTGGAACTCCAACTGACAGGGCAAGTTTTCGAATTATGTGCTTTCGAACTCAGGTCATCCTTGTTTTTTATCTTGTCTTTTATTGGAACAGTTTTTGCAAAGGCGACAAACCCTTCAGAAAGTAACGGCTGCAATATTTTTACGCCAAACCCCGAAGATATCACATCTACTGCCTTCATCATTTTAATTTCATTCTCAAGTTTTGACTCCATTAGAGCCATCACTGCTTTTTCTCCGTTTTCTACAACCTCCCTGTACGCATTATACCCGCAAAAGAGTTCATCGATTCCATTTGCTGTGAGAATTTTTTCAATGCCATGCTCTTTTGCAAGTTTTGATACATAGTAAAATGCTATACAGTTCTCATTCCAGGAAAGATTGTCAGTGCTGATTTTGAGTTTAATTTCTTTTGCAACACTTGGAAAAGATTCTTTTTGTATAATGTAAGTGAAGTGTTTGAAGCCAAGCAATGCTGCAATCTTTTTTGAGAATTCAATATCATGTGAGCCTTCAAATCCTATTGTAAGTAGTGTCACATCAAGTCCAATGTCAGAGCAAATTTTTGCCAATAGTGAACTATCAACACCGCCAGAAAATGCTATTGCAATTTTTTTTGTTGCTAGTGTTTTTTGTATTGCATGAATCATCTGCTCATGTATTTTCGTTACAGGATTTGTCATTTTATTTACGATCTAGTACTTTTTCTATGAGAGTTAAATATAGGATTCGCTAGAAAAAATCATGGCACTTGTCAAACTAACCGAGGAACAAATCCAAAAAGAACTAGCAAGTTTGCAAGGATGGAGTGTTGTAAACTGGTAAACTTCACAAAGATTTTGTTTTTGCCGACTTTATAGAGGCCTTTGGCTTTATGAGCAAGGCTTCCATGCACATAGAAAAGATGAACCATCATCCAGAATGGTTCAACGTATACAACAAGATCAAGGTAGAATTGGTAACTCATGATGCAGGCGGAATAACACAAAATGACATCAACCTTGCAAGGACGCTCAACTCTTTAGCAAAATAGTACTTTCACTGACAAAGCGACCTGTACAGAATTTATATACGGACAATCCAAAATTTTTCAAATGCCAAGCGGTTCGGCAATTCTTGACTCGGATTTTCGCTATATCGACAAAAAGGGAAACCTCCTAAGAAGCAGGACAGAGCTTTCCATAGCTGAGATGCTGACATTTCTTGGAGTGGAATATGAATACGATTACAGCCTTACATTGAAAAATGGCAATAAAGTTAACGTCGATTTTAAGACGGAAAAAGGTCTCATTGAAATCATAGATGATGAAAAAGACATAACAAAATACAAGGAACTAAAACAAGAAAATTCTGATGCAAAGATAATTGCCATTGGTCATCCAAAACTTGCTGCCAAACTAAAAGAGCTTGAAGATATCGTACTTTACAAAACAAAAGACGTGCAGACAGGTTCCATATTCATCGAGGATCCTTCGTTTGCATTTGATTACGCCCACATCTTGCCGCTGGTAGAAAAGTGCTCTATCCTTCATGGCCATACATCATCAGTCATGGTAGAACTTGTAGGAGAAATGAAAAACAACCTGCTTGTTGATTTTGGAGAGGCAAAAAAGATCATCAAGGAAGTGATTTCAATTCTAGATCACAAATTCTTCATCAACAGAAAATATCTTGCAAAAGAAGATGATATTCATTATAACATAGCATTTGATGGTCCCAAGGGAAAATTCGATCTCCGGGTTCCAAAACATACAACATATCTGCTAGAAGGAGAGGCAACAGTTGAAAACCTGTCAACTGAAATAATAAAACTTCTAGTTCCCAAGATGCCAAAGAATGTGGAAGCGGTTGGGGTATACGTCTATGAGGGCTATAACAAAGGAGCCCACATTATCTCACAGATCTCAAGATCATAGTAACATGGAACCAAAAATAAAGGAAACCGCATGGAATCCTGAGATTGAAAAGCAGATTTTAAAACAATGGGAAGATTCTAGGGACTATGATTTCAAGCCACAAGGAGAGGTTTTTGTAATTGATACTCCTCCACCATATCCATCTGGAAGACCTTGGCACATAGGAGCAGCGGCTCACTATGCACAGATAGACATGATTGCAAGAACTGCAAGAATGACAGGAAAGAGCGTATTATTTCCAATAGGAATTGACAGAAACGGCCTGCCTGTGGAGATGTACACGGAAAAAAAGCACAACATACGTATGCATGAGACAGACAGGGCAGAGTTTCTAAAATTGTGCGCTACTGCACTAGATGACCTAGAGGCAGAGATGATTCAGATAATGAAAAGCCTAGGACTTAGCGGCAACTTTTCAGAATACTATAGAACTGATTCTGAACAATATCGAGCACTTACCCAGTCCACATTCATAGAGTTGTGGAAAAAGGGGCTGATATACATTGCAAATAGGCCAAACAACTATGACTGGATTACTGGAACCACCATTGCAGATGCAGAAATAACCTATGAAGAAATTCCAACCAAACTAGTTTACATGAAATTTAAGATAAAAGATTCCGACAAGGTTCTTACAATAGCCAGTACAAGGCCTGAGCTTTTGTGTGCATGTCAGGCAATAATTGTAAATCCAGAAGATGAAAGGCATGCGGATACCATAGGCAAGAGCGCAATAATTCCAGTCATTAACAGAGAGGTTCAGGTTAGAACTCATCCTTCAGCAGAAAAAGAATTTGGTTCAGGAGCTGTAATGGTTTGCAGCTATGGTGATCAAAACGATGTTGCGTTATTCAGAGAACTCAAACTGCAAGAAGTTGTAGCTATTGGCAAAAATGGCAGAATGACCGAAGTTGCAGGACAATATGCAGGACTCAAAGTAAAACAGGCAAGAGAGAAGATAATCGAGGATCTGCAGAACCAAGGCTTGGTCGAGAAAGTAGAAAGCATCAATCACAGAACTCCCATTTCTGAGAGAAGCAAGGCGCCAATTGAGATAATCCCGATGGAAGAATATTATCTAAAACAAAAAGAGTCCGTGGAAAAAATAAAGGAACTGGGCTCCAAGATTGTCTTTCATCCTTTGATGCACAAACAGATCCTCATGAATTGGCTAGAATCAATAACAATTGACTGGCCCATTTCAAGGAGAAGATTTTACGGAACAGAAATTCCAATATGGTACTGCAAGAAATGCTCAGAGCCCCACATACCGGAGCCTGGCAAATATTACAGACCGTGGAAAGATCCAAGCCCCATCTCAAAATGCACAAAATGTGGTGCAACAGAGTTTGTCGGAGAGGAAAGAACTTTTGATACCTGGATGGATTCAAGCGTCTCGCCGCTATATGTCTCAAAGTATGGCCATGACGAGGAATTTTTCAAAAAGACGTATCCTGCAACAATCAGACCACAATCAAAAGACATCGTGAGAACTTGGCTCTACTACACAGTCTTGAGATGCGAACAGCTTACCGGGAAGACTCCGTGGAGCGAGGCATGGATTATGGGCTATGGTGTTGATGAGCACGGGACAAAAATGAGCAAAAGCAAAGGAAATGTAATCGATCCTCTCCCGGTAATTCAAAAATTTGGTGCAGATACATTCAGGTTCTGGAGTGCAAGCGAGATAAACCTCGGTTATGACTTTAGATGTTCTGAGCAAAAAATTGAAACTACAAAGAAGTTTCTAAGCAAACTCTGGAACATATCGAGATTCCTATCAGGCTTTCCTATTGTAAAGTCAGACAAGACATATCCTGCAGATAGATGGATACTGTCAGAATTGGATAAAGTGGTAGCAGAATGCAAGAAGGGGTTTGATGATTACAACTTTTTCATTCCTTCAACTAGCATTCGCGAGTTTACATGGAATGTATTTGCTGCGCATTATATTGAAATGGTAAAGGGTCGTGCATACAGCGACAGTTTTAGCGAAGAGGAAAGAAATGCGGCAATTTTTACACTGCACAAAGTTCTTTCCACATTGCTTCTTCTTTTGGCACCGATAACGCCATTTATTACAGATTATCTTTGGCAGATTCTATACTCTGACAAGACAGTTCACAAGGAAAAGTTTCCACAAGCAAGAAAATCATGAAGACTGGACAAAATTCACAAAACCAATTACAGAGTTCAACTCTAACGTGTGGAATAAGAAAAAGGAACAAAACCTCTCTTTGAAAGATTCAATCGAGATGGCAATCCCAGATGAGTTGCAACAGTTTGCAAAGGACTTGCAAGCCATGCATAACCTAAAGTCCTGATAGACTCCTTTTTGCAAAGCCTCAAAAATTATATTTTCTTTAAATAGTGATTTTTGTTTATGTTACATAATTGAAGGCAGCAGTAATTAGAAAACACGGCGGTCCAGATGTTTTGTCGTATGAAGAAATCAATGAGCCTCAGACAGCAAATGGTCATGCAATAGTCAAAGTGGATTATTGCGCGGTAAACCACCTTGACATATGGGTTAGAAACGGTTTACCTGGCAAGCAAGTTTTATTTCCTCACATCCTAGGTTGTGATATTTCTGGTACCCTTGTGGAGGGATTTGGGAAATTCAAGAAAGGTGACAAGGTTGTAGTATATCCCGCCATACAAAGCGATGTGCCAAGAACATCATACTCCATCATAGGAGGCTTTGGCAAGTATCATGGTGGCTATGCAGAACTCGTCCAAGTTCCACAAAAAAATATTGTAAAAAAGCCAAGCTGGTTTACAGACATTGAAGCATGTGCACTGAACATATCATATCTTACTGCATGGAATATGCTTGAGAGATCAAGATGCAAAAAAGGCGACACTGTATTCATTTGGGGTGCAAACAGCGGTGTCGGCTCTGCTGCAATACTTCTTGCCAAGGCAAGAGGCTTTAGAATCATAACGGTAGTATCAAATGAAAATAAAATAGGCCTTGCAAGAAAACTTGGAGCACATCTGGTCATAGACAGAAGCAAATCAGATGTGATGGCTGAGACCCTAAAGCATACCAAGAACCAAGGTGTTGATGCAGTAATTGATCATGTCGGGGCAAAGACATGGCCTACAAGTATTGAGATACTCAAGGTTGGCGGAAAAATGATTGCCTGCGGTACAACCACTGGAGGAGAAGCCAATGTAAACATTAGAGCTTTTTACAGCAAGGAAGCCAGCATAACTGGCGCATATCTTGGCACAAAATTACAGTTGATTTCACTGCACAAATTCATGAAATCAAATAAGATAAGGCCAATAATTGACAGCGTATTTTCTCTCAAAGATGTCAAGCTTGCACATCAAAAGATGGAAGAAAGCGCTCAGTTTGGAAAGATAATCCTAAAGGTTTCTAGATGACAAATTGCCTGCAATCACAATCCAGTACAAGACACGTCTCTTTTGTTCTGATGTGATCGTCTACTGAATGGCCGCATTTTACATTTTTACATATGCGCCTTGTCTCTTCTCTTTGAACAACACTTTGGGCTATTTGATTTGCCTGTTCTTTAGAATATCCTTTTTTGTCAATGTAATAGTGCACTACTCTGTTGTACAATTCACTTGGGTCAAACCTACGGCTCATTGTACAGATAATACCACACCAAAACATTTTAAGTTGCTGAGTAGCTAGTGCAAGAGATTTTCTCTTTCACGCAATATGTTAAGGGCAGATCCTGCTTGGAACCACTTTATCTGGAAATTGTTGTAAGAGTGGTTTAGCAACATGCCCTCCTTGGTACCATCATCATGATTGATGTATGCTTGCAACTGTTTGCCTGGCTGTATCTCTGAGAGCCCTACAATGCTGATCCTGTCAGTTTCCCTAATCTTGTCATAATCAGATGGATTGGCAAATGTTAATGCAAGTACGCCTTGTTTTTTCAGATTGGTTTCATGAATTCTTGCAAAACTTCTCACTATTACTGAAGCGCATCCAAGATATCTTGGAGACATGGCAGCATGCTCCCTGCTACTTCCCTCGCCATAGTTGGAATCACCAATTACAACCCACCGCAATCCCTTGTCCTTGTACTGTCTTGCAATGGCTGGAAAAGCATCGATGGTACCAGTGAGGAGATTTTTTCCTTTTCCTACTTCGTTGTTGTACGCATTAACTGCACCCAAGAAGATATTGTTACTGATTTTATCAAGATGGCCTCGAAATTGCAGCCAGGAACCTGCAGGTGATATGTGATCTGTCGTACATTTTCCTTTTGCCTTCAGTAAGATTGGCAAGTTTACAAAGTCTTTTCCATCCCATTTCGCAAATGGTTCAAGTTTTTGAAGCCTGTTACTGTTTCCAGGAATTGTTACTGCAACAAGATCTGGAATATCAGAAGGCGGGACGTAGACATCTTTTACACTTTGGAATCCTAGCAGTGGAACTTCTGGTGCCTTTTTTGGAGGCTCTAGTGTGAATTTTTTGCCATCAGATGCAGTAATTTGGTCTTTCAGCGGATTAAATGACAACCTTCCTCCAAGAGCAAGTGCAACAATCAGCTCTGGACTTCCTATGAAGTTCATCGTCTCTCTTCTACCATCGTTTCTTCCCGGAAAATTTCTGTTATATGATGTGATGATAGTGTTAGGCTCACCTGGTTTTAGTTCAGGTCTTTGCCATTGTCCAATACATGGCCCACATGCATTTGCCAGTACAGTTGCTCCAACTTGTTGTAGTGTCTCCATCTGTCCATCCCTTTCTATTGTAGCGCGTATCTGTTCAGAGCCTGGTGTCACCAAGAGAGGGATCTTTACTTTCAATCCTTTGGCCTTTGCTTGCTCTGCCACATTTGCAGCTCTTGTCATGTCTTCGTAAGAAGAATTGGTGCAGCTGCCAATCAGTGCAACAGAGATTGTATCTAGATAGTTATTTTTCTTGACATCGTCTGCAAGCTGTGAGATTGTCCTTGCAAGGTCTGGCGTATGTGGACCTACTATATACGGTTCAAGTTTTGAAAGATCAACTTCAATTACTTTATCAAAATATTTTTCTGGATGTTGCTCAACATCCGGATCGGCAGCAAGTGATTCCTTGTGAGCATTTGCAATGTCGGCAATCTTTTCACGGCCTGTCGCCCTAAGATAGCTTCCATTTTTTCATCATATGGAAACAATGAACATGTAGCTCCGATCTCTGCTCCCATGTTGGTTATTGTTGCCTTTCCTGTACAGCTTATTGTTCTAGCACCGGGCCCAAAGTATTCCACAATGGAGTTTGTTCCGCCTGAAACCGTAAGCTTTGATGCAACGTATAGTATGATATCTTTTGGTGCAGTCCAGCCATTTAGTTCGCCTTTTAGATTAATGCCAATTTTTTTTGGATATAGAAGCTCCCAAGGAAATCCAGCCATGACTTCGGCCGCGTCTAGACCACCAACTCCCACTGCCACCATCCCAAGCCCGCCTGCGTTTGGAGTATGAGAGTCAGTCCCTATCATCAGTCCTCCTGGAAATGCATAATTTTCTAAAACTACTTGATGTATTATTCCAGCACCCGGTCTCCAAAATCCTAAACCAAATTTTCTTGAGGCAGATTCAAGAAACTTGTAAACTTCGCTATTTTCATCAAGAGCCAGTCTGGTGTCTTCCACACTTCCCACTTTAGCTTGTATGAGATGATCACAGTGCACTGTGCTTGGAAGTGCAACTCGTTTCAGCCCAGATTGCATGAATTGCAGTATTACCATCTGACCTGTGACATCCTGCAATGCCACTCTATCTGGTTTGAGAAAGACATACGACTTGCCAGGCTCAAAGTCCTTTGAAGTATCAATATCTTCCAAGTGTCCTGCAAGAATCTTTTCTGCCAAAGTTAGCGGTCTGTTTATTGTTTTTCTATATTTTGAAACATTTTCCTCTAGTTTTTTGTAAACGCCAGAAACAAGCTCAGGAGTTGTCCCTATATCCATGATAAACATACTTACAATGATCTGAATTTAATATAAATCGTCCTAGGCAGCTCAGATTAGAAGTTCTAGTTTTTCTTTTGCACTAGATTAACAAAGTACTTGTGTATTGAAAGATCTGCTGTAAGTTCGGGATGAAATGAAGTGCCGATGATGTTTCCTTGCTTTACTGCAACTATTTTTTCATTGAATTTTGATAGTATCTCTACATCCTTGCCTGCATCTATGACTGATGGTGCCCTTATGAAGACCCCACGAAACTTTGGCACACCGATCTTTTCAAGTGCAACATCTGCCTCAAACGAGTCCTTCTGCCTTCCAAAAGTATTTCGCTCTATCTTGATATCAAGATAGTCTAGCAGTGGCTGTTCCATATCTCCTACAACCCTATCCTTTGCCTTCTTTGACAAGAGTATCATTCCGGCACATGTACCCAAGACTGGTATGCCAGATGCAATTTTTTCTTTTATCTTTTTCAAAGAACCGTTAACTAGTGAAAGTGTTCCAATTACAGTGCTCTCCCCTCCAGGAATGATGAGTCCGTCAAGATCTGAGATTTGGTCTGGATTTTTTACTTCAGTTACAACTCCTTCAACTCCGAGCTCATCCATTGCCATTCTTGTAGCAGTCAAGTTCTCTGCAACATCGCCCTGGACAGCAAGTATGCCAATGTTTACGCCGGTCATGCAGTACTGCCTCTTTCCTGCATCCTAAGTTCCAAATTCTTTGGTATCAAGTCCCAACATGGATTGTCTCTCGTCTACCATCTTTTGCGCTTCCTTTACTTTGTCAGGGATCTTCCCAGAATGTTGTGGCAAGGACTACAGCTTGTGCCCTCTCTTTTGCATCTTCAGACTTGAATATTCCAGAGCCGACAAAGACTCCGTCACATCCCAGAGTCATCAAGTATGCAGCATCTGCAGGAGTTGATATGCCACCTGCTGCAAAATTTACTACTGGCAGCCTGCCAAGACTTGCAGTCTCTTCAACAAGTGAGTACGATACTTTGAGCTCCCTTGCAATACTGACTAGATCTTGTTCGTCTCCAGCATCATAGATTGATTTTATGCGTCGCAATTCGGTATTTACATTTTTTATGTGAATCACAGCTTCTGCAACATTCCCAGTTCCAGGCTCGCCTTTTGTTCTAATCATTGCTGCGCCTTCTTCAATTCTTCGCAGTGCTTCGCCCAGATTTCTTGCGCCGTTAACAAAAGGTGTTGTAAAATCCCATTTCCAGATGTGATGAAATTCGTCTGCCGGTGTGAGCACTTCGGATTCATCAATCATATCAACATCGGTTTCTCCCAAGACCTTTGCCTCATAGACATGGCCTATCCTGCATTTTGCCATCACGGGTATGGTTACAGAATCCATTATCTCTTCAATAACTCTAATGCTAGCTGTCCTAGCTACACCTCCAGCCTTTCTTACATCAGATGGAAGCTTATCCAGTACCATTACTGCCACAGCCCCTGCATCCTCTGCTATCTGGGCCTGCTCTACTGTTGTAACATCCATAACAACACCATTTTTTAGCATATGAGCAAAACCTCGCTTCAGAGTTGAGGTGCCCCTATGCGTTTCAAATGATCCTAGCTTCTCTCGAACTATTCCTTTTGCATTACCAAAATCGCCTGAAAGTGGAATCATGTAGTTTGATCGGCTCGAGATCTATTTATTTTATGGTTCTAGCAAGCTGGAAACGCATGCCTTCAGATCTAGATTTAATGCATCAGTGGAACTGATTACACACGTTCTCGCATTTTCTTCAGAGTGCCTATTTTGTTATCTCGCCTATGATTCCATCAAGGCTTGACTGTACCTGAGTTATAATCGGCGGGACAAATTCCTGGCTGGCGTTTTGGTCTGCCCATTGAAGATTGACAGTTTTGCCATTGAGAGTAACTTGAATGCTATATTTTTCATAATTTGAAGCGTCGGGCTTTACTTGGTAGACGTTATTTGGAATATCCACAAACCCAGTTTCCTTTACAAGTGCCTTCAATTGCGTAAATTCATCTTGAGACAGTTGAGATTTTATGTCAGGCTCTGAGTAGCCATTTTTTGTAAGACTGTACACAACAGAGCCATCATTTTGTATTGTCAAGACTTCGGCAGTATCTGCCCCGATGCTTTGGGTGAGCCCAAACGATATCTTTTCTAGATGTTCTTTTGTATATTGGAGAGTCATTACATCTTCAGAGTTCACTGCCGAGCTTTGAATCTCAGGCCTTGTCAATTGAGGAACAACTATGAAGATGGCTGCAAGTATAGGAATAGCTCCTAGTATGAGTACTATTGGTTTGACCATGATTTTTCAACTAATTTTTTTGAGGTTACGCAAATGAAAGAAAACTGTGTCAGTTTGGTAGAATTCATACTTTTTCCCAATTAATCAGGTTCTCATGTCTGCAATAAATCTTCAGAAACTAAGTAAATTAAAATTCAAGTGCATTTATTGACCAAGCGTGGGGTCGTAGCCTAGCCTGGCATGGCGACAGGATAGATCACATGATCACCGCTAAGGGCTCCAGTGGTTAACTAGCTTCACTGACGAAAGGATGATGTACAGTTTGGAGCTGTAGTGACCCGTGTGTCGCCGGTTCAACTCCGGTCGGCCCCACCATTTTTTAGATCCATCATTTTGGAGAACAGTTATAAGGAAAAACCAGCTATCTAAAACTGATCAAGTTGGGGATGATTTACGGTAATTGTTATAAAAATGGAGGACAAAAAAATTGAGTCGCGGTAATTTTCCTACATTTGGGGCTTCTAAAACTGGAACATATGTTTCCACTCTGAAAAATTATAACCTGCCTCCTTTCATTCTTGAAAAGGTCGCAACAGATTGCAAATCAGACCTGGTCCGAAAAGGAAGGATCGAGGAACGTCTGCAAAGCATGAACGACGCGGCTCTTGAAATTCTTCATAGGGTTTTTGTTGATTGTGAGGAAGACTCTGATGGCACTTATGCCAACTATCGCTTTTTTGCATATATCTCCAGCATGTTTCACAAGTGTGAAATTCTTCTAAATGAAAAGATTCCAGGTGATTCTGGCAAGGTTCACAAGATTCCAATTGCAGTAAAAAACAACGGCATGTACATTGCTGTTGGTTTTAACAAGTCAAGCGGCGGCCCAATATCAAAGAGGGAAGCAGTCAAGTTCTATGAGCTTGTAGACGATATCAAGAAAGGAGAACATGGAAACCAACTTTCAGAAGGTGTGTATGGTTCTTCAGTTGGTTTTGATGGCGAGGCACTTGTCACCTTGGAGAAATTAAGCAAGGCTCGCAAAAAGGATCCACAAAACAAAATAGATTTTAAAACAGCAAGCTTTGGAAATAGAATCTATTCTGTCACAAAGTGCTAGTGCTTCTTTTTAGCAGAACAGAATTTTGTATGAACTTGTTTTTCTACAGTTAACGTTGTTTCATTTTCGTGAAACATTTTCTGACCGCAGTCAGGACAAATGAATTCTGGCATGAAAAAACTCTAAGACACTTACTTATAGTCTTTTAGAAGATTTCAAAATATATGCATTGAGAGATAAATAGTAGGAAAGATACGCAACCTATTTCAGTCATGGTGTGGAAATTGCTAAAATAATGGCAATGGAAGATGCCGAGACATCGGACAAGACATTTGGATGGTTCTATTACAAAAGGGGAAGATATTTTGGGGTTGCAAAGAACCATTACCTTCCGCCAGGAAAGTGGCAGACTCTATGCGGCAACCACATTGTTGAACAGTCAGATATATCGCATGTTCGTTTTACTGACACGGATCAGCTTTTCAGACGCAAGCTTTGCAAGAGCTGCTCAAGTTTGCTCAATGCCAAGTCCTTTGTTGGAAACCTAGTCTAGCATATACTGCATAGTTTCAATGTTCTACTGCTTCAGACTTGAGGTGTCAAGTGTTGCAAAAAGCGGATCCTTCTCAGTTTTTTTGTTGTTTGCATCATAGTACTCAAATGGTAATGCTGCAAAAAGATGCTTGTCCCATATCTCGTGCACGAGTTCTTTATAGTTCTTATATTTAGCTTTTCTGAGAAACTCGTGAGAAAGCTCGTGAGAGACCTTTGTGCAGTTTTTTTCCATTAGAAAATTGACGTCATCTTTTTGTGGGCTCTTTTGCCACCATGCCATCCCAAAGTTTTCTGCAAAATAACCTTCGCATGTACAGTCTGTCCACATTGGCCTAAAATATGTCAGATAAAAGTGAAAAATGTCTTCACCTCTGTTTACATGGTCTTCCATGATTACAGGAGTGTCAAGTATCCGAAACCTTCCCCCAGATCTTACTATCATCTCGTCTGATTGGACATCTACCTTCTGTGAAAATGTCTTTTCAATCCATGTCTTGTAAAAATTGGCCATCTTTTCCACATATTGGAATTCCCACTTTCTTTGCTCAAGTTCTTCCTCCTTTACGAGAAATATGAAGTGTAGCAGCATATTTGCTCAAGGATATAACACAATTAAAAGGTCTTTTGCAGAACGCTAGTTAGTGTTATATTTCATAAATTTTTGCTCTGGCAATTTTTAGAAATATCATGCACGAAAAAACAAAAATTGAAGATTATGCTCTTGAAAATATGTAGAGTGTAGGGATAGAAAGTTAGGAAACTAACTTTGACCTTCGATTCCCATCAAAGTTAGAGTAGAACGAATCTTCTCTATTTTACGGATCTTCCATGTGATAATCTCCCTGAGGGCTTCTACTGTTGGAGATTCAATTTTGGCCAAAATATCGTAGGCTCCAAACGTACCATGAACTTCTTTTACTCCGGCTATTGCTTTCAGCTGTGAAATGATTGCTTCTTCTGAGCCCAGTTCACAATTTATTAGCACATATGCAGTTGCCATAGTATATCTATACAAGGCAAATATATCAATAGATCTGTTGTTTTCCGTCTCTGCAATAATTGTCAAGTTGTATCATAATTAAGAATAAGACTCGTTTTGTGTTCAAAAATAGCAAAAATTATTGCGATTACAGACATTTTTCAAAAATTAAATGAATGTTCCCCGGTTCTGACTCACAGAAAATCATTGGTAATTTTTAGCCTAAACCCTCATCTTGTTTTCATACCGGGGTGCCCTGTCGCACGGCTGGGTGGACCAAAAATCATATTTTATCATCACAGTCCGTCTGCGTGCATTTGGGGCGTAATGAATTATCTTCTAGTCAAATATTAATCCAGTGAGTTTTATCCAACGTTGCATAACAGGCACAAAACAGCGATTCTTATGCAATATTCATGGAAGTTCTGAAGATGTCAGGGTTTGAGTATAAAATGTTGCCTGTGCAATTTCGTGGTTTGGAACTATACTACTGCTTCTGCCTCTATTTCCACAAGTATTTCAGGATCTATAAACCGGTTAACCTCCACCATTGTGCAAGTGGGCCTGATCTTATCAAAAAACTCTGAATGTGCTTTTGCGATTTTCTTCCAATCTTTGATATTGGCTACAAAAATCCTTATGCGCACCACATTTTCCAAGTTTGAATCAAACTGCTTTAGTGTTGACTCGATATTTCTTATTGCCTGTACTGCTTGTTTGTATGGATTTCTTTTTCCTACTATCTTGCCAGATTTGTTAGTTGCAGTAGTACCAGAAACATAGATGACAGAACCTACACGAATTGCTCGTGAATATCCCACTATTGATTCCCATTTTATACCTGAAAAAACTTTTTTTCTATCCAATCACTTTTTATTCTTTAATGATAACTTGATAAGGTTTTCAATTTTGTCTTGCGAAAGCGAGAGAATTTCATTTCTTGCCTGTTAAACTTTCTAAATTCGTGCTCAGAAATTATAAATTTGTCACAATTGGAACCCAAGACTCCCTATTTCTACTAAAGATGACTGGGAATCAAAAAGGTATAAATTTGATCAAACAAAACTTGGCAATAATGGTAAAACCAATTCCAGATGGATATCACTCTGTTACTCCCACACTGACCATAAGTGGAGCATCTGACGCAATAGAATTTTACAAAAAAGCATTTGATGCAAAGGAAGTTAACAGGTTTCTAGGACCAGACGGCAAGTCAATAATGCATGCAGAAATTAGAATTGGTGATTCTGCAATAATGCTTTCTGATGAAATGCCATCAATGGGATGCTTGTCGCCAAAATCAACAGGAGGGCCAAGCGGTGCAATATACTTGTATGTGAACGATTCAGACTCTGTCTTTAACAAAGCTGTTTCAGCCGGTGCAAAGCCAATGATGCCAATGATGGATGGGTTTTGGGGAGACCGTATAGGCGCTATTTCAGATCCTTTTGGCCACAGGTGGACGATAGCAACCAGGAAAAAAGAAATGACGATGGAAGAGATAGAAAAAGCTGGTCGTGAATTCATGAAAGGCCAATGCAAATAAACGAATCTTTTTTACAAGAATAAAAAAAATTCCAGCATGATAAAACAAACATTTGATTTTCACGGTACAAAGATTACCATCAAGACTTTTACTTCTGAAACTAATGGCGCATATACAGTACTTTATGTAATACATCCTCCCAATGTAGGACCTGCATTACACATGCATCCAAAAGGCGCTGAGAGTTTTTACATAATCAAAGGAGAATATGAATTTGTACTTGGAGACAAGACATTGAAAGCTAAAACTGGAGATGTGGTAACAGTTCCAAAAGGCATTCCTCACAAATTTAAGGTTGGAAATAGCGGCGGTCAAGTGTTGATAACAAGTCCACCTCACTTGGAAAATTATTTTTTCCAGGTAAGTGAGCTATTAAGTAAGGGCGATGTCTCGTGGGAAACAGAATTCTCAATAGCCAAACAATATGGACAAGTTTTCTTGGAGAATGCAGGTCACTGGTAAGCCAAAAATGGCTTCCGTAACTAAATGAGGCCTGTGAGTTTTATTTCAAAGCCGGCTACTGGTATTCTAAGCTTAAAGTTATCCAGTACCTCAGGTGCCAGCTCCCCAATAATTCCAATCTTTTTACCGTTAACAAGAATGTCTGCAGTTCTTCCCTGAACAAATAACGGATCATTTGAAATTTTTGTTGTGGTGGAAACATCAAATCCTGACTTTAAAATGGATTGCAAGATTGATTTTATTTCTGTATAGCTTACATCGTTGTGCGCACTTGCACATGCAAGATGAATCTCTTCGTCAACTGGATCGTCTCTGTAAAACGCAGTTCCTATCTCAAAAATTTTCTGAGGATATGTCTCGTGTATGTTTCTTGACAGGACGTCAACCAATCCTGGAAGTAGTGCGTCACGCAGTATTTGATGCTCCTGGCTCTTAGAGTCAGATACTGATATCATGCCAGACGAGTCTCTTTTTGCCAAATCATATAGAATCTGTTTTCCTGTCAATCCAAAGTTCATCACTTCAGAATATCCAAGACCGATCATTGTAGACCTTGCTGCTTCTAGTGATACAGTGACTTTATTTTTTTGACCGGCAGAGCTTGCCTGCGGTATTGTAGGGATTAGATTTTGAATACCATATCCCAGTGCAACCTCTTCTACAAGATCAATTGGCCCAAAGATATCAGTCCTGTATCTTGGAACAAGGCAGAGAATTTGCTTACCCTTTACAGTTGCATCAAGCCTACTCTTTCGAAGCGACTTTACAATAACAGATGTTGATACATCAAGCCCTAGCGTGTTTTTCACAAGTGCTGGATCAAGCAGCATTTTCCTAGATGCCAACAGTGGAGTAGAGTTTCTCGGTCCCAATATTCTGACAGATGACAGTTTGAATCCGGCACTTTGCAAGGCATATGACACCACGGCAAGTGCGTCTTCTGCGGCATTTTTGTCAGTGGCAGTTACCTCTACCAAGAGATTTTTGCTTGCAGTTGTAACTTCGGTCAGCTTTGAATTGATTATTGGTGGAAATGATATTGTGTTTTGTGCAGAATCCACAATAACAGGAACTTTCTTGCTTCCTTCCAGCAGGTGCTTGTATGTCATGCCAGTCTCTTTTTTATCAAGTATTTCAGATACAGTCATGCTGTCTTGTGAATTTAGTGGGACAAACCTGTGGACTCTCTCCACAGTCTTGTATACAAGAGGGAATTTTATTTTGCTCAGGTCATGTACGCCGATCGAGACCTTCTTTCTTTTTCTCCCAATACCGTTATGCAGATCTTCCTGCATTGTGATTATCTGTCGTATGGTTTCATCATCCATCTTTCCATTTAGTGCCTCTATTGCAACGATATATGGCCTGACCTTTCCAACGGAAGCATCTGCTTTTATCACATGAGTTCCTTTTTTGACCCTGAGTTGCGGTACTCCAAGCTTTATCCCAAGTATGCCTTGTAAGCTGGTAACTATGCCATAATCTGTTGAAAAGTCCGGCCTGTTGGGGCTGTATTCAACATTGATGTGGTCTTGCGCTTCTTCTTCAATATCAAGACCCAGAAATGGCAATGCGGAAATGATTTTCTCTTTTGCAATCTTTCTTCCCAGCAGTTTTGTTATCCTGTTAAAGTATAATGTAACTACTGGCATTTTGGTACGCTCCTCAACCATCCCAATTTGTTGTTGTACAGTTCACGAACATCATCTAGCCCATACTTTAGCATCGCAATTCTCTCAATTCCTCCTCCCCATGCAAGAACTGGATTCTTTATGCCAAGTGGTTTTGTAACTTCGGGTCTAAATATTCCCATTCCAAATAACTCCACCCACTTGCCAAGTCTTTCATTGTATATCATGGACTGGAGGGAAGGCTCGGTATACGGGAAAAATGTTGGCCAGAACTTGGCTTTTTTAATTCCCATTTTTCTATAAAATTCCATCTGCAATCCCATCAAGTCTCGCAGTGTTACGTTCTTTCCAACAACTACTCCTTCCACCTGATTGAATTCCACTAGATGTTTGTAGCTGACCTTCTCGTTGCGAAAGACTCTGCCTATTGAGAATAGCCTTGCCTCATCGTATTCTTGGTCTGCCAGCGCCCTTATGGTAACACATGTAGTATGAGTTCTCAGGACCATTCTTTTTGCAGCATCTAGACGCCAGTCATAGTGCCATCCGTTCTTGTGGGCCGCGTCGACTTGCTTGATTTGTTTTGGTGTTGCAACGGACTTTGCGCTGACATCTTTGAGATAAAATGTATCCTGCATTTCCCTTGCAGGATGGTCCTGTGGAATAAACAATGCATCAAAGTTCCAAAAGCTGGATTGTGTACTGTTACCGACCAGCTCAGCAAATCCCAGGCTGACAAATATCTCTCTGACCTCATCAATTACGTCTGCCAATGGATGGCTTCGTGCTGCAAAGACTACAGGGGCAGGTGCCTCCACATCAATTGCGCGGCTTGCAGACTCGTCTGTTACCTGGCTTGCATTCTTGGCAGCCTCTGTTCCTTTTTCTGTTACGCTCACTGTGGTATATTTCGTAGAGGTAAAAGTGACAAACTCCTGGCCTTTTTTTGAGCAAGTCAAGTGCGTCCTTGTCTTCTATCTCGTCTAGTAGTACAGTTGCAGGATTTTTTGATGCAATTAATTTTATGATTTTTTCTTCTGATGTGGTATCGTGGTACCCCTTGAGCATGATTCTGTTTTCATGTATTTCTATCCAGGCATTTTTCTTGGCGTTTGCAATGGCTGGGCTAAATTCATTTTTTAGTTGATCTTTTGCCTCGTTGATTTCACATGAGGATGCATGTAGTGATTTTAGATAATCGACAAGTTGTCTCTCTGGCAGTCCCTTTTGCAATGACTCGGTTCCCCTTTTTCCCAGTGCGACAAAACTTTTTTCAGATTCTGTGACCTGGACCAAGTCTTTGAACTTGAGCCATTCTATGCCACGCCTTACTTGGTCTATTGATAACTGGGATTTTTCAGATAGTTCTTCTGGTGTCAGGTTTTGCTTTTCAAGCAATGACTTTAGGATCTTTTGTTCTATCGGATGCAGAACTTGAGACATTATGACAGACACCCAAAAAGACTTTTTAAAGCATGCTTTTTTGGGGTCTTGAAAATAAGATTAATGGGTAGAACTAGTACGAACTAGTCATGAAAGAATACATTGCGCTTGCAATCTTTGTGTTCATCTACATACTCATAGTTGGCAGAATAAGATTCAAGATACCAATATGGGCGTCCATGCTGATCGGGGCAGCACTAATGATAGGTTTTCAGATAATCAGTCCCGAATCTGCCTTCAAGGCAGTGCAACTTGATGTCATAATGTTTCTTTTTGGCATGTTCAGCATAGTCTCTGCCCTTGAGAAGGCAGGAGTTTTGAGAATGGTTGCAGTCAAGATGCTTGCAAAAGCAAGATCAGTCAATGCGTTACTCATGATTTTTGTTGTTGGCATGGGAATTCTTTCTGCTTTCTTGGTAAATGACACCATTGCGTTAATTGGCATACCGCTTGTTGTGTACATATCAAGACAGCTAAACATCAGGCCTGCAGTATTTTTGATATCACTTGCATTTAGCATTACGGTTGGAAGCGCCATGACGCCAATTGGCAACCCACAGAATCTTTTGATTGCAATTCAAAGCGGGATAGCATTTCCCTTTACTGATTTTCTAAAGTTTCTTGCAGTGCCCACAATTATCAATTTATTTTTGACATACTATATACTGCGTTTTTATTTCAAAAAGGAACTTGTTCTTGTTGATTACCAAAGCATTGCCTTGGATGATTCCACATAGAAAACAAGAGGCTTGCAAAAATTTCCATAATTGTACTTGTAGCAACCATCATTGGTTTTTTTGTTACAGAGGCACTTCATTTTCTTCAGATTGCAAACATTAGCGTCAGCGTGGTAGCGCTATCAGGTGCGGCAGTAATCTATCTCATAAGCAAGGAACGCAAAGAGATAATGCAGAATGTGAGATTATTCGGTTTTGGTGTTTTTTGCTGCAATGTTCATAGTTACAGCGGCAGTTTGGTCATCAGGTGCAATACCCATGATAATGACTCACATACCAACTCCAAATCCACATGACTTGTTACAAAGCAATGCTGTAATTTCTGCTACAAGTGTAACATTGAGCCAAGTACTGAGCAATGTTCCGTTTGTCTCACTGTACCACTATGTAATGATAAACAATGGATTTTCAAGTGACAACGTGGCACAGTGGATGATGCTTGCAGCTGCAAGTACCATATCTGGCAACCTAACAATTCTTGCCGCTGCAAGCAACGTCATCATAATTCAGGCCTCAGATTCTAAGGGAATCAAGGCATTTACGTTCTTTGAGTTTTTAAAAATAGGATCAATTGTGACTGTGGTAAACTTGCTAGTCTTTTACTTTTTTATCGCATTGTTGGGTCACTGATTTATTGCCTTTGGATCCATCCAGAATATTTCCCAAATATGACCATCAGGATCTTCAAAGCTTCGTCCATACATGAAACCGTGATCCTGTGGTGCTCTTGGCTCCTTTGCCCCTGCAGCCAAGGCTTTGCCAAGCATTTCATCAACCTTGGCTTTGTTTTCTGCAGATAATGCAATCAAAACTTCAGTGTTCTTCTTGGCATCAACAATTTCTTTTTTTGTGAACGTTTTGAAAAACGATTCTACTAGAAGCATTGCATAGTTATCTTCGCTGATTATCATACATGCTGCATTCTGATTAGTAAATTGTGGATTAAAGGTAAAACCAAGTTTTGCAAAAAACTCTTTAGATTTGTTTAGATCTTTCACCGGGAGATTTATGAAAATTTTTGTTCCCATTTGTATCATGCCAGTTTACCATAAAGACTTTTTAAACCTTAACCTAACTAAACCATGAATGTCGTCTGAGGATTTCACAGTAACCCCTTGGAGCGTAGAAGGCGATATCGATTATGACAAATTGATACAGAAATTTGGCACTGAAAAAATTTCAGACGAGCTGCAGGCACGCGTAAAAAAGATAACAGGCGAGGTTCACCCGATGCTAAAGCTTGGATATTTTTTCAGCCACAGAGATTTTGATAAAATTTTAACAGAATATGAAAAAGGCAACAAGTTTTACCTGTATACAGGCAGGGGTCCCTCAGGCTCTATCCACATGGGACATTTGCTGCCATGGATATTTACCAAATATTTGCAAGAAAAATTTGGTGCAAATCCTCATCTTCCAGATTACTGACGATGAAAAGTTTTTGTATAATGATGAAAAAGTCATTCCAGGACGTATCAAAGCACACAACAGAGAACATCTATGATATTATAGCAGTAGGGTTTGATCCAAAAAAGACAAAGATTCTGGTAGATACTAAAGACATCAAGAGGATTTACCCAATAGCACTTGAGATAGCAAAACGCATAACATTTTCAACTGTCAAGGCAGTCTTTGGATTTCAAAATTCTACAAATATAGGAATGATAGGTTTTCCTCCAATCCAGGCTGCGCCATGCTTTCTTCCGTCAGTCATAGAAGGCAAGCCGACACCTGTTCTCATACCTGCTGCAATAGACCAGGATCCATACTGGCGTGTCACACGGGATATTGCAGAAAAGATGGGGTATCCCAAGCCTGCACAGATCCACTCTAAATTTCTGCCAGGACTTGGGATGCAGGGAAAAATGTCATCTTCCATTCCAGAGACTGCAATATTTACAACCGATACAGAGGAGGCAATAGACAAAAAGATCTCAAGTGCATTTACCGGAGGCCAGCCAACTGTAGACATGCAGCGAAAGCTTGGGGCAAACTTTAGCATATGCTCTGTATTTTGGTACCTGCGATACTTTTTTGACACCGAGAAAGAATCAGACGAGCGGGCAAGAAAGTGCAGGGCAGGCGAGCTTCTTTGCGGCGAATGCAAATGCAACCTCAAGGATGCCACAAAGCCATTCATTGCAGATTTTAAAAAGAAGCGAGAAAAGGCAAAGGACCAGGTAGACCAGTTCTTGTTTGACAAGTCTTGAAGATGAAAAAAGAGATATCCTGTGAAGACGAGTATGAAGCGCAAAAGCTTGCAAGCCTAATCTACATCAAAGACAACAATGAAACCTTCATAGCTGGAATACTTGAAATCATTGAAAATGAGCTTGTGATATCGCTCAAGGACAAATCAGCTCATCAGCATACTTTTCAAGGACAGGTCAGAGCAGAATCCTTTGCAGATTTTATCCAGTCTGTAATAGAAGAGGCCAACAGGCTTGTTGATACCAGAGTCACCCAAAATGTAGTAGAAATAACTAAAGAATAATTCTACACCAGAGACTTGTCCATTTCTTGCGATACAATTTCCTGCACTTTGAGAAAGTACAGCTTGGTCGTATAGGGCATGTCATCGATGTTATTTCCTATTGCAATCATGAGATACCGTACTGCGCGCTTTGAGATATCCAAGTTGAACTTGAGATACAAAATTGGATCTTGTTTTACATTTATCTTGTCTACTAACCACGGCGGCGCCATCTCTTTTGCCTCTGCAATTACCTTCTTGTACCAAAATGCAATGTTTGCAGGATCAAGACCGTCCTTTAGGAGATCGATATCAGAAGACATTTTGTTTAGCATGCTGTCAGTTATTTCCTTCAATGGTACTACAGAGGTATTTTTGGGGTTTTAGAACGATTACTCAAATATAGACTAGTCAACGGTCAAGAATATTGCCATCAGAGTCAATCTCTGCATCTCTTGATTCGTGATGTTGATATGCGTATACCATCCCTTGCAAGAACCATTGGCACTACAATCACGTCAACATCGGGCAAGTTTTTTCTGTCTTCGAAGCATATTGAGTTCATTTCCCTGAAATGCAGTCTCTTCGACTTACAACCAGGGCCTCTACCTCTTTTTCCAAGACTGCCGGGCCAAAGTCATTTTCTAGCTTGCTAATATGTATACACCACACCTGGAAAATTTCTTTGTATGGTACCTTCCAAGGCGTGGTACCTTTGTACATAATCATGAATCAGGTGCTTGCCTTTTTTTGCAGCAAGCTCGTCTCCTGTCAGCCCAATAATGACTTTGGTAGATATGCCAAACCCCTTGCGCAAAAGTTCCATATGTCCTATATGTAAAATATCAAATGTTCCGCCAAGGGCTACTGTCCTGTATTTTTTCATATAGATATGACTACAGATACCAATTAAATGATATCACTATTTGACAAGCGCGATGTTAATCTTGGTTCCTGCAGATGAAATTGGTATGCCGTTAGAGTCCCACACGTATGTTTCGATATAATACTGGCCCGCGTTATCAGGAGTCCAGGATATGGATTCTGTGTGGTCCTGGTCAGTTCCGCCCAAGAATATGCCCGTCGTATTTCCAATAAACTCTACCTGTCCTCCAAACTTCTTTACTTGTACATAATAGACATAGGGTTGCGGACTGTTAAGCAGGTACCTCAAGTCGCTGCTTATCTTGACTGGAGCATCTACTGGTATGGAAGCATATTGGCCTCCGGAAGGATTTGTGACGTTTGTGTTGCTTATCAGGACAGGCAACGACGCAATGATGTTTGTGACATCAGTAGGCATCGATTGGTAATTGTCAGACTCGGCAATGATCTGGAATGTTTTTGCTCTGCTGCTAGGGGTAGACGTTATGGTAAAGTTTGCGCTATTTCCTGCAGCAGTGTCTGGTACCGTAGTTGTATCAATTGCAACTACTCTTTGAAATACGTCATATGTTATTAGATATAGATGGGTATTTGTGGAAGTGGATGTTCCTCCGTTTTTGAGGGTGCCATCTAAGATAAGATTGTCAGATAGCTGAAGTGAGATTGACGGTATTGTCAACACCTGATCTTTTACAGACGCTGGCGTAAAGCCTGCCAGGTCAACTGCCACTTGGCTAATTGACGGGTTGGCCTTTGTTGAGGATATTGAAAATGGTGCCATGGAGTTTGGTGCTACAACTTGGAGAAGTGTGGTGCCGGTCTTGTATTCTAGTACATTGTTGTTGGCATCCTCAAATGTAATGCCGACTTTGACGTTTGATACTGGAAAGCTGTTGGTATTTTCAACTTCGCCCAAGACTACCGTTGTTCCATCTGGCGCCTTGCTGCTGTATGTGGAGCAGACAACAACTGTAAGTGTAGTTGAAGGAGGTAGATTCTCGCCTGTTTGCGGGGCATTTTGCTGGCATGGAGACTGGGCTGCAGTTCCCTCTGCCGATGTCCAAAGAATGCCGGCTGAAAACAATGCAAAAATCAGCAGACCTGAAAGAATTATGATTCTCATATACCATACTTTTTGCGCAAGTGATTAATCATATGCGACATATCATAATCTATACAACGTGGACTAGAAGCTTTTACCAAAATATACTCAGGCGTGATACAATTACAAAAAGAAGAATAAAAGGTGGTAACTTACTTGTGTTTCTTTATTGCAGTGATTACACACCAGTACACGAATCCGGGGATTAAACCAACGGCCAATGGTATGTATACGCCTGCTTGACTCCAATCTTGCATTTTCTAATTACCTAGCTAATCAGAAACGATATAGTATTTAAATCCATCTTTCAGAAATCGCGTCTCATGGACCATTCTTCTTTAAATAAAACGAGACTAGAGTTGAAACTAGGTTTGGAAATAACAATAGATCCTTGGAAGGAATTAATCATACATGAAGTGCTCGAGCTAAAGTTTGATGACTGGGTCACCCAGGTGATTGCAACTGCGCGATCAGCAGGGGGTGGCATACCCACAATCTTTTGGGCAGACGGAATTGCGTTTCATTTTTCAACTTTTCCAGACACTGAAACTACAGTGCAGGAAAAGATCAAAGGAAAAATACACTATTCATCTGTAACATTTGCAGTCAAGGAAAAGTTTGAGCGACAGGTGGTAAAAGAGGGCGGTACTGTTAACTTTACAGATGTTGGCCACAACGAGATATTTAGCAAGCTGATAAGCAAACTCAAGGCAGAGTCCAAGTTCAAGGGAAACTAGTTCTTCTTTACTTTGCGGTACACCAGACCAACTCCTGATACTACAAGTGCTGCACCTATGGCAAAAAGATATGGTGGATTTGACTCCATTGGCACCAAGAAGATTCCGGCAGTAATCATAGCAAGATAAAGCAGCATCTCAGAGTCAAAGTCCCAGGCCATTTAATGTTGCCCGGTATTTTCCATAGTATAAAGAATGCTATGGATGCCATTTTGGATAAATAGGAAAAAATAGGAAAAAATGGCCCCTTGTATTTTTTGTATTTTGCTTGTTTTTTTGTGGTTTGATTGGTAGAAAAGGATGGGATTTGTCAAAGGTGGATCAATAACAAAGATATCCAATGCTTTTATTCAGTGTCTAACGATATCTGTACAATGAAGGAAGTTGTATTTGTGATTATTGCAGTTATTTTAGCTGCCTCTTTTGTAATTTTCAGAGTTCTTCCAAGCAAGGGATACGGATATCTTTCCAGGCTTACATGTACGAAATGCTCGCACATATTTGATTACAGGTGGATACCTGGCGGATCCGCATCGTTTACAGTAATCAGACTTGGGAAAAAAAGATACATGAGATGCCCAAGTTGTCACAAGTGGTCCATGTTTGATGTCTGGTCAACCAGAGTTTCATAGTTTAGAATACGACCTGTTTGAACCATGCGGATAGCATACAATTGCTACAGGATAAACAGAAATTTCCTTTTAATTTCCAGTGTTTTCTACAAGGCTAAAATATTATTGAATCTCAGAAGACTTTATTACAATAATCAATTTTTCATTACTATTATTTGACACCAACTCAAAGAAGCTTGCTAGCAGGTTGTCTAGTCGGTGTATTTTCATCATTAATAGGAAATTACTATATTACGATCGACTTTAACAGCATTATTTTGCAGTTGTTGCCCCGTATCATATTTAGCAGCATAGGAACCATAAGTACAATATCAACCATTTTGTTTGTTTTTGAATTAAAAAAACTCCCCCACTTTTTCAGGGATGGATTAGTAGGTTTTGGAATTCCGTTTTCCGCAATGGATTTTGTTTTTCTTTTGAATAATGTTACTGTGATTCATATGAAATAATTCTTGTAGAATCTCCATTAAAAACAGAAATGAAAACGTTATATCATAAGAATCTATAGACTCGGCTTGTATTTTACCATCCATTACTGTTTTCGATGACAACGTTTCTATTTTGGAGTTCCAAGTCAGGTATAAAAAAAGAAAAAGCAAATGATTTGTCGCTACTTTGCCCGGAGAAAAGGCAGTATTTGAGAATTTCTGGACCGGAAAGCGATATGTGTAACCATCGTAAGGAGTGGACTGGAGGGGATTTGAACCCTGACCCCCCGCGTGCAAGGCGGGTATTCTACCGCTGAACTACCAGCCCATTGCATGGATTGAAAAGCGCACAGATTTTAATTGTTCTCTTTGTGTGACAAAGATTTTATTGATATTGTCACACCAAAAAGATATCATGGTCTTACTCAAATCCGAGATCGTTTTAAAAACAGGCGACAAGGCGCCAGAGTTTAGCCTGCTTGGAATAGATGACAAAAAGCACGCCCTATCAGAATTCAAGGAACACCAGGCATTACTGGTTGTTTTCATGTGCAACCACTGCCCATATGTACAAGCCAAGGTTTCCGCAATGAACGAAGTTGCTGAAAAATTCAAGGGAAAATTAGCAATGATTGGATTAACAGCAATGACCCGACAAACTATCCAGACGACAGTTTTGATGCCATGAAGACGTTTGCAAAAGAGCGAGGCATAAAATTCACGTATCTTGTAGACGAGACAGCAGGAAGTTGCAAAAAAATACGGCGCAGTCTGCACTCCAGACCCGTTTCTCTTTGACAGTGACAGAAGACTTGTTTTCCATGGCAGAATAGACAATGCAATGAAACCAGAAGACAACCCTACAGAGAAGACAATGATTTCAAATGTAGAGAAATTGCTTTCAGGAAAAAAGATAGAGCGAGACTTTGACCCGTCCATGGGTTGTTCCATCAAGTGGAAAAGCCAGCCCCAATAACTGAGCTTGTTTGTAAACCCCGATAAGTAGTTGAACTGAAAAGCCAGCAGACTTAAATGACAGTTGAATCGGAAAATTTCTTGGGCCGATAGCTCAGCTTGGCTGGAGCGTTCGACTGATAAAATTATTCAGATATCGAAAGGTCGTGGGTTCGAATCCCATTCGGCCCACTTTTGTTTTAACTATTTTGGACAGGTTTCCACAAGAGATCTCGATAAATAGTTGTGACTTCTATATCACCTCTGTTGCCAAGAATCAACCTGCCAGTGCATTTGGGCGATAGGATGACAGGCCATGGATTATGAAAAAATATGCAAAAAAGTAATGGATCTTGATCCTAAGATCAGGTTTGCGGGTATCATAAATGAAAAAGGAAGATTGTTTGCAGGAGGGATGAGAGAGGGATTCAAGTCTTTAGAGGATTCAAGAGACGACGAAATGCTGTACATGGAATTGGTCCTGAGAGCAAAAATGAGGCGCGAGTTTGACAAGGTGCTAGGGCCAGTACAATTTGCCATGTCATACAGAGAAAAAGTGATAATCATGAGCTTTCCCGTAAAAGAAAATGTCTTGCTGTTGTCAACAGAGAAAGGAATTGATTTCTCAGAGATTCCATTTAAGATAATAAAACTTTTGTCGCATTAATTCTGGGAACTTTCAAAAACAGTCTGGGACCACTGCAGTAACGCTTCCAAATCATCTGAGATAAAATCTGCCGTAACTTTTGGCTTTTTCGTAATTTTGCTGCATAGTGCAAGATAGAGATTCTTGCTAAATTTCTCCTTGCTTGCATCAACTGCTTGAGAGAAGAACTTGATTGCACCTTCCGTAGAAGAAAATATGACAACTATCATCATTCCCTCTCTTTTTACCCACACCTTGTTGAGAAACCTCTGCAAATCAATATCAAATAATACATCTATTGCAGAAGACATGTCCCCCAAAAGCGATACTTTCCATTCTTCTGTCTGAAATGCAGATGCAGCGGCTTGCGCAAGAAGTGAATTTTGGTAATCAGTTGCGACAATTACAATATTCTTCTTAGAGTTTACCTCTTTTTCTGATAGTCTGATTAGATATATTGACGACGATATTATCTCGTCAAGAAAGTTCTTTTCCGACTTTCCTATCTTTCCGCTTTCATAAGAATTTGCCACAGCGTCTATTGCAGGTACGATTACCTCACTTACCAGTTTGGACGGGTTTGCGCCAGAATGCAGTGATGTTCTCATGAGATTGTGCGCCTCATGGCTTGCTGCAGATAAGACATATTCCAGATACCTATTTTTTACCTGGAAAAGATCTGCTGGAAAATTTAGCTGGTCCACGCCTTTTTCAACAAACCACAGGCTCATGCTGCCAATGCTTTTTTGTTTGATAAGGCCTTCTGCTGCAAAAACTTTGAGATATTTTGACATTGTTACCCGGTTGATACGAAGTTTTTCGGCAATCTCCATGCCGGTAAGGCCGGTTTTGGATTTGCTTAGAGCATCAATCAGTTTTTCCTTTATTTGTTCAGGATTGTATCCTCGTGTCACTGGTTCCTAATCGGGTTCTCTGGTATTTAGAATTATTAATTCAGCAGAGACCTAAATTTTAGGCCCCTGCTGACAGGTACTTTGGTATGGTCTGGTATGGTCCAAGTGCTGCAGGGTGGATGTTCAAATCACAAGCGGCGCACTATTGATGGTATAAACGCAAAAAAAGTAATTAAAAACCGCGCATCATTAATACTAAATACTTAAAAGTTCGAATCAAAGATTCGCGATTTTACCATTCAAAGAAACGGTAGATCTGATTTAAAATACAATCTGAAAACAGATCAAAAGATAATTAGAACATATTCATTAAGCTTGGAGGCAGGCTTGTGTTATGGCAACTATTGCTACTGAACTCATTGTCAGAGTCTGTATTATTACATGCGCCTTTTCAATAATTTCCTACGCAGTGATACACAATATCATAGCACATAACAATCAATCAGGTACAGCCATTCCACTTCTTTTTGTTATCTTTGGAGTGGTGATGTTGATCAGCATTCTGTTTTGCCTCAGAAAATATCACGTATGGAATGCCACAAAATAGACAGCGCAGCTTGCGCAAATAAGATCTGACAACAAGTTAACAATTCCACGTTCAGAACCGTTAAATATCAGTACTTTAAAGTACGGTATAGGTACATAATTTGCCAAAAGCGGGTTTCAAATCAATAACAGTTTCAGAAGAAGTCTACAACAGATTCCACGACATCTACAAGAAAAACAGGCACGAACTTGCAATGAAAGGCGTCAACAGCTTTGCAGGATACATTACATTCATGATGGAAGATCTTATGCAAAAGGACGAAACCTTTGCAAGATATGCACCCAAGCTAGAAAAAATATCAGCCGATGGTGACAGAGTAGTGATAAAAGACAACATCAAAAACAGAATTGCAGAAGTTGCAGTTCAAAACGGCGAGCTTTATTGTTTATTGTGTGACGAGAAAGACTGCGTCCATGTCGGATTTGTATTTTCACTTTCCGAAGTGTACGAAGTTTTAAACGCTAGAGGAATCAAGCACCAAAGATAAAAGGTGCAGGAGGTGGGATTTGAACCCACGAACCCCTAAGAGACGGGATCACCCATTTTTATGATCTTAAGTCCCGCGCATCCAAAGGCCATGCCTTCTTTGGCCAGGCTCGGCGACTCCTGCGTTTTATTAGCACAAGTTTGGAGAAATTAAACGTTTTATGAAAAATATTTTCAAAACCAAGTAAGATTAATAAGGATTCACAAGAGCGAGCATGTCATGCTTCGATAGCTCAGCCTGGTAGAGCGTTACCTTGGTAAGGTAAAGGTCGCGGGATCGAATCCCGTTCGAAGCTTAATGTTTTTTGATGACTTTATTTTGGAATTGAAAAATAAAATGTGGTTCCTTCCGCTTCCTTACTTTCAAACCAAATTTTTCCGCCAAGATTTTCTACAATCCCCTTACAGATGACCAGTCCAAATCCACTTCCTCCATATTTTCTTTTAAAGGATAATTCCACCTGGTAAAATTTCTTAAAAACTGATTCTTTTCTCTTCTCAGATATTCCTATTCCGTTATCTTTGACATGAAATAAGATGGAATTTCCTTCCTCACGTGCTGAAATCTCAATTTTTCCCCCCTCTTGCGGAACAAAGTCAACTGCGTTTTGTACCAAATTGTAAAACACCTGCTTCAAGCGCATTTTATCGCTAGTAAGTGCATATTTTGTAGAGGCATGAGAGACAAATTCAATCTTCTTTTCTTCCATCATTGGGGGAGAAAACATCATCCATATTGCGCATAAATTCATCAACTTGCAATATTTCCTTTTTAAATTCCATTTTGTTGCCGTTGAGTTTTTGCACATCAATTATGTCTTGTATTAATTGTTCTAATTTACCAGCATTGTTATGAATCTCATTTACTGTTTCAAGCTGTTTGGCGTCTAGGTTTCCAGCTACAGAATCTTTTAGAATATCACAGTACTTTTTTACTCGTTCTGTAGGTATTTGACATTCTTTTGAGACCATCATGTAAAACTCCTCTTTTAGTGCATCCATCTTCTTCAATTCATCGAGTTGGATTTTTTGCCTTTCATGATCATCCACGATTTTGTGCGCATGATAAGTTTCAGAAATATCTCTTATCATGGTATTACTTCCAATTAATCGGCCTTTGTCGTCGTATATGTTATTTGCACTAAGCAAGGTCGGAAATGTACTACCATCTTTTCGTTTAAGCCAGATCTCCTCGTTTTCAACCCTGCCGCTTTTCTTCCAGCTTTCAAATGTTTTTTGCATATTCTCTCTGCTCTGCTCAGCTGTATGTTCAAAGAGGGATTTTCCAATAATGTCGCTTTTTTCATTACCAAAGTTCTTCACGTATATTTGGTTGCACTCAATTATTATTCCATCAGTGTTAACAGTTCGCTGCATGACAGGAGACCCTTCATAAAGATTCTTGTATTTTATCAGTTCCTGAAAAGAATCATTCTTTGAAGAGTTGTTTTCAGATTGTTGAACAAGGATATTTTTTCTTGGTTTTCTACCACTTAGCCAAACAATAATACCGCCAGCTGCTGCGCCCACAACACCTACCGAGAAGGCCTGGCTTGCATAAGGGGTAGTAGGATTTAACCCGTAAGCGGCAGCTAACAAACCTAAGAGTCCTATCAACAGGCCGCCGATGGAACCAAACGAGCTCATGTTTTCCTTTTCTTGGCATCAAAAATTTGGCCAATAGTTGTTGAATGATTAGAGTCTAAAAGTACAACTGGAATCAGTAGATTGTGACAGAATACTTTTGAATCCTTGCCAACCCCTAACAATGATAAGATAAGGTGAAACCAGAAGATTAACTTTTCATGAGTTGCCTGAAGCGAATCACTAAATTTAGAAATCAGTTATGTGGCTATGACACTTGGCCAAATTCAAGAATCGATATGATACCGTCAAGAAATTCCTGAGTTCTGCTCTTGAGTCCCGTTAACACCTGGTTTATCTCATTTTTTGAGACTTTTGCCTCATGTATTCTTACGTTTTTTGACGCATAATCCATCCCATGGTCAGTGATGAATTTATTGAATTTTTCAAAAAACTGATTCCCTATTACAATCTGATTGCTGTTTTCAAGATCCGCCACAGAGTGATATATGATTGATTTGCCAAAAAGATTCGCAATGTCAGGCGGCAGAGATATCATGTTCCCGTACAGATCATAGAACTTCCAGTCAGTTTTTCTATAGTTTGGTAGGTTATCGTAAAGTTGGTCCCGAGTCTTGTATCTTACCAGATATCCATTTAATTCAAGTTCTATCCAGTAATTCTCGTCCAAGATCTGGAGTGTTTTGCATATCTGCTTGCATGCCAACAGTATGTCGTGCAGCGGCTTTTTTTCCTCCAAGAGTTCCACACTTACAGATTCAGCAAGATGCAATAGATCACTTTTTTCTGTATTGCTCACACTTTACAACTCTAAAGCATCTCTGATTTTACTTTATCTGATGATACCGCCAGACACTAGTAATTTTTAATCAAAAGTTCAGTGTGGCCAGTTCTTTTCTGGATACAGAGTTTATGAATCGATTTGCATTTATCTCTATAATACCATCAGAGAACTCGTCGAATAGTTCTATGATTTCATCAGATTTTGAGTTTGATAACAACACCTTGACCCCTTTTTTGTCTAGTGCCTTGAATTTGGCAAACAGCCTTTCCTGGTCCTCGTAACCGAAATCTTTTCCTGTATAGCTTGTAAAGTTTGCAGTCTCGCTTACTGGCTGGTATGGCGGGTCCAGGTAGACAAAGTCTCCACTTGATGCATTTTTGAGTGCCCGCTCAAAATCCTGGCATTTAATTGAGATCTCTTTTGATTGTAGTATCTCGCTTACTGCAAGAAGGTTTTCCTTGTTTACGATATTTGGATTGACATACTTGCCAAGAGGCACATTGAATTTTCCCTTGCTGTTTACCCTATACAGTCCGTTAAAACATGTCTTGTTGAGAAAGATGAGTTTTGATACCTTATCAATCTGGCCTTTTGGGTTGCTCTCGCGAATCTTGTAATAGTATGAACTTGCGTTCTTTGAATAATATGCAGAATGCAATTCCAAGGCAGAAATCAATTCTTTTACTCGGTCTCGTATTGTAACATAAGACAAGACTAGATCAGAATTCAAATCAGAGACAAACCATTTGACACGTCTTTCTTGAGAGACCAGGCTGAAAAACACTGCACCTCCGCCCAAGAATGGTTCAAAATATCTCTCAAACTTTGGAACATGATTTGCAATCACAGGCAAGAGTTGTCTTTTTCCTCCAGCCCACTTTACAAAGGGCTTTGGTGTAGATGAAATTAATCTATATTCTTGCTTCAATACAGAATAATTTCAAAATAGAATTTCCTCTACGATGATAACAAAAGATCACACATTGTGTAACTTTTTTTAATCAAAGTGATGTTGAGGAAACCTAAGGCTAGTCCTAATAAAATAAAGTAAAAGGAAAAGGGGGTTTTAGTCCCATTTAGACCAAGCTGCCATCCATCTGTAAGTCCAGGTTGTTAATTTGCAGCCTAATGCAGTCATTGTGACTGTCAAAACTGCGCCCGCACCTGCACCTAACGCTACAGGACTATCATAGAACTTTCCGACTTGAGGTTCTATAGGAGTCATGTATGGAGGCAATGTAGTCCTTGGATACTTGAATGCAGTCTCTAATGGATCATCTATTGTCAATAGATTAACCATGTTAAACATCGACATTGACATTCCACACAGCACACCTCCAACCAAGATAAGCATGTGCTTGTTTCTCTTGGTTGCCCAATACGCCAGATCCATCAGTATTGCAGATGGGATCCATATTGGTACAACGATGAAGCTGTACGGATATCCTAAGGAGAACCACGCACCTTTTGCAATCCATGTATACACTGTCATTATCAGCGCATAGTAGGTTGCTGTTCCTGGTACACCAGTGAACGTAAGGTAATATGCTGCACCGACTGCGAGCATCAATGATTGTGATAAAGTGAATATCACATATGATGTCCATGCCCAGTCAGTATAGAAGATGTAGTCTCCCGCGTTGATTGTCAACAAGGTCGAGTTTACTGCTACCACTACTATGAATAAGTAGTGAGTACATCGTCTTAGCCAGACCATTAGCTACTAATGACTAGGTGATGTATATAAAATTTTATGATGTACGAGATCAGCATTATAGAAAGCCTAGGCTGAGGCGTATTTAATAAAAGAAAGGAAAAATGGATATTCCTTTTATCCGAAGAAGAAGCAATCTGTCAAAACTGTTGCGACGGCGATTGCTGCGATCACACCTGCGATAAGACCATTGTATGTCTTTGCCTTATCTGTACCCTCTGTTGCTACTTTAACACAGAATAGGTATCCAATAGACTCAATGATGGTCAAAACAGTCAGTGCAAAATGTGCACTTGGCGGTGGATATGCCCACGGATAGTAGGTAACTGCAACGGCAACTCCTCCCCATGTGCCTAGCCACAAGGCAATGAATATGCCTGTGATTGGACCAATGTAGTTCTCTATACGTCTACCAATCATCTTGGAGACATCAGAACTTGAGGCGCCGCCACCTGAACCGAATCCTTTTGGTAAGGTCATTTGGCTTAATTAGAAAGGCATTTGCTTTTAAGTTTTTCCCGAACGAAAGCACTAATTTCACATTAGTTGATCTCAAAAATAAGAAAAAATGCGCGTTGTGCGCGTGTTTATGGGATTGATCTGCTGTACAGTTTGCCTTCTAAGGCCATCTTGTACATCTCTGCAACGTATGGGTTCTCACCTGGTGTTTCTGCGCCAAGTTCGACAAGACGTGCGTAGACTCTAACTACATAGGCAAGTGCGCCCATGAATGCTACGACTACACCCATATTGAACATCCAGTGGTTTGGAACTGCAAAGATTTCCTCTACATACCAAAAGTGCCACAATTCATTAACACCGATTGTAAACATGGTTGCAAGATAACCTAGAATAGTCATCTTAAGACCAGTATTCATCGAGTTGTTTGGACCTCTCAGGATTGGTACCTTTCTGTCATACATTGCTACTGAAGCCCAACCTAATGGTAGAGCAATAAAGTGGCTGTATAACCACCAGTGTGCTGGTGTGAAGGCACTGTCTCTGATGGATGTTTGATGTAAAGAGCCGTCAACAAAGTTGTCGACCTCTACTGATGCAGCGACAGATCCCATTGCGATGATGATCATCCAGATCTTCTTCAGTCTCTGGATCTCAACTTCTTTTGGAATAAGTGCCGGCATTTGTGCCATGTATGGTGAGTTGTTAATTGTTTATTTAAAGTATCAGTTATAGAAACTACAATATTAATTCTATTTATTACATATCTAGCCTAAAAATTATAAAATATATCTAACTCCAGAATGAAATACTAGTATTAATTTAGTAGCAAATAATCAATGCCACCATGATGAACATGGATGTTAATCATCATTTGCCTCACGTTTATTTCAGATCGACAACAGGCAGGGCAAAACATATATCATTGTTGTTTGTCAGTTGGATTAGTTAAGCGATATGGTCGATAAGAAGTTTATTGTAGCTGCAATCAGTGTGATAGTCGCACTCGGAGCAGTTGGACCATCAGTTGCACAAATGTTCCAACATGCAGAAGCTCACGGTGTACAGGCACAGCTGCAAAGCCGTTTCGTTAGGATAGACGATGAGACTTGGTCTAAACAATCTGTCCAAACAGGCGATACTCTGACAGACTCTGGCAAGTTTACGAGCCTCGTAAACAGAGACCTAAGAGGCTGGTACACAGTATACGGTGACTCTCCAAACGCAGGTAACAGATGGGAGATCGTCGCAAGAGATCCACCTGGAAACGTAATCACGATTCCAGCAAACGGAGTGGTTCCATACAAGCTCACAATTAGAGCTCTAGAACCAGCAGTATATCACATGCATACGCAGCTTAACATAGCAAGCATCGGTCCAGGTCTTGGTCCAGGACAAACAATAGTCGTAACAGGCGACCCAATCGTAAAACCAATTCCATATACAAACATTGTATATCAATCAATAATCATTGGAGTCGGTTATGCGGTTACATTTGCAACAAGACCTTGGCAAGTGATTTAGAAAAATCACCCCCTCTCTTTTCATTTTATTAAAGTCCCCGACTTGATAGTTTACTTATCTGAATAATCCTTTATTTTCACGATTAAATTCCAAAGTCCACTTTCTGATGTAATATGTTGGCACTCCAACTGTTATCGGCAAGGCAATTATCATTCCGGCAGGCCAAGATATTGCCAAGTTGATTACCAGTGCAATGAAAAAAATTACAACCTCAACTATAACTCCATAAAACACTTTTTTGATTCGATAAAATGCAATCATCTGCGAAATAAAACTTGGAATTAACGCAAGAACTAGTTGACTTTTGAGGCCGACTCGTTTAGTGTTGTTATCATTATCTGAGCTCACAGCAAATCCTTGGTCTTTGCCATACTAATTCCTGCCTATTGAGGCACAGTGAAAATGTACGCCTACGCATACACGATTTTCAGATACTAGTAGCTTTACTAGTATCTTGAAAATTGATTGCAGAGTACGACTTTTCATCGTACTTATCGACGAAATTCTAGTAGCGATGCAAAGATGTTCTATGTCATGTGCACTTTTTCCATCCAGGATGATTATCCCATTCATGTCCAAGTACCGACATGTAGAATGCGACAATCTTCAGATACATGAAATTTCTTGATGTTCAATTTCAGCTTATTTTCAATTTCAAGAAAAATTTTCTTGCTTCTGAGTGTTGTTTCAACAGATATGATTCTAGGATTATGTATACGGCAAAAATTCCAAATAACATACTTTGGTTTCAGATAATCGTTTTATTAAACTTTCAATTTGTAAATCTGTTATCGAAAATTATTGAGTTATCAATAGTTTATTGACAGATCATCAAAATCTGCTCCAGTATCATCCTTGGTCCACAATCCAACTTGTCCTGTCAGATAGTATTGGATTATTGGCTTTGATAAACTCTACACCATCCAACCAACCGCCTATGCCTTGGGACGATATGGTGGCTTGCAATGTATGCCACTGTCCCTACACTGACTATAGCGTGAGCTTCGTAATTACAAATTAGGAATTCAGTGTCGGATTTGCACAGTGAGATTCTATTATTCAGTGGGTCCAATACCAGAACAAAATAGTGACTTGGATCCATAAAACGCACTATTAGGCCTGCTTGTTCTACAGCATGACCTGGAATTATCTTAATTTTCACGCTTATTTGTGCATCAGATACCATAGGAGAGTTTGGCATTATTTGCATATGGTACCCCGAGCTGTTCGCTACAGGCGATGCTACTAGCACATTAGGCGGCGATGGAGCCGAGCTATCAGACTTTACCATCCACAGTCCCGATGGAGAATTTAATTGAAAAGGCGCAAAGTCTGCAGGCGCAGTATTATTTTGATAAGAATCAAAACTCCATTCTTTTGAATGTGTGTAATTGAAGCCGTTTAATGCATTGTAAAGTGCAACCGTTACTCCTATAGCTGTAATTACTGCAAAAATTAGCAATCTTCGTTTTCTGTTCAAACGAGACGATTGGCTTTGGACAAATAATATCAAGGATCCTCGTAATGTGGTTGATATAAACAAACCTAATCTCTAAAAAATTATTTTAAATTACAATAAAAGTTTGAAATTTTTATTTGCGTCGTCTTGGTTTTTGTTTTGACTTCCACCTATCGTATCCCCATCGCGTTATGGCAAATACGCCAAGTGAGAAAAAGAAACCTCCCAATAAACATGAAGATCGGAGTTCGCGTATAAAATCGACCACAAAAATCCTATGCATTCCACTTACAAATTGCAAGCCACAAAATACTAGCCATCTATCGACCATCGCTTGAGTCTAAGCCCCCATCCTTTTTACCGTTTCTAAAATCAATACAAACTCAAGTCTCATTTTGATCATATTTTAAGTACCCAATAGAAAATAAACAGAAAAATAAAGGGGTTCTTGAAAGCGCTACTCCGCAAACTGCGAGTATGCCCTTTCTCCTACTTGTGCCAAGTCTAAGCCTATCTCTTCCTCTTTTGGCGTTACTCTTACACCACCAGGCCAAATTGCATCCTGTATTCTCCATATGATGTATGTGATACCAAATGACCATGCTGCACCGAATCCTGCACCTTCACAGTTTATCACAAACTGCATTGGGTTTCCGAAAGAATAGTCCATTGTGACCATACGGATTGATACGTGTTTCGCTAAATGCACCCGTTAAGAGAGCACCAACGTACACCGCCCATTCCGTGTACACCCCAAGTATCTAGAGCATCATCTATTCTTGCCCTATTCTTTATCAGGACACAATAGAAGCAGACAGTTGCGCATGCAAAGCCTACAATTATTGATGCCCATGTGCCTATGAATCCAGATGCTGGCGTAATTGCCACAAGTCCGGCTACTGCTCCGTTACAAGCACCTATCGCACTCGCTTTCCCAGTGTGAGCCCAAGCCAAAAACATCCACCAAATTGCTGCAACAGCTGTTGCAAGGTTTGTGTTTTGGAATGCTTGTGTTTCAAGGAAACCTGCAAATCCTGCGCTTCCTGGGTTGAAACCGAACCAACCGAACCAGAGGAGTATAGCACCTAACATGATTAGCGGAATCGAATGAGGTTCAAATGGAGCCTTTCCATAACCTATTCTTCGTCCAAGGAACATGGCTGCAGCTAATCCAGCAAAACCTGATGTAATGTGGATGACTGTACCTCCCTGCAAAGTCTTCTGTTCCTATTTTAGCTAACCAACCTACCGAAGTACCCTGACTTCCAAGTGACCAGTTTGCATGTCCAACAAAGTCGTAGATGAACGTAGTCCATAATACGATGTGTATTAGGAACGCACTCATCTTCACTCTATCAGCATATCCTGCGATTGCTAATGCAGGTGTGATAGCAGCGAACATGAGCTGGAACATCACATAGGCCAAATGTGGAATTGTTGGTGCATAAACATCAGCTGGTGCATTATGGAAGACGTTATTGAGTCCAACCCAATCCAAGTTTCCAATGAAACCATATGGATCTGCAGATGGACCGAACATGATTGAATAGCCCCAAATGACCCACTGAACGCTGACAATTGAATATACCATGAAGTTTTGTAAGATCACCATGAGTGCCTGTTTTCTTCGTGACAAGCCACCGTATAGGAAGCCTACACCTCCCGGAGTCATAATCATGACGATACAAGCTGCGATGTACATGAAGGTCGTGTCTCCCGTATCAATACATGGAGCTTCGCTACCACCAAAAGTTCCGTTGCCTGGTGGCGTCATTGCTTGACCACAGTGAATTTCATTTGTCTTTTGAGGATTGGCAAGATTACCAATCGGACCAAATTGTGCGTTGGCCTCTTGCATTGCAGTGAATCCTGACATTGTAACAACCAATGTTGCCAGGGCAAAAACGATAGGCCATTTGTGCTTAGATAGTATCTGTAATGGCATTCTCGAGATTGTTTCCGACATCTTTTCGTAGAGAAGGTGCCGTCTATAAAAGGTATTTTATCCTAAAAACTTCTTTTTATGATACAGTAACAACTGATCGCCATTTTGATCATCAAACATGGTATCATAAAATTTCAAAAAATCTTAAAAAAAATTATTATACAAGCTACAAAGTATGTTTGACATGGCAGAAGCGGACATAACTATATTCGTTGCAACCGCAGTTGCTCTTGGAATTACGATTGCCATTTACTTTGGTGAAAGGGCGTATCGATACAAGAGAATCAAAGAAGGCAAACATGTCGGAACTTATGGAATGACATTTGAAGGCGAAGGCCATCCATAAAATCCACGTTATTTTTAATATTTTCATATCAACAAGATAGATTGATTTACTATAACAGGTTGCATCATTTTAATGAGAATTAATATCGATGATGATGAGTACATCACAGCCTCTCTTCCAAAGATTTGGGACATTGCTCACGGATTATCAGGTTTCTTCCATAAAAGCAAGGAAGGAGTTCTTGCATTAACAAACAAAAACCTGATCTTTGTGCCAAGATTCCTGCAACTCATGTCAAAAGAGAGAGAAAAGTACTTTGGGGATGACAAGGCCAAAGTAACAAAACTTGCCCATTATTCCGAGGCGGATCTAGATGAGGACATATCCAAGAATTCCAAGAGCTGGATATGCCCGTTAAATTCCCTAGTAGATGCAGAAAGCGTTACAATAAGAAAAGTGAATTTTCTGAGAATAACGTTCAAGGATAAAAAAAACCAGTTAAAAAAATATGATTTTGCAATAACAAGATCAGTGATAAGCTACCCACAGAGACAACCATTGATGTATTATAGCTTGGATTGGACTGACTGGATAAATTTGCTAAAATCACACATGTAGTGTTTTCAAAATCTATTTCAGAGATTCGTCATCAATATTTGTCAGGTCTACTCTGCAGATTCTTAATTGACCTTGACAGTATGAAATCTTGTTCTATTTCAGATTCGGCTGGAAATTTGACGTCCGTGACTCTTTTTATATATTTGAATATCTCAAGTTCATATGTTTCTTTTTTTGGGATATACAGTGCAAGCTTCAGATTGGCAGTGCCTTCATAGTCTTCTTTGAATTGTTTGTAATGTTCAGAAATCTTGAGAGATTTTAAGAAAACCCATGTAGTTGACAATATGCGTGATTGACAGTAAAGAACAAAGTCATAATTAGACTCTTTTTCTACAAATCTGATTTTTATCTCATCGTCTGGAAAATATTTTATTATTTTGTTCCAAATATTGCCAACCTTTTTTCTTCCATCAAACATTAGGAAAATTGTTGGTTTAACATCATACATGTGGTATCCAAGACCTAGAAAATCATCAAACCAATCAATTTTAGTGTCAACCATACAAAACGTTTGAAAACATTTACTGTATTTAACATTAGACCTATTGAACTATTATTCATAATGAAACATTAGAAAGCTACATTATATACAAGAGTTGAATTTTTTACATATTGAAACCAAGCAGAAAAAGTGTAGATGAAATTCTCAGTATGTCTGAGAGAGAACTGAAGCCAGTATCTCAGAGAAACTGACAATACGTTACAACCAACAGACTCGATTAAGATAATGCCTTTTGAACATGGAATCAAGGCACTCTACTATCACAAAGATCTGCCAAAACCGTACAAAACTCGCGTTTTCCTCAAGAATGATGAGAATTAATTTATTGAAATATAGGAGTACATAATTCTACTCTGCATAATTAGATCTGTGGGAAATAAGCAACTAGTTACAAGATACAAATATGTCACACTGGCAATTGGAGGCATGGAATATCTAGTTACACCGTACGAATGGATTCCAGAAAATTCAGTTGTGATCAGAGATGAAAAATCAAATACAATTATTGGTATTCCATAAAATAAAAGTATAAAAAAGTGTAGTTATAGGATGCTGTCTTTGGGTTTAAGTTCGCGCCATTTTCCACGAGCCCAGAATCCCCACTTTACCTTGTCCTCAGATGTGTAGTAACATTTTTCGTTATGAGGACATTCGAGGCATTTCTCTGATGGTTCGATTGTAGGAGCTACATTATTTTTCAACAATGTGTTCAATATACGAGCTCTACGTTTGGTTTCACCCATGAGTCTGTTACTTCTTGGAACTTGGAATTCCATTTCATTTCCTTCCTTGTCGAAGTAGACAATCACTCCTTCAGGTTTGTCAAACATGTGCAGATACGAATTCAGTTGTATGAAGTGTTCTGGATATGGCATTTCTGGTAATTCATCTACTGCCTTGAACACCATCGCTACATCGTCTTCAACTCTTTCTGCTGTACCAACTAGTTTTACGCCAGAGCCTGCATCAAGTTCTCCCGTTACGGGTTTTTCCATGATGCTCAATGCACTCTTTTGCATAATTTTTGACATCATCTGTTTGTGACTTTTCTCAGATGGATCTTTCTATCCAGATATGAAGCTCGCAAGCAACCGCTGACCTCATCAACTGTTACTTTACCTTCGTCAGCTACTGTTGGATTAATTGCTGCAAAAACTTCTTCTATCACATCATAGACGTCAAATTTTGGTGCTGCGTCACCTGCTGCTCTGTAGTTATCTATTCCTTGTTTGAGCTTTTCTTGAACTTTTCCTACGATTGGAACCTTCTTGACTTTAGATTCGCTCATTCTTTCAAAATTGGGATTTTGTTCTATAAAAGGTATTTTATCCTAAAATTATCTTTCTATGATATTAGTTCTTCTTGAATATACTTCTAAGCAATAATTTTAATAAAAGCATTTCATAGTTGCAATGAATCTAGCTATGAAGAAAATAGAAGCTGTAATTCCAGAAGACAAGTTAGAGCCAGTCTTTAGTGCATTAACGCAACTTGACATCGGTGGCTTCACATATTTCACAGCAAAAGGTAGAGGAAAAAGACCAAGAGAGATGGTCTCATCCGGTAGAAGTGGACGATTTCAATCTGCCTATAATGTGAACATAAACATCTATGTGGTAGTACACGATAACATGGTGGACAAAGTTGTGGATGCCATAACATCTCATGCAAGTACTGGCATGTCAGGTGAAGGCAAGATATTCATCTATAATGTAGATGACGCCATAGATGTAGGAACCAAGAAGCGCGGCGAGTCCTCACTCTAAATTTCTTTTACATATTTTTCACCAAATTATTTTAGCATCGCATACAAGATGTGAATGTATATAACTCGATCAGCCTAAAACAAGCTCATGATCTGGCCAGGAATGGGGGATCCTTCAAAACGAAGAAAAACCTTCAGATATCTTGCAATTACGGCGGCCATAGGAATCGGAATAGCACTAACCAATACCTTAGTAATACAAAAAATAGTAAAAGCAGATGATCCTCTTTACCAATGCATAAACGGCCGTGACATAACCTACCAAATAAGTGCCACCATGGAGATCTACGTAGACGGAGTAAAACAAAACATACCTGCCAATATTGGGATTACACCAAACTGCCAACGGTCAATGTACACTCTATCAGATGATGGAGTAATTCATGCTGCCTGGACCAAGCCATATGCATTTACGGTTGGCCATTTCTTGTGGATAAGCGGGTTTGATTATCGCGATACGGATGACAAAACGTCCAAGATCTATGTCAACGGACTAGAGTCGCCTGATTTCATAAATACCGTTTTACAAGATGGTGCCACTTACAAGGCTGAATTTGTCACAAAGAACAGTGAAGGCGCACCAACATTTACCCCCCCTACTAGTCAGAACAATCACTAATCTTACGACATCTAAAGCAAATTAGAAACACCAAAGAATCTTACGATACCTTGGGCTTGATTAAAAAGAAGGAAAAAGGAGGAATTCTACCAGTATTTGCCGTTGTCTGGTATCAGACCAATACCTTCGCGCTCAAAGTGCTTATCGAGTTCTGCCACCCATCTTTCGCGGACAGCGCTTTGACCCAATCCGTGGGCTCTGAGCCAGAAAGCAATGACGCCGAGTAAGAATACTGCGAACATCATCGTTGCAAATATGTAGGTCATGACGTCGTAAAAGAGCGGGTCATAGTTTGGACCTATTTGACCTGCAAAGTTAGATAGCATGCCTACGAGCATGAATATCGCGCTCATCATATTATTCAAAACAATTTATGTACGATATATACATTTCTGTGGGATTTGGCAAGGCAGATCCCTGCAATAAATAATAAAATAAGAAAAAGAGAAGATCTAGTGCTGTTTTCTTGCTTTTTCCACTTGCTTTGCTCTTACGACGAAAGCAATGAAGATTCCGCCGAATATTGCGCCAGAGATAATTGTTGCGCCAATGACTCCATTAGCGTCAAGGTATGGCGTACCAGAACCAGCGTGTGGATTTGCTTGTACATCAGCTATTCTTGATCGCGCTAGCTTCAGCTGCTCTTCTAGGAGTAACCGTACCACCGCCTCCCACACCTGCGTACTGTGCCGCAGCGTATGGAGCAAATGATGAGACTACGAAGAGAGTGAGTAGTGCAGCTCCAATAATTATTGGTTTGTTCATTCTATAGCACCTACTCAAAATGACTTCTGTTGATATTTAACTCTTATGCAATCTGGAGCATCCGATCTGCAAGTAACATTTATGTTTGCTGAAAAAACAAGCGCTTCGTGGGACGACTCCATTCACATAGACACGGAAAATCTCATTCCATCAGACCTGTTACTCCTAGTTCACCAACTTGGATAAAGCAGACTCCAGATGAGATAGAAGAACTCGTAGTAAAGTATGCAAAAGAGGGTCTTAAGACAAGCGAGATTGGCATAAAGTTACGAGATCAATATGCGATTCCACTTACCAAGCAAGTTGTTAAAAAATCAATAGTGCAGATTTTGGAACAAAGAGGAGTCAAGCCAGACATGCCAGAAGACCTCAACAATCTTGTTACAAAGGCATTAGGTCTGCAAAAGCATCTAAAGGCTCACAAGTCCGATAAGAGAAATGTCAGATCGCTTGAATTGTTAGAGGCCAAAGTTCACAGGTTGTCCTCATATTACAAGAAGATCGACCGCATTCCCAAAACTTGGAAATATAAGGCAGTCATTGCTCAACTTGAGTAATGAGTAAGCTTGACCAAGCATTATCCTATTTTCATGACAAAGTTTCTGATTGCATAAGGTCTGGCAAAAATATTTCTGTAATAACTCATCTAGATTGTGACGGAATTACATCTGGAAGTATTGTAACAAAATCTCTTATCAGATCTGGAGCAAAATGTACTGTTAAAACAGTCAATGAGTTTAGCAAAAATTTGATTGATAAACTCAAAAACGATTCAAGGCAATTTCACATCGTAACTGATCTTGGAGGAGGATTTGCAAAAGAATTGGATGGTGCACTTGATGATAACTGGATGGTTGTTGACCATCATCAAATTCCTCAAGAAGAATTGGATAATGAAAGAGTCATCAATGCCTGGAAATATGGCCTAGATGGCGGATTGGACGTATCAGCCGGCGGTATGGCATATTTAGTTTCAAATGCATTACACAAAGAAAATACAGATTTGGCGTGGATTGCAGTAGTAGCTGCACTAGGAGACAGACAGGATCAGGGAGAGAAAAAATCTTTTACTGGCGTCAACCTCGAAATTGCTGCAACAGCAAAAAAGAATCACCAGGTTGAGATTGATCTTGACATACTTCTTGTAGGAAGAGAAACAAGACCACTTCCCGATGCTCTTGCCTTTACATCACAGCCTTTCATAGAAGGTCTCACGTGGAATCGCGATGCATGTCTCTCATTGTTAAATTCATCTGGAATAAAACTCAAAGATGGCGGCAGGTGGAGAGTGCCATCAGAACTTACTGAAGACGAAAAAAGGACTCTATTACAAACTATTTCAAAATTCATTCCAAGCAAGAATGCTAGTGATATTATTGACGAGCTTGTCGGTTACACATACACGCTGGTAGGAGAGGACAGACGAAGCTTCTTGCGTGATGCAAGAGAATTCTCTACAATGTTAAACTCGTGTGGCAGAATACGCAAGGCCGGCGTAGGGGTTGCAATATGCATGGGAGATAGAACAAAAATGTTGCAAGAAGGAGAGGGCATTTTGGTAGAATACAGGACATTTTTGAGAACATACATGAATACACTATCAAGCGAAAGATGGAGGGTAACAGACAATGGTTCTTACGTACTTGTAAATGGCGAGGGCCTAGTACCAGAAAACATGACAGGGGCAGTATCTTCACTTCTTGGAGGTTCACAAAAAAACACTGGAAAGATAATAATACTTAGAACAAATGGCGAGGAGGGCACCATAAAATTCTCTTCACGAAAATCAACAGGCTGCAAATCAGAAGTGAATTTAGGGCTACTCATGAGAGAATGTGCTTCAAGAGTTTCAGGAGTAGGTGGCGGGCATAATGCTGCCGCCGGTGCCAGAATTACCAAGGATAAATTAGATGAATTCCTAGATTACCTGCAAGAAAATGTCTCTAGAATGCAAAGTGCAAGTATTTCTAAATAACATTTCTGAAAAAAAGGCAGAAGCTATTCGCAAAGCTTTGGAACCTGACAATGTAGATTTTCCAAAGGATTTGTCCTTTAAAATTGAAAATGCCAAAGAAGCGCTAATTCTTACATTTGAAGGTAAAGGAAATATACGAACACTGATCTCTACTATTGATGAAGTTCTTGAACAAACTCAAGTTATTCTCAGAGTGACCAGTTAATGCTAGATCCAAAACTCATCCGAGATAGTCCTGACAAAATAAGAAATATGCTCAAAGCAAGAAATGTGGATTTCTCGCTTGATGAACTCATAAAACTAGACAAAGAAAGAAGAGAACTGATAATAAAAACAGACGAACTGAGAAAAACAAGAAATCAGATATCAGTAGAGATTTCAAAGAAAAAGAAAGCAAATGAAGATTCGTCAAGTCTTATCGAACAAATGCGCTCAGTCTCAGAGAATTTGCAGAGACTAGAAGAGACTCAGGTCAGAGCTGAAGAATCGTACCAGAAACTTTCCCTAACGCTACCTAACATGATTCACGAGTCAGTCCCTACTGGAAAGGATGAAACGGCAAACAAGGAAATAAAAAAATGGGGAAACATCCCCGTGTTTGATTTCAAGATACGAGACCACATAGACTTGACACAAAGTCTTGATCTAGTGGATCTTGAAAGAGCTGCTAAAGTATCTGGTGCAAGATTTTACTATCTGAAAAATCAACTTGTCAAGCTAAACCAATCATTAATCCAGTTTGCACTAGATTTTCTATCTGAAAAAAATTACACGCCCATTCAAACTCCCTACATGATAAACAAGAATTCCATGGAGGGGGCAATAATTGCACATGATTTTGAAGATGTGATTTACAAGGTGGAGGGAGAAGATCTTTACCTAATTGGCACATCAGAACATGCAGTCGCTTCAATGCATGCAGACGAGATAATAGAAGGAAAAAGTTTGCCTCTCAGATATGCAGGAGTTAGCCCGTGTTTTAGAAAGGAAGCAGGAGCCCATGGCCGTGACCAAAAAGGGATATTTCGAGTCCATCAATTTGAAAAAGTAGAGCAATTTGTTTTTTCAAGGCCTGAGGAATCTTGGAATGAGCATGAAAAAATGCTTGCCATCGTAGAGGAATTTTATCAAAAAATTGGGTTACCATACAGAGTCGTGTTACTTTCAAGTGGTGACATGGGAAAGGTTTCTGCAAAAACATATGATCTAGAGGCATGGATGGCAGGTCAGAACAATTACAGAGAGATAATCTCTTGTTCGAATTGTCTTGAGTTTCAGGCAAGAAGGCTCAAGATAAGATTCCGCGATAAGACAAACGAGCAACCACAGTACCTTCATACGCTAAACAGCACTCTTGTTGCAACTACAAGAACAATGGTTGCAATACTGGAAAACTTTCAAACAAAGGACGGACACATAGCAATACCAAAGGTTTTACAGAAATACGTCGGTACAAGCACAATCTAAAATATTGTACAAATCACATATCACGATAGTTTAAGCCGCAAAAAGTTACTTTAAAAAGTCTTTAACGTCGGCTTGAGGAGAAGTTTAGATCTTGTTTTGAGTACGAAAAGTATTGACATAACTTATATTTTGGCTTCAAAGGTTGGTTTTAGTTGGCACGCCAAAAGACTACAAGAGTCAAAGACAAGTGGAGAGAGAAAAAATGGGTTACAGTTATCGCTCCTTTAGCGTTCAACAACGCACCAATTGCGTATATTCCCATAACTGACGATGAAAGTGCTGTCGGCAGAGTTGTCGAAGTTACCTTATTTGACATTGTAAAAGGCGATCCTTCTCAACATCAATTCAAGCTTTACTTCCAAATAAGCAAAGTAGAAGGAGATACTGCGATTTCAATCTTTAAACGATATGAGTATGCCAAGGAGTTTCTCAGAAGCCTTGTGCGACGCGGCTCTTCTTTGATTACTTTGATCGGAGATGTAAGAACTAAGGACGGATATCTTTTCAGAGTCAAGATTATTGCCTTAACTCAGAAAAAGCTTAACACCTCAAGAAAGCATGCTTTGAGGCTGATTGCAAAGGACGTAATGGCAAAAACAATACCAGAGATGACAATAGACCAGTTTATCCAGGCTACTGCTTTTGGTAAGATAAATTCTGACATAATGGCAGCAGTTAAGAAAGTAATTCATGTAAGGCACATAGGAATCGAAAAGGCAAAACTAATCAGAACTGCAGAAGCAGAGACTGTCCTGTTGCAAGCCAAATAGTTTAATCGCCATACAAGATACTTAGTGCTATGGCAAACCAAGTAGAAGTGAGTATCGAGGTGATACTTCACGCTACTGAAGATAGCAACAAAATTTTCATGCCCCTTTTTGACATATTTCAGGTAAAAGAAGAAGAGTTTGCACAGGAGAAAATCGTAGGCCACTATGGAAATACAATCCTGCTTTTTAGAATCATACTTACAAAGAAAAGGGCGGAAGGCTTTGTAAAGACGCTGGTTTCCAAAGTTTCTAAATTACAGCTAGATGAAATTCTAGATAACATTGACATGTACTTTGAAGATTCTTCTTTATTTCTCAGAATAGGGAAAGGCGAACTCGCAAGAAAGAACATCAGCTTGCAACAAAATAATGCAGTAAAAATTAGGATAAAAGTTCCAATTTACAAAAAATCCGACATTACAAAAACATATACTGAATTATTGAAGGTCTAAATTACAAAATTTTCTGTCTTTGAAGCATAGTTTAATAGTATTTGAAGACCCAAGACAAAAGGGAATGAGGTAAAATATTTTGCCGCTCCAGTCTGAGCATACGCTGTGAGGAAGCCGCGACGAACCGACCCAAAAACCTGATCTGTGTAGATACGGTTCTTTTAAATAGAGTAGATCCCGTTTTTTGGCTGTGAAAACTGATTACGACATTATAGTAGCAGGTGGAGGTTTGGCTGGAATGATCGCAGCACAATCAGCCGCTTTCTATTCAAATCAAAAATTATCAATTCTAGTTATAGATAGAAATCAAGAACCAACCGTAGGTAAGAAGACAATAAACGGTTGGATTTGCGGAGATGCAGTAGGTAAGAACACTGTCGATTACATGACAGAGAGAATAAAGATCAGTTGGGGAAATCCAGAGATTGAACATCCCGTTAAAGGAGTGATGGCCTTTTCACCAGATAGAGAAACTTCAATTCCTTTTGATGGAGACGGTTTCATGCTAAATAGACAACAACTGCCCAAACGTCAGCTTAGTGACTCAAGGAAGATGGGAATCAACATGCAGTTTTCTGTGGCACTAAGAAGTCTCACATATGAAAACGGTGCTGTTGTAGGAGTAGAAGGAACCAATCTTATCTCTAATGAACCATTCAAGAAAACTGCAAAGATAGTGATTGATGCCACAGGCGTTACATCAATGCTAAGAAATGGACTATCCATAAGTTCAAAAATTGAAAAAAAGATTGACCGTGACGATTTAGAATCCACGGGAAGACACATAATGAAATTCGAGCATGGCGTGGATGATAAGATAGATTTTGACCCAGATTACTGCATCATACATTTAGATCAAGACATTGCTCCTGGAGGATACGGCTGGGTCTTTCCCAAGGGTCAAAATAAAGTAAACATAGGATTAGGCGTACAGCAAAAAGAGCTGCTGAAAAGAAATCAAAGGTTAGGAAAAAGCGATGATGTTACCAAATTGATAAACGATTATGTCAAGATTAACAAGGCAATAAAGAATCCCAGATTATCTGATGACCAAAGTGACTCAGTAAATGTAACAGGCAATTGGCAAGTCTCAGTAAGAAGACAGAATGATTGCTTGGTTGCAAATGGATACATGTTGGTAGGCGATTCTGCATGGATGCCAAAACCACTAGATGCTGGAGGCATCGGTCCTGCAATAGTTGCTGCAACAATAATTGGAAAGAACGCGGTTGAAGCAATCGAAGCAGGAGACGTCAGCGAACGAGGATTATGGCAATACAACATTGATTTCATTAATGATTACGGCTACAAAACTGCAGGACTTGAGATCTTCCGAAGATTACTCCAAACTCTGACAAATGAACAGATAAACTATGGAATGAAACACTTTTTGTCAAAGCTGGATGTTGAGGCCATAAGTAAAGGAGAGCATCCTGACTTTGGAACAGTTAGGAAAGCTTGGAATGATGATAAGAGGAGCTTTGAACAAAAAATTAGCTGAGGGATTAAGGTTTACTGCACAACAAAACAAGGCTTTGACAGAGCATTACCATGATTTTCCAAAGACACCAGATGGTTACGATGCATGGCATAAGACGCTACATAAGATCCTAGACGAGTCTTATGCAAGACTTGAAAACCAGAACTAGTGCGGATAAATTAAGACAGTCTTAAATTAAGGAAAAATCAGTTATCAATTATGCTAGCGGAGCAGTTGTACATAGACTGGAATAATTCCTTTGAAATTTTAGATAAAGCATATGCCTCAGGCCTATTTGTTCTCATAATAGGCCCAAAGGGCAACTGGTAAAACTACGCTTGTCAGAGAGTTTGCTGCAAGAAAAAAGATGAAGCTTGAATCAATTAACTTTAGTTTAAGAACTCGTGAGAGCCACCTGATAGGTTCAAAAACGCTAGAGAGTGGAACAGTGGGCTTTGAAGAAGGCATACTGGTAAAATCTATGAAAGAAGGCAACATGCTTTATCTTGATGAGGTAAACTCGGCTGAAGCAGATGTTTTGCTTAGATTAGATGAAGCGTTGGATGATAGAAGGCAGCTAGTACTCAAAGAATCTAGCGGTCAGTTAATTGAGGCTGCAAAGGGATGGTTTGTGATTGCAACTATAAATCCACTATCACATGTTGGTACCAAAGAACTTCCGCCACAGTTGCTCAGTAGATTTCCAGTAAGGATTAGGCTTGATTATCCTCCAGAAGATGTCGAGTTACAAATAGTAAAAAAATATGTAAAAGGGTCCCATGAAAATGAGCTCGCTCAGGGAATCAGGCTTGCAAATACATTACGACAAGCAGCCGCAGTTGAAGAATTGTATTATTCACCCAGTCTGCGTGAAACCATAGCATTTGGCAAGATACTTGATTCCGGAATGAAACCAAGACAAGCTGCCGACATTGTATTTGCAAATGTATATGCACAGTGGGGCAATGTAGAATATCAAAAAGTAAATGATATCATAACATCGATGTTTGGAAATTGATGCGTTCACTACAACTAAGAAATGACACAATACTTGAGATAGGCACGTTTCTAGTTCGACGATGGTCTGGAAAGGAAAATATCACTTTAAACATCAAGGATCAAAAAGAAGTCCAAACAAAGTTGACGGGAAAACAAAGTTGTAATTTTCCCATTGGACAAATACCAAGGCACAGATTTTCAAAAATACAGACAGTTCAGAACTGCTCTCTGGTATGAAGCAATGAGAATAAGGCATTCAACTAAAATTCTAAGCAATGATCACGCATTTGGATTTATACTAAATACATTAGAAACGAGAAGAATAGAGACCATAGGCAGAGAATATTGGCAGGGGATGGATGAAGAAATAATATTCAATTACGGATTTGCGTGGTTGTACAGACCATTACTCAATTCATTGTATGGTCACAATAGACTTGTCGAGGGATTTACACAGTATTTCCTGTTGGGAGACATAAAGGGAGAGATGCCTCCGAGTGCATTTGAGAAAATTCAGAAAGCGGCAAAAATAGCTAATGAGGCAATAAAAGAAGCAGTGGAGAAAAAATATGGAACTGATTGGATGGAAAAGAAGGCTTCTGAAATTATCAGATCTTTGGAAATTGATCCGCTTCTTACTATTCCCATCTCCATACCAAAAATTGCCTCAGGAATTGCCATGACAGAGCAGGAATTCATGAGAACACTGAACAAGGTTTCAAAATACAGAGAAAGTGACTTTGGAGAACTAGATCCAACAAAAATTACAGAAGGAAAACAGGTATTTGATGAATTCAAGGTCTTGCTTGAAGAAGCAAAAAGGAGTGAAAATAAGGGTCTAACAACGGATGTCATAGGCATTAGCATTCCTGCTTTAACAAATGTGGATGAAACTAGAATCTACGATACCGATTTGATCAATAATCTAAAAGCTAAATTCAAAGAATGGAAGTCAGGCTGGAAAGAACAACATTTGGTTACAGGGGACGAATTTGACCAGGAGACCTACATGGAAGGCCACAAACCATTCATCGCAGACAAGAAGATAGCAATCAAGACAAGAATATTCATACTTCTTGATCACTCTTCTAGCATAGCTGAGCAAGAAATACAGTACAAAAAAGCAACGCTTGCTCTTTGCGAAGTTTTAGACTTTTTAAAAGTACAGTTTTCAGTGTATGCGTTTAACACAGAACAGAAACAAGTAACAGTGTTGGATGATAAAACCTGAAAACTTGCAGTGGAATAATACTGCGGCAAAGAGACTTGCACAAATAAAGGCCAACGGCAGTACTCCGTTAGCTGAAGTTTACAATCTCTTACTGCCCACAATACGTTCAAAAAAACCTGACATCTTTCTTACACTAACCGATGGAGAGCCATCAGATCCAGATGCTGTCAGATCAATAATGAGAGATTTCAAGCTGCTAGGAATAAAGATGGTAGCAATAGGTGTTGGTTCCGATACAGGATATTCGATCACAATAGCAAACAACTTGAGAAGATTAGGCTACGAACGTACTCTTGCTGTAAGCAGATTAAATGAGATTCCAAAGCGAGTCCTAAATGTACTAGGAACAGACTGACATGAAATGTCTGTCAGTCTCTCAACCATACGCAGATCTCATAATTCAGGGCAAGAAAACTGTCGAGTTGAGAACATGGAACACCAAATTCAGAGGCGAATTTCTTGTGCATGCGCCACTTGTAATAAAAACAGAGGTTTGCAAAAAACTAGGAATTGACAAAGAGAGCCTTAGAACTGGGGTAATAATAGGCAGAGCAGAACTTTATGATGTCAAGGTATACAATACTGCAAAAGAGCTAAAGTCTGATTACAGTAAACACTTGGCAAGTAGTGAATTTCTTGACCACAAGTATGGATTTTTATTGAAAAATCCAAAAGAGCTTAGAGTGCCAATCCCATACAAAGGAAGTCTAGGGATTTTTTGAGGCCAAGCCGCATTCCAAGACAGACTCCAATGATATCAAATCAGAACTATTTGATGAAGGAATACAGATACCAGTGGATTGGAAAGCATTGACAATTAGCTATTCAGTTCTAGCTAAATTCTGATGTTTGGATTTTCTTTCTTGAGTTTTTCCCAGTCTGCAAGGAAATTCTTTAGGCCTATGTCAGTTAGTGGGTGTTTTAGCATCTTTCCCAATACATCAGGAGGTAAGGTTACTACATCTGCCCCAATCTTTGCTGCCTCTACAACATGCATTGGGTGCCTTACGCTTGCAACTAGAATCTGTGTGCTAAATTTGTAATTTTGAAACACTTCATGAATTTCTCGAATCAAATGAATTCCATCCTGACCATTATCGTCCAATCTTCCGATAAATGGACTCACATATTTTGCCCCTGCCTTTGCGGACAATATGGCTTGATTTACGGAAAAACAAAGAGTCACATTAACAGGTATTCCTTCAGATGTTAGAATTTTACATGCCTTGAGGCCTTCTGCAGTTAGTGGACATTTTACAACAACATTTTTGCCATATTTTTGAAGACGTCTTCCTTCATCTATCATTCCCAAAGTCTCCGTACTGACTACCTCTAGGCTTACATCTCCTTTTACAGTTCGAACAATCTCTTCCATTGTTTTTTGTGGATCTCCTCCCTCCTTTGCCAAAAGTGATGGGTTGGTTGTTATTCCATCTACAAGACCCATGTCATTGTACATTTTTATCGAAGCAAGATTTGCAGTATCAAGAAATATCTTCATTGTTTCTTACTCCTGATGTCTTTAACAGCATTAGATATATGAATTGATGTCATACCGTGTTTTTCTAATAACAGTGGAATTTCACTGTCTCGTGCAGATTCGCCAAATTGGTCCTTGGCACCTATTCGTCTCATGTGTACTGGATATCTCTCAGAGATTACCTCAGATACAGCAGAACCAAAACCTCCCATGATATTGTGTTCTTCACATGTAACAATACCACCTGTCTCACGTGCTGCTTTTTCCAAAAGATCAGAATCAATTGGCTTTATTCGAGAACATGTCTATCACTCTGCATGAAATTCCTTCCTGTTTTAACGCATCAGCAGCATCAAGCGCCATCTGTACCATTATTCCACATGCTGCAATGGTACAATCAGCGCCATCACGCAATACAATTCCTTTTCCCAGTTGGAATTCTTGGTCTTGTGAATGTATGATTGGTGATTTTGATCTTGTCAGTCTCATATAAAATGGTCCATATTGTTGTGAGATTAGTCGTGTGAGTTTTTCTACGGCAATCGTGTCTGCAGGAATTAGAACCTTGATGTTTGGAATAGCTCTCATTATTGCAATGTCTTCAATTTGTTGATGAGATCCCCCATCAGCACCCACACTCAAGCCACCATGAGAAACAACCATCTTCACATTTAGTCCATTTTTTCCATTTCTTGTAGGATACGCAATTGCATTTCTTATCTGGTCAACACATCTACCAGGTAGAAAGGCAGCATAGGTACTGGCAAAAGGAATTTTGCCTTCGTTGGCAAGACCAGCTGCAATAGTTACTAGGTTTCCTTCTGCAATTCCCACATTGAAGAATCTATTTGGAAACTTTTTACCAAATGGCTTTGTTTTAAGTGAATCAGTGGTGTCTGCACCTACTACAACCACGTTTGGATTTTCTTCTCCAATCTTGATCAAAGTATCCCCGTAAACTGTTCTCATATCTGCAAATTCTGTCAAGTAAAGCCAGCCTCCTTTGCAATTTGAAGAAGTTCTGTTTTCTTCTTTCCTACTTCGTGAAGATCTATCCACTTGTTTACAAGTTCTGTACCGCCAAGACTGTGAGCTTTATTTATCAAAAGTTTTCTTCTTGCGTGCATCAAGTGCTTTCTGAACTCGGTAATGGTTAGACGTACATCTTTTTGTCCTATTATGGCACTGCCTCCAACAAATACCCTAGCACCGTCCAAGAAGCACGATTCCACGTTTGATAGATCTACTCCCTCCATCTGCCTCAATTAGACCTTGGAAGTTTCGCTCTGCAAGGAATTTTGATATTCTTTGAGTTTTTTCGTGAGTTGATTCAATATATTTTTGACCTGACTTTCCAGGAACAACTGACATTATTATCAACTGGTCCAAATCTGGAATGAATTTTTCAGACCAAGACGGCAATTCTGTGTCAGGATTAATTGCCAGACCAAGACCAATCTCATTTGATCGTAGAATATCATGAATTTCACCAAAGCTTGATTCATCACAAACTTCTGCATGCACTGTGATAATATCGCTGCCAGCATTAGCATAGTCTCTAACATGTTTTACTGGTTCATTTATCATGAAGATGGGTGTCAAATGGAATGTGAGTGATTGGTCGTAGTTGTTTTATTTTTTCATGATCAAATGTTTTGTTAGGGACAAACTGACCATCCATTACATCAAGATGTATAAAGTCAGATCTTCCGATGAGCAGCTCTTTTTACTTCGTTTTCTAGGTTGGTCATGTCCCCTGCAATAATAGACGGGGCGATAAGAAACTGACAGTCAAGCTCTAGATCAATTATTGGAGAGATTTGTGGATTTGGCGCTACACCGTGCCATTTTGGATTATCCTCCATGTGTTCAACTGATTTTCCTTTGATAGTTCGTGCCACAATTAGCGATGGTGTACCCCTAGTCTGCAATGCAGAATGTACTGCCTTTACAACCTGCTCTATGCGATGACCGTCTATTTCTATAACATTCCATCCAAAAGATCTCCACTTGTCACCCACTTTCCACCTTGCTGCATTTTTCCACATTTCAGAGATATCATCACCAACTAGTTCTTCGTCAAGAGGCATGACCCGTTCAGTGTAATCGTCTTGTTGAATGAAATTTCTGTCCAAGAAAACTGTCAAGTTATCAAGTCTAAATTTCGATCCTGCCATGGCTGCCTCCCAGACTTGTCCTTCATCTGATTCGCCATCTCCAATTATAGTGTAAACATGATGATTTTTGCCATCTATTCTTGCTGCAAGTGCCATACCAATTGAAAATGACAGTCCCAGTCCAAGCGAACCTCCACAGAATTCAACTCCTGGACACTTGAAATCTGGGTGACCTTGCAGTCTGCTCCCAAATTTTCTCAGGGTCTCCATTTCAGGCTTGTCAAAGTATCCTGCAACTGCCAAATTTGAAAAAAGTCCAGGAGATGCATGACCTTTTGATAGGACTAACCTGTCCCTGTCCTGCCAGAGAGGGTTTTTTGGATCATAATGAAGGAATTTAGAGTACATACATCCCCATAATTTCAGCCATAGAAAATGATCCACCTGGATGACCAGAACCGGCAGCTGTTATCCCTTTGATGACAAGTTTTCTGGCCTCTCGTACTCTTTTGAGAATGCGATAGTAATTTAGGCCCATATCTGTTCTAAAATTTGAATTTCTAGATAATCATTTTGCGAACTCAAACCCATGATTTTTAGCGCATGTGGAGCCAATAAAAAGTTATTTCACAAAATTTTAATCCAAAGCAAGCCAATTAAAGACATGAACATCAAGGATCTACTACCGATATTGATTTATGATGATAGCTGTTATCATTGCTCAAAATTTGCAAGCATTGCCAAGTCACTTGCAGGAAAAAACATCCTAATTGTTGGTCATTATACTGAGATAGGTAAAGAAATTAAATCAGAGATCTTTCCAAAGGATCACGATTCAACAAGGATGTTTTGGTTTGTGACAGATAAAACAGCATATGGTGGAAGAGCAGGAATTTTACCATTGGTTTTCTTCATACTAAAGCAGAAAATCTAGAAAGACTCCTTTGAAGGACACTCCTCTAATATACGGAAATGATTGTAAAACTACAAAGGCGCTTTTCATGAGAGTAAAGACTCTTCTTTCAAATAGCCAAAAAATACCATTAAAGTAACTTTAGAATTGAACGGAGATAATAACTGAATTAATATCCTCTGCTATTTCGATCAGTGGTTCCAACATTTGGATTCCTAAATCCGTGTTTTTCCATCATGTGGTTGAGAAATCGTATGTCATCGGCAAATTTTTCACCGCAGATTGCACAGTTGGCCATAGATCTATCAAATAAACAGAGATCTTTTTAGTCTTTGTTACGATATAGATAATGTATGGTAGGAACTCAAAAGTTACCTAAACTAACTTTTACCATAGACCCTAACGCCAATGGATATGTAGTAAGTTGTAGCGAGATATCATACCTCTTCACTGACACAGGTTCGGTGGAAGAGATTGACCAGACCATAAGGACACTGATATCAGATTATGTAGAAAGCTTCCCAGATGATGCCCAAAAGAGAGGCATTGACAAGAATATTGCACGCAAGTAGTATGGAAAGGCTCTCCCAACTCTGTTGCATTAGAATAGAAGGGCGCCAGCACTACTGCTTCCCAAGGGCTCTCGCACCTTAGTAACACAGTAGCGACATTGGGTTTGACTTCCGGGTTCGGAATGGGACCGGGTCGGACCCCAACGCTATGGCCGGCTTGATTAGTTTGACAAATAATGTCCTGTATTAATCTTCCTTGATAGAGATATAAATTAAGAATGTCGTGGTTAGCCATGACTCATCGAGTAGCGGTTCTTGATAAGGAATCCTGTCAGACAAAAAAGTGCGGGCTTGAGTGTATCAAATATTGCCCAGTAAACAAATCAGGAGCAGACTGCATAATACTAAACGAAGAGACTGCAAAAGCCCAGATCGATGAAAACATCTGCAATGGATGTGGTATTTGCGTAAAGGTTTGTCCTTTTGATGCAATAACAATTGTCAACCTTGCAGAGGAATTAAAATCAGACAAGATTCACCAATACGGATTAAACTCATTTAGGCTATATCGAATTCCTTCCCTAAAGAAAGGTCAGGTAATGGGTTTGCTTGGAAGGAACGGAATAGGAAAAAGTACAGTAGTAAATATTTTGTCCGGAAATCTCAGACCAAATCTTGGCAATCATTCTTCACCTCCTGAATGGAGTGAGATTTTGAAACATTTCCACGGTACAGAATTGAAGATGCATTTTGAAAAAATCGCAAATAACGATTTGAAGGCCTCCATAAAACCACAACAAGTCTACAATCTTACAAAGGTCTTTGACGGAACTGCAAAAGAATTGCTTGAAAAATATGATGAGCGAAATAAAATTCCTGAGCTTGTGCAAGAACTTGGTTTGCAAAATGCACTAGATACCAAGATATCAGAGTTAAGCGGAGGGGAATTACAGAGAATTGCAGTAGCGGTAGCCGCCTCAAGAGAGGCCGATTTTTACTTTTTTGACGAGCCTTCTTCGTACAATGATGTTTTCCAGAGGATGGGAGTAGCACGCGTTATACAGAATCTTGCAAAAATGGAAAAAAGTGTCATGGTGGTTGAACATGACCTGACTTTGCTAGATTATCTCAGTGACTTTATTGAGATTGTCTATGGAGAGCCTGCAGCATATGGAATAGTTGCAAACATGCTTTCAACAAAAATTGGAATAAACGTCTTCTTGGATGGCTATCTACCCAATGAGAATGTGAGGTTCAGAGATGTGGCATTTAGATTTGACGCATCCACGTCAACAGATGAATTCGTCATGGCAGAAAATATTGTCGAATACCCTGCATTAGAGAAGAAATTTGCCAACTTTTCTCTAACAATTGATGCAGGCATAATCCGAAAGAGCGAGGTACTTGGAATAGTTGGTGCAAATGCGTTGGGAAAGACAACCATGATGAAGATGATAGCTGGCGTTGAGAACATAGATTCTGGAACTATAGATACCAAAATCAAGATAGCTTACAAGCCACAGTATCTTTCAAATGATTATGACGTAGAAGTTATCGCCTTATTAGAAAAAGCAAACAATGGAGGCATTGACGGAACAACAGAAGAAGAGATTATTCTCAATCCCATGAAAATTAAAAAACTTTACAATAAATCAGTTAAAAATTTGTCAGGTGGCGAACTTCAAAAAGTAGCAATTGCCGCATGTTTATTACAAAAAGTTGATCTGTATGCACTTGACGAGCCTTCTGCGTTTCTTGATGTAGAAGACAGAATTGCAATGGCAAAATTAATTCAGAGGTTTGTTCGCTCGTATGGAAAATCAGCAATAATAATTGATCATGATATACAGCTTATGGATTTGATTTCAGATTCTCTTGTAATATTCCATGGTAACCCCGGTAGAGAAGGACATGCCACATCCCCAATGCCAAAATCTGAAGGAATGAATCAATTTTTGAGGTCACTTGAGATTACCTATCGAAGAGACGAAACAAGCATGAGGCCCAGAGTAAACAAATCAGAAAGTAGGTTAGATAGAGAACAAAAACAATCTGGGCATTTCTATTATAGAAATTGACAAAGATGCTAAAACAAGCAATGGCAAGCATATTGACACCAGAGGAAACTGAAGAGCTGTATGGTGCCTTTGACCAGATAGGAAGCATAATAATATTAAGAATCCCAGACGCCCTACTTTCCAAAAAAAAACTAATAGGCGAAATTCTTTTGGAGAAGGTGAAAACTGCCAAGTCAATCTTTTATCAATCGTCTCCAGTAGAAGGCGATTACAGAATTCGTCAACTAGAGTTGCTTGCCGGAGAAGACAACACAGTGACAGAATACAAAGAACATGGCTGCAGATTTAAGGTGGATGTTGAAAAGACATTTTTTTCGCCCAGACTTGCAACTGAACGTCTCAGAATAGCTGATTTGGTAAAAGACGGAGAAGTAATCATCAATATGTTTGGCGGAGTAGGAATGTTTTCCATAGTTGCTGCAAAAAAGAAAAAATGTCATGTTTACAACATAGACATAAACCCACATGCCGCAAGACTCTGTTCAGAAAATGTCATTCTTAACAAGTTAAAGGGTACAGTTGAGTCAATAGAAGGAGACGCTACAGAGATCATAGAAAAACAGCTAGTCGGCAAAGGAGATAGAGTTCTGATGTTGCTTCCTGAGAGATCAGATGAATTTCTTGATATCGCAATAAAGGCATTAAAACAGAAAGGAGTACTGCACTATTATTGTCACATACATTCAGATAAAAAAAATCAGCTCAAAGAAGTAGTTACTAATCACTTTTTATCAGTTGTAAAGGTCAAATCAGAAGTACTTGGCTCAAAAATTGTCAGACCTGTAGGTCCAAGGTTTTATCAGGCAGTAGTAGATGCCGTAATATCCAAATGATTATTTTTTTTCGTCAGTTATGAAAGAAGAGGGCGACGGCCTGGATGTTGCCATGTTATATCCAATCCAAGATATTACTCCCAAAATTCCTCCCACTGCCATAAGCACTGAGAGTTGAAGCACTATTGGGCTCCATTCTGAAAGCATCAACAAATATGCATATACAAAGAATCCACCTATTGATAAGACAAAGATCATTATTCCCACAGAACGTCGTTTTGCCATAACGCTAAACACTTTTGCAGAGTTATTTATTTTAATCTAGTATGAGAACTCAATTGTCATAAGATACGCGTCTTCGCCATCTCTGTAGTATGCCTTTAGTCTCTGTTTTATTATAAAACCAAGTTTTTCATACAGTTTTATCGCTTCATTATTGCTGCATCTTACCTCAAGATACAATTCATCCGATCTCTTTAGTTTTACACCAGATATAGCTTCCTCAACTAGTGCCCTGCCAATTCCTTTTTGCCTGTGTTCAGGCAAAACTGCAATAGATACAACATGGCCTTTTTTTACAAATCCAAGTTTTTTGAAATTTGAAAAGCCATACTCAATCTTGCACATTATGTATCCAATCAATTTTTTTTCAGCCTCAGCCACAAGAAATGCTTCTGGTAGCTCAGCAAGCAAGCTTTCATAGAAATAATCCGAATAGTGCTCCGGGAGAGTTTTCATGTTGATTTCCATTACAGGTATTATGTCAGAAGGATCGCATCTTCGAATTACGCAATTACCAATGTCTCTGAGAGCCACTTGCATTACGAGAATACTTGAATTATTAATTATTTAACTTTAAGCAAAATAAAAGAATCAATGTAAACGTATTATGGAAATATTGAGTAGGCTTTTCCGTTTTCCATGTTACCTAAGTAGAACATGTGAACCATCTGATGCTATAACAGCTTTTTGTCTCTCACCATATGTTTTGAGCACATACTCCATTGATTCTTTGGTTCCCCCAAATGGAATCATTGCAAGTTTATCTTTTGCATAATGATGTGGCAATACAGAGACGATCCCAATCTTGAATTGTTTTTGAATCTCAGTTAAGAAAAGAAGATTCTCCATTCCATCAATATACTTGGCAGGGCTTTTTAATCGGTCCAAACTCATGCTGCCTTCGGTATATTGAAGAAGGGCTTCTGATCCCAAGCCATTTTTACATTCAGCCAAAAGTATTGCAAGACCTTCTTCTTTTACAGCGTTTGCACAATTCCACAATGCAGAAAGTGATCTGTTCAATGTTTCATTACTTGCTTCCTTGCCAGTGCTGATAAACAGTATCCTGTGTTTTCCTACATCGTTTATCATTGCAGAAGACAGAGATTTTGAGAGTGTCCATTGTCGAAGAAGGATGCCCTGCAGATACATCAACTATTCCTGATGAATTTGCAACTACCTCAAGCGAGGATATCTCAAACCCATCGGTGAATTTTTTTGCCACCTCAATAGTTGACAAATCTTCCCCAGGATGTGGCAAGTTTCCAATTTTCTTTTCATATGCATGCAACATCTGTTCTTTTCCAAATCTTCGCAATAATTTTGTAGAGACTGTACTATATCCAAATAATCCATCAAATTCCATTTCACCGACAAACATAAGATTTGTACCAGTTAGCTGAGAATTGTTAAATTCAGAAATTGATATGGAAGGATCCGAGAACATGTTTTTGACAAGGTGTAGATTGGATTTATCTACAAGAATCCTGGGTTTGGGAAGTGATTTTTGATTGCAGATTTCCAACAGACTGGAGATTACTTTTTGAACTGCTTTTGTGGATTCTAAAATGACAATCTCAGTTGGTTTTGTAAGATCTATTGACTGTAATTTTGAAACAATGTCAGAATCAGCTCAAATGTGTGCCCTCTGACCCTATTTGTCGCTCAAGGTTTTCGACCTTTATGTCCAATACAACCTCTGTCGGGCCATAGCTAAGCCAAATTTCAGGCATACCATACCGATGGGACAGTTAAAATAAATCTAGTTCGGTAAATTTTGCTGTGGATTTTGTCAAAGAATTTGCAATATTTTTACAGGAAAGTACTGCCATAAAGTTTGGAGATTTCAACCTTTCCAGCGGAAAGAAGAGTGCATATTACATTGATCTTCGAATAATACCAAGTTTTCCGCACCAATTTAGAAAGATGATAAAACATCTTCAAAACAACATAGCTGAGAAAATCGGTCTTGATAGTTTTGATTGTATTGCATCAGTGCCAACATCTGGGCTTGTGATAGCTTCTGCTTTAGCAATAGAAACAGTAAAGCCGCTTGTATACATCAGACAAAAACCAAAAGACTATGGCACAGGCAGCCTAATAGAGGGAAAGATAACACAGGGAACAAAGATACTGCTTGTTGATGATGTTGGAACAACAGGACAGTCACTAATTAATGCCATAAAGGCACTAAAGGAAGCCAAAATGATTGTAACTGATGCATTTGTTATAGTAAATAGATTTGAGGGCGCAAGAGAACTTTTGGCTTCAGAAGGCGTAAAATTACATGAAGTTATGGACGTGATACAAATCTCAAGTCTATTATATGATGAAAAACTACTTGATGAGCAAACGTTTGAGCGAATCAAAAAACAAATGAATGCGTCCTAAGGCAAAAAAGCCGAGTATTTAGCTTTCGTAGATCATTAGTTCTTTTTCTTCAAGTAGTGTGTGTAGATTATGTACGGCCCGGTATACATCTGACTCTTTTTTCGCTCCGGTACAGACTAATTTTCCAGATGCAAATAGCAAGATGACAGTCTTTGGATCAAGCATTCTGTGTATCAGGCCAGGAAATTGTTCTGGTTCATACATACTCCTAGGCAGGCTTCTTGCCGCCTGTTCTAGGTGTATTTTGCCTCCAAGACTAGCTGAGGCCACTATGTTCTGGATGACTATTACCGCGTCTTTTTTTATCTTGATTCCTCCTTTTCTTAATTTTTGGACTACAGTTCGCACTGCTTTGATTGATTGTTCTTCAGATTTTGCACCGGTGCAAACCATTTTACCTGAACTGAAGATCAGTGTTGCAGTTTTAGGAGATTTTATTCTAAAGACAAGACCCGGAAACTGATCAGGATGATATTCAACATCAGGAAAAGTTTGAGTAATGACATTAAGATCAATGCGTTGATCAACTGAAGCAGAAGCCACAACATTTTCGATACTGACAATCGGTTTTGTTTGAGGCATTCCGCTCCTTATATATGGGCTTTATATATACTCTGTATCGTTTCATGCAGATGTTCTTTATGTCAAATTTATCAGATCTCTTTTAGATTATTGGCAGCTCAGACAAATGCCTTTACATCATTCATTTCAGCCATAACTCTGATTCCTCATTGCAGCCAAATCAAGATAGTTAACTGATTATTTTAAAATTGGTTTCACGGTTTAAACGAGTGTTGCAAAGTAAATGATTCACTAAAACAAGTTTTCTTTTAGAATACACAACAAAAGTTAATTGAGTTAAATTGATGGGCCCAAAGGGCTTCGATCCCTTGGCTCACCGGTTATGAGCCGGTTACTCTACCAAGCTGAGTTATGGGCCCAACGACAGAACAATTTGATATGTGATATAAAATGGTATAGAGTTAACAGTATGCTTGATGGCAGCTGTCCAGTAAGAGATTCTGAGCTTCCATTGATTTGCCGGCAGTTTGAACTAGATCATCTTCCTTGGATGCTGGTGTGTTTTCGAGTACTTTTCTCCACAGTGCAGCGTGTCTAATATCAGCCTCAGTGTGAAGTCTAAAGTATTCGATTGCATCATCGTCTGCGATACCATAGAATTTCCTCAAACCATCAATCTTTGAGAGACTGATCTTTGGAATTTCTTGCTCTAGAGCATACATTGCGGCTGCACCTTCTTCAAAGGAAGTCATCAATGCAGACATGTTAGATATTGCCTGTCTTGTTTTATCAAGACCGGCATAATTTTGCATTTCTTCACGTGAGACACCCAAGGAGCCTGCAAATTTTGTCCAAGGTTCAATATGCTCATATTCTTCATTTTGGTTTGCTGAGATTTTTCCTCGTAGATCAGACGGGCTATTTTCCATTATTGCACCAACAAAAGAAGGAACTGATTTTACTAACTGAAAGTATTCTTTGGAATAACCACTAAGAGATTCAAGCGATAATTGTCCCTCATTCCACATCACATAGAATTTGTGTTTTAGGAGACTTTGTTCTTCAATGATTTTATCAATTCTTTGAATAAGCGTGCTCATGCGATTTATCAAAATTCAGTACTAAAAAAATCTTTTGAATGACTCCAAAAGGATTTTATGGATAAGAAACAGGATTCAGGTCGGGCTCCAGTGGTGTAGACCGGTCAAGCATGGGGGACTTTCAATCCTCCGACCCGGGTTCAAATTCTATTTGATGAAAATCCCGGCTGGAGCACCTACAAAAGCATTAATATTCTTACCATTCCCTACGCACGCTAGTGCAATTTTTTGGATAGAAAAAACTTTGAGATCAATCCTTTAATCAAAGACTACAAAAACTATATTGATTCAATAAATCAAGCACTTAAAAAAGAACTGGAACTTTATTCCGCTTCAGAATTTTTCGAACCCCTGCAATATGCACTTGAGGGAGGAAAAAGAATAAGACCGATCATTCTTGTCTTGGCTGCTGAAAGTGTTGGCAAGTGTAACGAACATGCTTTCATTGCAGCTTGCGCAGTTGAACTATTACACACCGAGTCTGTAATTCACGACGATATAATCGATAATGAGATTCTAAGAAGGCGAAAGGATCCATTTCACATCAAGTATGGATATAACACGAGTATAATGACTGGCGATTTTGTTCTGGGATTAATCTTGAACATATCCTCACGTCTTGACAATTCACGAATAGCAAGAGAACTTGCCAACACTGCCATGATGATGAGTGATGGCGAGATGATAGAAACAAGGCTAGAGACAAGCGAGGATATCACCTTTGATGACTATCTCAAAGTAATCGAATACAAGACAGCTACCGCATTTGAGGCAGCAACAAAGATTGGCGCCATCCTAGGCGGAGGCAATGAAGAACAAATCATGGCATTTGCGGAATACGGTAAGAACATGGGAATTGCCTACCAGATTCGCGACGATTTACAGGATTGGAATAACGAAGACAAGCTATTCAATACATTGATTAAGAAAAGCTCAGACCCGCGTAATGTTTTTGATCATATGGACATGTTGCTAACCAATTATTCAAAGAAAGCAAAGATAGCACTTCGAAAAATGGATGACGGTCCTGCAAGAAGAAGACTTGAGAGTCTGCTAGATCTTACTATGCTTAATGTATAGTAGGAAGACTTGTAAGAACTGGTACAGCTGATTTTGCAAGTGCAATGAACGGACCTGGATACACTCCAATTCCAACCATGAAGATTATTGAAAATATCATGACAGCTATTATGGATCTTGGTTCTTTCACTCTCTTTTCAGATTCGCCTTCTTCAAAGTACATCTTTCGTATTATCCAACCATAGTATGCAAGAGATAGTGCACTGTTCAACACTCCTGCGACAGCCAAGTATGGTGCCCATGGTATTGATGTACCAGCATTTATCGCAGCTCCGAAACAACATGAGCTTACTCCAAAATCCATTGAGTGGTGGAACTCCTGCTAAAGCTAAAAGGGATATGACTAGACCAAGCGAAGTAATTGGCATTCGTTTTCCAAGTCCGCGAAGCTTGTCAATGTGAGTGACAGATAGTGTTACGGCTATTCCCTGCCACAGCTATGAACGCCGCAGCTTTCATGACAGCGTGGTTTAGAATATGGAATAGTGCAGCTGCAATACCAATTGCAGTAAATGGAGCAATGCTCAAGCCAATCAGAATGTATCCAGCATGACCGATGCTAGAGTATGCAAGCATTCTTGAGATGCTTTTCTGCCTAATAGCTGCCAGGTTTCCCCAAGTCATAGTGACTATGGCTATTACAGCAAGGGCAAGAGACCAGTTGAAGATTAAGGGCTATTGCACCCATTACTATTACACGTAGAGCCGCAGCAAAGCCAGCTTTTTTCGTTCCTGCTGCAAGCAATGCAGCGATTGTTGGCGGCGACCCTTCATACGTATCTGGAAGCCACATGTGGAAAGGTACAAGACCGATTTTGAATCCAAATCCTGCTATGAACATTCCAACTGCCAGTATGGCCAAGGGTAACAGGTCTGGGCTTAGATGCGAAAATCCATTTATCACTTGTTCGATATTGGTTGAACCCGTAAGACCGTATGCTATTGATATTCCCCAGAGAATTATTCCTGAAGATAGTGCACCAAACAAAAAGTATTTGATAGCTGCTTCATTTGAGGTTGGATCCTTTTTGTGAAACCCAGCCAAGACATAAGTTGGAATGCTCATCAATTCCCAAGCAACAAATAACATTACTAGATCAGTCGAATATGCAATCAACACCATTCCTATTGACGATAATACTATCAGGGAATAGTAGACAGCTGGATTCCCTTTTCCTTTCATGTAATTGAATGAACCAACTGTTGTCATTATGCCGACTATCAACATTGCAATTGCAAAGAAAGATCCAAACATGTCGTTTGCAAGTACGTCCTTTGAGAAAATTGCTGCAGGTGTAACATGGTGTGAAATTATTTGATATACAACAAATGCAATTGCAGCAGCTAACGCACCAAATGCAATTCCGCCATAAAGTGAATCGTTTTTCTCTTTTCTTACTACGCTAATTACTGGAATGAGTACGCCGACAGCTCCTAGCATCAGAGTTAGAATTATTGGGGTTGAGGTAAAGTCCATCATATTTTTTCACCTAAATGAATAACAGTAACACTACTATCAATATGCCAGCACCAAATACATACAAGTAAGATTGAGAAATTCCTGTTTGTGTAGATTGTAATATTCTTGCACCACCAGCCATAGTTTTTTCAGGCACCAAGTTGAACCCTTCCATTACCCTCTCTTCAAAGTATCGATAGACTCCTCTTGCAAGATACAGTGGTCCTACAACAAATGTCCAGTTGATCAATGCGTCAAGATACCACCTGTTGAGGAAAAACTTGTGTATCGCGTAAAAGACAATATTTGAATTTACAAATTTTGCAGGATCTGCAAATTTTCCGATATAGAAGATGTATCCTAGCACAAATCCAATTGCAAATGCTGAGAGAGAGGCAACTAGCGCAATTGGGTTGACACCCTCTAGGAATCCTCCAAGTAGTTGTGAGGAGCCAGTAGCAACTGCTCCGGCTTGAGACTGGATTCCAAATGCTGACGATAGATATGCTGTGAAAATGTCATGTATTTTGTGTTCAAATGCCAAGCCCAGAACACCAACTCCAATTGTAAGAGCTGCTAGAATTCCATATGGAATCCACATTACTGGACTTGCTTCGTGAATATGTCCTTCCTTCTCCAAGTGCTCTACGTGTTTGCTCTTGTTACCAAAGAAGACCATTCCAATCATCCTAGTGGTGTAGAATGTTGTGATAGCTGCAGTTACTACTGCGATGATAAATATTGGCAAAGCCCAAGTGCTACCCGATTGATATACAGCTCCGAAGATGGCATCTTTGCTCCAGAAACCTGTTGTGATAAACGGAGCACCCATCAATCCAAGTCCTGCAGGCCCACATGAAGATGTATGTCTTTGACATGATCCTTCTGGAGTCCTCCCATGTCGGTCATGAATCTAGACCCAACTATATGCAATAACGATCCTGCTGCCATGAACAAGGAAGCTTTGAACATTGCATGGGAAATAAGATGGAAGAACCCTGCAGTATAACCATCAACAAATTGCCTTGAAAGTCCAGCTATGCCAAGGGCCATCATCATGTAACCAATTTGCGAGCCTGTTGAATATGCAAGTACTTTCTTTATTTCAGTTTGAACCATTCCTTGAGTAGCTAATAGGAATGCAGTGATTGCTCCAACCCATGCCACTACCTCGAAGAATTGATCCATGTTGATACCAACTGCAGCCAAGGCAAAGAAGAGTGGGCCTAATCTTGCTACCAAGAATACACCTGCCTTTACCATTGTAGCCGCATGAATGAGTGCAGAGACTGGAGTAGGGCCAGTCATTGCCTCAAGTAACCATTCGTTTAGTGGGAATTGCGCTGATTTTCCTATAGCTCCTCCAAATAGCAAAATTGCAGCTGGAATCAGCAGATTTTGAGCAGACATTGCAGTTGCCCAGCTTGTGTTTGTCGCCAGTTCTTTGAATCCAAAAGTTCCTGCAAATGCAAAGATTAGAAACATTCCAGCTAACATCATGATATCTCCAACTTTTGTCATGATGAATGCCTTAATTCCTGCTTGAGTAGGAGAATAATAGTCAAGCAAGCCAAGGACTGTACGTCCTTCTACTCCAACGTGATCCTTCTTTTTGTCCCTATACCAAAATCCTACTAGTGCGTATGATGCAAGACCTACACCCTCCCAACCAAAGAAGAGTTGCAGGAAATTATCAGATAATACAATTAGTTGCATAGAGCCAATGAAGAAAGACATCCAGAAGAAGAACCTCATGATGTCCTTGTCGCCTTTCATGTAACCCGTGCTGTATATGAAAATCAGAAATGATATCCATGCAACTACGTTGGCCATGATTGCAGCCAGCGGGTCGGCCAAGATACCAGCTTTTAGTCCAATTGATGATATCCATGGAATTTGATTATGAATTTCTTGATTGTGTAATGCAACTGGAATGAGTGTTGCAGCTGAAACAGCACTGGCCAGAGCAAATGCTACTGCCACATATCCTGGAGATTTTTTCGAGACTTTAGCTACTGCAGGGATTATCAATGCGCCAACAAATGGCAATATCCAAATTGCCCATACGTTTAACGCGCTAGCACCAAGACCAAGAGAACTAAAATCCATGCCCTATACTCCCACCAGTCCTTTCATGAAAGGAATTATTTGATTGAAAAATATATCAGGGATCAATTCCAATAACAACTGTAAATCCTGCTAACATCATCATTGGGCCTGTTACATACCAGTTTGCTTCTTTAGTATTTTCAAGATGTACTGGAAGTTTTCCAAGGAAGACTCTTTTTATCATCCACAAAGAATACGCCATGGTAATGACAGTCGCAACTAATCCAAGTCCAAATGAGATCATCCTAATTGTAGATCCCTCTTGAATTGCTGTCTGTAACGCGCCATTGAACATTGTCCATTCTGCCATGAATCCACTCGTTGGTGGAATTCCCACTATAGTAAGTACACCAATCATTGCACAAGTTGCAGTGATGGGCATTTTTGATGCAAGTCCACCCATCTTTGTAATGCTTCTGGTACCAACTTGAAGAATAATTGCGCCAACCATCATGAAGAGAATCACTTTGCCAATACTGTGTGACACAAACAACATTTCAGAGCCAGAAAGCCCCAAGGCCGAGGCAGAACCTATTCCAAATAGAATATACCCCATTTGACTAATACTTGAATAAGCAAAGAATTTTTTAATGTCATCTTGTACTAGCGCCATTATACCGCCGTAGATCATGGTTCCAACACCCCACAGATTCAAGAACAAAGCAAAATGAGCATACTCACCTGGTATGAGCATTATTATCAGTCTGAAGAAACCGTAAGCGCCAACACCTAGCATCGCTCCAGATGATAGTGCGTTAAGTGGAGTAGGAGCCGCTTTATACGTATGTGGTAACCACATGTGTACAACAAATGCAGCCATCTTTACACCAAGTCCCACAATTATTGCCACAGCAGCAAGTGCCAAAAGATGATGCGGTATCGCACTTGCATGAATGTCAGCATAGTTGAAACTGCCTGCACCAAACCCTATTGTAAGAAAACCAAGAAGTAGAATTACTGCCCCAACATGAGTCCAGAAGAAGAATAGTAGAGCAACTCTTCTTTTTGCTTCATAGCCCCAGAGTGCAATCATAAAGAATCCCTGGAATCAGCATAACCTCAAAGAAGACGTAAAATTCTATCAGATTTGTTGCAAGTACAGAGCCCAGCATGCCCATGGCCATGACAAGAAGAAGCGCATAGTAAACGCCGATCTGATGATTCACATAACTTTTCAGCGATGATGATTCTACCATTGCAGTTGGTCCATCACCAACTACTTGTTTTTGAGCATGCATCTTTTCTTCATATTGTGCGGTCAGCTTTGCAACCATGTATGGCTTTGAAAACAGAACCACCACTGTGGAAATTACATAGATCATGATTGCAAATGGCGATGACAGACCATCTAATACCAGCCCAAATTCTCCAAATTGTTGTGTCCAGGTATAATGTTCTTCATAGGTACCTGCCAATGATGCTAGTGCAATTATTGCAGTGCAATAAGCCAATATTCCAAAACTAAACCATGTTGCAGCATTTGGTCCTGATTTCTTTCCAAGGTAATATGCTACTGGAGACAGTAATAGTGGCAGAAAGATTGCCTGAAGTAGAACAAACTGCATTATCCTTTCAAGCTCCTAAAGTCTTCGATATCAATATTCTTGTACATTCTATATGCCACAATAACTAGTGCAAGTCCGACTGCAACTTCAGCCGCTGCAATTGCTATGGAAAAGAGTGCCAGAGTTTGGCCTTGGCTGTTTGGAATGAATCTTGCAAATGCTACCAAATTCAGATTTGCAGAGTTGATTATCATTTCTACTCCAAATAACATTCGGATTGCATTTCGCTTCACTGCCATTCCATAAATTCCAATGGCCAAAAGGGCCACAGAAACTAGAACAAAGTCAATTAACCCGTTGGTCATTTGTTATATCCTCCCTTCTTGCCAAAGTCAAAGCACCAACAACTGATGCAGCCAAAACCAGCGCCATAACTATGAGTGCTGGCGAATAATATGTAAGAAAGTCTTGACCTATTTGCTTGTAATCTACTGATGGAGAGTTTGTTTCCATCGATTTCATACCAGAGCCAATAATTATCATACCAATACCTAACATCAACGCAAGCATGAGTCCAATTCCTGCGTATCTTCTTCGCTTGTCCTCAATCTTGTTGAATATCAATTCGCGTCTTACTAACATCACAGTGAACAAAATTAGTACTGCAACAGAGCCTACGTAAACAGAGAGTTGAAACATTGCTACAAAAGGCGCATCAAGCAGCAAGAAAAATCCAGCTATGCCAGACAATGTTATCATGAGTGCTATAGAACCATAAATCAGTGAGCGAATCTCAAGTGCTACAATAGCACTGCCAATTGTTAAAACAGAGAGAGCAAGAAATACAGCATCAACCATGTGTTGCACCCCTGTCATCTATTTTTATTTCCACATCCTGTGAGATCTTCGGCTTGATTGCAAGCTGGGCAGGGGTGTAAATCAAGGCAGACTTGGTAAAGGAAGAAAGCTCGTAATCGTTTGTCATGTATAATGCATAGAACGGACATGCATCAACACATAGGCCACAGAATACGCATTTGCCATAATCTATCTGTGGCATTATTGCCTTTTTGTTTTGTTTCCATGTCTCATTTACCTTGACCATACCAATGGCCTCTGCGATTCCTTCACATGCCACGGCACAAAGCTGACAACCGGTACAGTGTTCGTGGTACAGTATGTGCCTACCTCGCAGCCCGGCTATTCCTACTCCAGTCTCGGGATTAAATTGAAAACCGTCACCTACAAATTTTAGCTTCTGCTCAGGATAGCGTAGCGTAAATCTCCTAATTGCAAGGTGTTTTACACCTGAATTTAGTGCTCTTATAATTCCGCCAGCAGTACTCATTGAATCAATCCTCCGGGCCCCAAGACACCTGCGTATAACAATCCAAGAGCTATAAAGATGTTAATGAAGGCAAGACCGATCAATTTGTACCAACCAGTATGCAGCAACATGTCTATCCTAATTCTTGGAAATACACCACGTGGCAATAGAATCATAAGAATTACTCCAACAGTTTTTATTACAAACCACAAGGTTCCGTTGAGCATCTCTTGATCAAAGAGAGGAAGACCTGCTATCTTTGCCGTTATTGGTCCTATAGTGATTCCTTGAGTCACTATATCTGCTGGAAATTGTGGCCAAACCGAAGGTCCATTCCATCCACCAAGGAATAAGACGGTAAACAGTCCGGCAAACGCATATAGCTTCAGGTAGGTTCCAAGCTGAATAAGTCCATACATCATGCCTGAGAATTCAGTTAACCATCCTGCTACTATCTCACTTTCTGCTTCTGGAAGATCAAATGGCACTCTTTCAAGCTCAGCAATTATGCAAATGAAGAAGACAATAGCACTGATTGGTGCAAAGATAATCCACCAGAAATGTTGCTGAGACTCGACAATTTGTGTAAGATTAAGCGTTCCTGTTAGAATGACAATGCTGAGCAAAGAAAGAATCAACGGGATTTCAAATGCAATCATTTGGTGCAGCGCTCTGAGGCCACCAATGAACGTCCACTTGTTATTTGCAGCCCAAGCGGTAAGAACTGTGATTATTGGAAAGAATCCAATTGTAGCAAAAACTGCAAGCAATCCAACATTTGGATTTGCAACAACCCATCCACCAGGTGCAACTGGAATTAATGATACAAGAGCGGCTGCAGTGCCAAGAAATAGCAGTGGTCCAACCCAGAAGATTGGTTTGTCTGCCTTGGCTGGAATTATGATTTCCTTTGATATCAATTTCAGGCCGTCGCCCATCAGCTGAAGTATTCCTTCTATTTTACCGCAATAAAGAGGTCCAACCCTAAGCTGTATTTTGGCTAGGAATTTTCGCTCGACGAATATGGTAGCTGCTGCAAGAAGTGCCGCAAATCCAAATCCTGGAAACGCAATGACGTGAAAGAATGTTGTGTGAAGCAGTGTCTTGATTATAGGCAACGTACGCGAGGGATCTGCCATCCATGTCAGGGCAAGATATGGCGTCAGTAATTGATGATTAATAATTGGCATCTTGATGTAAAATAATATGATGAAGACAACTGGAAGTCCAATAAGAGAGAACAGCAGTAGAACCCAGAATATTATATCAAATAGCGAACCAATGAATCTGCTTAGCCTAAACTGTGGTGCAATTGTTGACATTTACCTATCTGCCTCCACAGGCCAATAATTAAGTCCCCAGTAAACAGATGGCATGTTACCCAATAGCTCACCTTTTAACAAGTATGGCATGCAAATCAGATTTCTAAAGGAACCGACACTAATCTTAACTCGGTATGGTTCTGGTCTGTTGTTTGATACAATGTAATATCCAAGTGAGCCCCTGCCAGATTCTACTCTTTTGTACACTTCATCATTTCCGCCTTTTGGATTTGGTTTTAGTTTAGTGCGTACAGATCCTGACTTGGGCATCTTTCTTATTGCATCTCTAATGATTCTGCAACTTTCAAACATCTCAAGATATGGAATGTAAGATCTTGCGTAAGAGTCACCTTCCTTCATTACTACAGTTTGGAAATCCAAATTTTCATAGACATCATATGGTTCCTTCTTTCGTAAATCAAAGTCCACGCCGGAGGCTCTCAGAACAGAACCAGTGGTGCCAAGTCTTATCGCATCAGTTCTTGACAGTATACCAGTTCCTTCCGTTCTGCTTATCAGAAGTGGATTTTTGTAAAATATAGCTTGATACTCTTTTAGTCTCTTTTCAAAATAGTCTACTTGTCTGAGACATCTTTCCTCAAAGTTAGCAGGCAAGTCATTTCGCACTCCACCTGGTACAAGATATGCATGAGTTACCCGTGCACCAGACATTGCCTCCAAAAGATCAATGAATAATTCACGATCTCCTGCTGGCCACATGAACATTGTAGAGTGACCCAAGAAGATGCCATAGATTGCAAGCCAGTAAAGTGTATAGATGCACCTGTTAAGCTCAGATGCGATAACTCGAATGTACTTTGCTCTCTCTGGAACTTCAATTCCCAGAAGCTCCTCAACAGCTAGACAATACGGATACAAAACGTTGCATGAATCATGAATTACAGGTCTTTCCAAGTGTGGAATGTTTTGAATGTAGTTTCTGTACTCTGCCATTTTTTCTTCACCACGATGGACGTATCCTGGGTCTGGATCACATGAAACAATGTAATCTCCGTCTACTTTTATGATAAGTCTCATGTGGCCTGAACCTGGATGTTGCGGTCCAACGTTGAGCGTCATTATTCTATCATCTACTTTTTCAAGTTGAATTCCTGGAGGTAGTGGTGTTGTCATCTTATCTTCCCTTTATCTTGAAATCTTTTCTAAATGGAGGAATGTCTGCCCAGTCCTCCGGTAAAAGTAGTCTTCTATTATCTGGATGACCTTCAAAGTATACACCAAACATTTCAAAGCATTCTCTTTCATGGAATTCAACGCTGTAAAAAACCTCTCTCAATGATGTCATCCGTGTACTATCTTTTCCGGGATTTGGAATTTCTTCTCGCGGCACACGAGTAGCAAGTGTTAGAATCTGAGTAGCCAGTTTGTCATCGGTATAAGACCCCAGATGATATACGACTTCAATTTCTTTTGAATCAGGATAATCTACACCAGCAACTGATTCAGCGTGGTCATATCCTAATTCATCGCGAATAAAAAAGGCCACATCTAAGATATCCTCTTTTTTTGTAGAGACTCGAATTCTGCTTGCTCTTACATAGTCTACATTTACTTTAGAACCAAATTTTGAAGCAATTTTATCGGAAATAGATTTTTCAAATGGAGGAATTGGTTTTGGGCGAACGGGAGAATCAGGAGAGAAATCGATGCCTTTTTCTTCATAAAATTTTTTTGTTTCGTCTTTTGATAAAGACCCAGCATCTTCAGAAGATGTCGCCGCAGTATCACTGGATTGTTCGTCCTTTTCGTTCTCTGAGCTCATTTTTATGCGCCCTTCATCCGTTTAATTTTTTCTTGAAGCAACATACATCCTTGAATAAGAGTTTCAGGTCTTGGTGGACAGCCCGGAACATAGACATCTACTGGAAGTACGCCGTCAATTCCAGGAAGCACGTTGTATGAATCAAAATATAATCCTCCAGTAATTGCACATGCCCCCATAGCTATTACGTACTTTGGATCTGGCATTTGATCATAAACCATTCTTAGTCTTGGCGCCATCTTTCTTGTAATAGTGCCCATTACCACGATTAGATCACATTGTCTGAGAGAACCAAATGCCTCGATAATTCCGAATCTTTCTACATCATATCTAGGACTTGAGGCGGCACCAAATTCTACACTACAACATGCAGTCTCAAGATGCACAGGCCACAACGACCAGATTCTACCCCAGTTTATAGCATAATCCAAAGGTTTGCCAACAGCCTTTACAAGTACTTCACCTAGTTTTCCAACTAGTACATTAGTGGCGTGTGGCGCGGTTTCTTGATTAAAGAATTCTTTTAGCATCTCTCTTTCCTACCTCGGACTCGTTCAATATTTGATTTAAAAGTTACCAAATGTTTTTCCTCCCTGCTTGATTCAGAGCGTAGCCAAAAGCTGCAAACATTATCCCAAGAAAAGCAATAATTGGAAGAGTTGCCGTTTTTGGCAAACCTATGATACTGCTACCCCAGGCATATAGAAAAATAGACATCACGTCAAAGACAACAAACATCAGGACATAGGAATAATACTGCATCATGAAATGTGTACGTCCTTCTTCTTTTGGAACTTGACCTGATTCCATAGGAAGGAATTTCACTGGACTTGGTGTTTTTCTAGGTGCAATCATTCTAGAAAGAATCAGAGCCGGCCCTGTTGCTACGACTGCAAATCCGAACATTAGTAAAACTGGACTAAAACTACTCGCAGCTTCTCCTACCAAAGTAGCTAACAAGCCAATCGGAGAGTATAAAAAGCTATGCACATTCTGCGATCATTATTTTAATTTGAAAGTAATTTTTCATCAATTTTCTGCAAAGTAATCAATAATCTCTATTAATTAATTGGATAAAATTTTTTAAAAAAATTAATCGTACATTTGAATTCTTGAAAATGATTGATATATGACATTGTGGAACTCTTCTTATGGTAAACGTTGGAGACAAAGCACCATCTTTTACCTTGGTAGACACAGACCTTAAGATGCAAAATCTGGACGACTTTAAAGGAAAGAAAGTAGTTCTTTCATTTTTTGTTGCTGCAAGTTCACCAGTATGCACCAAAGAGATGTGTACCTTCAGAGATAGCTGGGATGAGATCTCAAAACTTGGCGCCCAAGTAATTGGCATAAGCAACGATGGACCGTTTGCCAACAAGGCATTTGCAGAGATACACCATCTCAATTTTCCCGTGCTTGGAGATTACAAAAGCCAGACTATCCGAGATTATGGAATACTAATGCCCGATTTGCTACATGTAAAAGGATACGATGCGGCCAAGAGATCTATCTTCATTGTAGACGAGAAAGGGACTATTGTGTACAAGTGGGTTTCTGATAATCCTCTGATAGAACCAAACTACCAAGAGATAATCGACTTCCTAAAGAAAGGAAAATAATTTCTCCTTAATTTTATTTTCTAATTTTAAAAAACTTTATTCTATTTCTGCAAGAACGTCATTTTTTGCAACTGACGCACCTTGTTTTACTTTTAGAGACTTTATCAGGCCGTCCTTGTGCGATTTAATTGAAACCTGCATCTTCATTGATTCTAAGACACACACTACATCTCCTTTCTTTACATTGTCACCTTGTGATACATTTATCGAAACAACTCTTCCAGGTATTTGGCTTTTCAAGCTCACTTGAGAGTCAGTGGCAGATTCCATGCCAGAGTTTTTGTAAACAATCTTGTCCAAATCAGGACGCTTGTTAAAAGTTAGTTTTACTCCATCTACCACTACGGTAATCTTTGATGTACTAGTTTCCAGATATTTTGTAGTATGAAATGAATTATCTAGCATGAATTCTATCTTGTCATAGCTCATGTCTATGATCTTCAGATTGCGTTCGCTGTTTTTGATTTTTATAATAAATTCGTTGTTTCCAAGCGACTTGACAAATGCGCCCTCCAAAGTTTCATCAGTGTTTTCAAGTTTAAACTTCATTTCTAATTCCTATCCAATTGCGTTTTCCAGCGAATACCGTGTTCTTTGTGTGATTTTACTCTATTTTTTAGAAATTCAGAGTGTATTAGTGTGGCAGCTAGAGCGACTTCAGATTTTTGTGATGCTTCTTTTTTAAGATCACTTTGTAATCTGTCAAGAATCTTGAACCTATCAAGGAAATCAGTGGACAGATCTCCTGAGATGAATTCTTTGCTATCAAGTATAGTCCTATAGAGAGGAATTGCATTTTCCACTCCCTCGATGTAAAAGTCAGAGAGCGCAGTTTGCATTCTTTGTCTTGCCTCTTCAAAGTTTTGTCCCCATGTGATGAGTTTCCCCATCAATGAATCATAATATGGTGATACAGTACAGCCAGGATACAGGTAAGTATCCACCCTAACTCCAGGACCTGATGGAATATTGACATCGTAAATTTTTCCCGTAGATGGAGCAAAGTCAAGAAATGTATCTTCTGCATTTATTCTGCATTCTATTGCACAGCCGTTTACCTTCAGGTCTTTTTGTTTGAATGGCAGTTCTTTTCCATTTGCAATATCAATTTGCAGTTTTACAAGATCAAGTCCCGAAACAAATTCTGTTACTGGGTGTTCAACTTGAAGTCTAGCATTTATCTCTATGAAATAGAATGTGCCATCATCTAGTCTGAGAAATTCTGCAGTGCCTGCATTAAGATAATCCACAGCAATTGTAGCATTTACTGCTAGTTGACCTATTTCGTCACGGATTTTTTGGTCAACCACAGGAGATGGAGACATTTCTATTAATTTCTGGTGACGTCTCTGAATGGAACACTCTCTTTCAAAAATATGCACTGTGTTTCCGTGTTTATCTCTAGCTAATTGAAATTCAATGTGTCTTATTTTTGGCAGAAACTTTTCAACAAAGAGTGCAGACTTGCCAAAGGCAGCTTTTGATTCACCTGATGCAAGTTCAAACGCCTGTCTGAGTTCCTTTTCATCATGTACAAGTCTAATTCCCCTACCTCCACCACCAAATACTGATTTTAGCATAACTGGATATCCTATTTCATGTGCTATGTCGAGAGCTTTTTCTACTTCTTCAACAATTCCCGGACTGCCTGGAACGGTTGGCACTTTGGCTTTTATCATTGCAGCCTTGCACAGCATTTTGTCTCCACAAAGTCTCATAGATTTTCCAGAAGGTCCTATGAAGTTGAGTTTCTTTTTTTCACAGAGATCAGCAAAGTCAGCATTCTCTGAGAGGAATCCATATCCTGGATGAATTGCATCGGCTCCACAGCTTAATGCCGTCTCAACTATCTTTTCCATGTTAAGATAGCTCTGCCCTGGAGGTGGAGGACCTATATGATATGCCTCAGACGCCATCTTGACATGTTTTGAATTTACATCTTCATCTGAATAGACTGCAACTGATTTGATTCCAAGAGCATTGCATGTCTTGATTACACGGATTGCAATTTCTCCCCTATTTGCGATTAGAATTTTTTCGATCATATCCAAGTTAGAGATTTATGTTTCCGTGTTTGCGTGGAATTCTTCTTTCCCTCTTGTTTGCAAGAGCTTCTAAAGCGCGAATAATAGCAGGTCTAGTTTCAGCAGGATCAATCACGGTATCAATAGTACCATACGATGCCGCCACATAGGGATTTGCAAACTTTTCAGTGAAATTATCAACAAGTTGTTTTTTTAGTGCTGCAGGATCCTTTGCGGCCTCAATCTCCTTTCTATTCATAATTCTTACTGCAGCTTCTGAACCCAATACTGCGATTTGAGCTGTTGGCCATGCATAGTTCATATCTGTGCCCAAGTTCTTGCTGCCCATTGCAATGTAAGCGCCTCCGTAGGCTTTTCCAATTATAATAGTGATTTTTGGTACTGTAGCTTCACAGTATGCATACAAGAGTTTGCTTCCATGTCTGATTATACCACCGTGTTCTTGTTGAGTTCCTGGCATGTATCCCGGAGTATCGACAAGAGTGACAATTGGAATGTTGTAGCAATCACAGAGTCTAACAAATCTTGACGCCTTGTTTGATGAATCAATATCTAATGCACCTGCCAATACCATGGGTTGATTTGCCACAATTCCCACAGTTTTTCCATGCAGTCTGCCAAATCCCACAATTACATTTGATGCAAACAATTCATGAATCTCAAAGAACTGGTGATTATCAACAATTGAATGTATGATTTCTTTCATGTCATAAGGCTGTAATGGATTCTCAGGAACTATGTTTATCAAATTATTATCAAGTCTGTTTGGATCATCACCAGTATCTACTACAGGCGGTTCCTCAGTACTGTTTTGAGGCATGTACGACAGTATGGACTTGACAATGTCCATGCATTGATATTCATTTTTGGCAACAAAATGTGAAACGCCACTAATTTTTCCGTGAGACATTGCACCTCCAAGTTCGTCAAATGAAACCTCTTCTCCAAGAACAGTCTTGACTACTTCAGGACCTGTTACAAACATGGTTGCAATCTTGTCTACCATTATAACAAAATCGGTCATTGCAGGAGAATATACTGCTCCGCCAGCAGATGGACCTATACTACAAGTAATTTGAGGAATTACACCAGAGGCAAGTTGATTGCGATAGAATATACTGGCAAATCCATCAAGACTTAGAATTCCTTCCTGGATTCTAGCACCTCCGGAATCTGCTATTCCAATTATTGGACACCCTGCACGTATTGCATGTTCCATGACTTTGGTTATTTTTTTGGCTCCCATCTCGCTTAATGTTCCGCCAAGAACTGTAAAATCATAGGCAAAAAGGAAAACTTTACGACCGTTTATTGTTCCATAGCCGGTCAATACACCATCCCCATAGAATTTTTTGTTTTGCATGTCAAATTCGTAATAATGATGTGTCACAAGAGCATCAATCTCTGTGAAACTACCCTCATCAAGTAAAAGATCTACTCTCTCCCTTGCAGTAAGCTTACCTTTTTCATGCTGAGCTTGAATTCTTTCTTCTCCACCACTCTGTTCTGCTTGTCTCTTTTTCTGCAAAAAATTTTTCAATTTTTCAGAATGCATGTTTCGAATTAGAAGCGACTCTTAACCTATATTAATTTACTCAGGATGGATTTCTCGAATTCCGTCACGGCCACCCTTTGCGTTTCTGAAAACGTTCATTCCGATATGATAGTTTTCCCACAAAGTCTCCAGAACCTGCAACTGTTCAGTTAGTTCTTTTATAGTCTCTTCGTTCCCATTTGGATCGGATTGCAGTTTTCTGGCCTTTTCTTTTGTCTCGGCAAGCAAGTTTTCAAGCCCTACCTCATAGTTTGACTCTCCATGAAATATTGGATCAACTGGAGTAATCTTGGTGGTTCCTTCTGGCATTGATGAGACTCTATTGAGGTTAAATTTTAACTTTTTACTCTTGACTAATCAAAGCACTAGTCGGCAAATTCAGTCTTTTAGATTCAGGATTGGGAAATGGTTTGAAATTGCCTTCTGATAGAGAACAAAGACGTCCTTTCCCTCATGACATTTTTTGCATATACACATCTGCGAGACCTTATTTCTGTCACAGTCATCTGTGAATTCACATTGTAGACATCCTGCAGGTCCTCCACAGATGGCACATTTTAGATCTACAACCTCAGAACACGCCTGATGTTTAACCCCTAAGCCTTTTGCCCACAATGCAACTTCATTTACTTCAATCTTTTTCTTACAAACTATACAAGTCCCTGGGAATTTCATAGGCATTGTACGCCAGCTCATTTTATGATAGCCATCTCCTTTTGGATGATTTCATTTTCGGCATCATTGAGATCCATTGCTAGTGTCTTGTTTTTGATGCACATCAGAAGATATGGAAAATAAAAAGTTGCAAAAGCACTTCTAGATACATGCATGTGTTTTGCCAGCTTTGCTTCAAGTTCCTTTATTGCTTTACCATCCCATCTCAACCGAGTTATTAGAGGCCAAGGTAGATTATATTGCGAATATCTAACAGGGGCATCAATCTTGTAGAGCCTGGCAAGAATTGAATCAAGATATCGTAAAAGTCTCCATTGTTGTTCTCTCATTATTTTTCCATAAAGCATATCAGCTTCTGAGATTACATCCAGCATCTTTTGCATGTCTTCTTTTGAGAGTGGACTTGTTATTACACTTGAATAAAATGCATCTATCTTTTCTCGTGGATCAATCCTTAAAGAATAAAGTATGGCCATTGCTTCCTGAGACGATTTTGCTTTGAAAAATGCGTTTATTGCAGATTCGATATCTGTTGTTTCAAAGGATTTTTCAGTTTGCGGTTCAAATCCAGATACAAGAGCTTGAGAAGAATTTAGAATGGATCGGATATCACCTCTTGAATCAAGAACTAATTTTATCATGGTTCCAATCTTAAGGGAAGCACCTTCCCGTCTCAAAATCTCTTCCAAGTAAAATCGTAAAAGTCTGGGCGGGATGGGTCTCATTCTTATGGTGGTGGTGGCTTTCTTGATGTCCTTCATTTTATCAGAAGTATCAGAATTTGCAGCCAGGATTATTGGCACTGTGGGTTCCTTTAGAATATCTACAAGTGCCCCCACGCCTCCAAAGTCAGATCTGCCATGAATTCCATCCACTTCATCCACAAAAATTATCATTGATTTGCCAAGGACGCCGGTATTTCCCAGAACTGGGTTAAGTATCTCTTGTATGCGTTGTTTATTTCTGACATCACTTGCGTTGAGACTTATCAGATCATACCCAAACTGTTTAGCGCAAAGCATTGCCATTGTGGTCTTTCCAATGCCCGGAGGCCCAACCAAGAGCAGCGGCTTTGTTCCCTTGACCCACTTTGCAATCCACTTGACAAACGACTCCTTTGCTTCTTCATTACCAATCATTTCAAGAAGATTTTTTGGCCTATATTTTTCAGACCACATCATTTTCTATCACTTGGGTAGTTTAGAATCAAATTCTGACCAAAGTTTCTGTTTTTGTAGTTGATTAAACCAGAACGAGTTGTAATGTTCCACAGTAAGAAATAGGAATTCAAGAAAGTCCCTATGCGAAAAGTTTTCAGGCAAGAGTTCCAAAGCCAGCCTTGCTTCACTTAGATACAGTTCGCTCTTTTTCATTGTAAATTCAAACCCTTTTTGCACATCATTTGTCAGGATTGTATAATAGAGCGGCCAAGAAGGAATTTTTACAAATTTGTTCTTTATCGAGTCTTCAATCTCGTTGCCACATCCCACCGATTCAGCTGCTTTTGCCATACCCAGATAGAAAATTTCGCCCAGAGGAAGTCGTGCAAGTGTCATGTTCTTTCCTGCAGTACCCATGACTGCTCTGTATTTTTTATAACATTCAATCATGGCCTCCTCGGTGATCCCCTTTGGTTTCATTTTCAGTTTAAAATCTACATACTGACCTATTCTTGCATCTTTGAATCCTCGTTCAAATTCTTCCAATACCTCTGGCCCTCCGCTTCCAATCTTAGTTCTGGCAAGTTGCAGAATGTATGGGTTCATTAGCTTGTAATCATCAAGATATTCCACGTCCTCATCCTTGTCCATTATCCTGTCCATTGGCTCGCTTAGATCTATTGCAATAATGTGACCATCTATGATGTCAGTCTTCTTTTTGGCGTCATTTGCATCACCGAAATACTGCGATGAGGCGTCATACAGAGCACTAAAAACTGGAAATGTCATTTTAACAAAGTTTGAATTAAGAATTCGAGTGACCCTATCAAACAGGGTATCATAGTCTTCAAGCCTTTTTTTGACCGAATCTATTTGGGATTTCTCCAAAGTTATCTCACTTGAACCTACTTCAGCGGCAAATTTTTCTTGAGTTTCGTTAGGAGTGTTATCAGATTTTATTTGTTTTAATAGATCTTCTGCAAATCTCTTTGTAAATTTTGGAAGTTCATCCTCTGCTTCCTTTTTGTATTTATCAAATTGCCTATAGCCCTTACTTTTGAATAACGCTTGTTTTACTATGTCCTTACCTGGTTTTGTTGACATCAAAGCCTCTTTGCTAAAAATAGATTCGTCTTTGCCGCTCACATATTGGCACAACTTCTTTTGCTATTTATGCATTGAGATGTTTTCTTGATTACTTGAAATAAATTAGGATCGGAGATGAAAAATCTGTGGAAAAAATTGAGATTTTAGAGCAAGCTGCAAAGAGAGTTTATGAGAATGTCAAGCATCTTCCTGGAACAGAAGAGTCGGCGGGAGATTTTGGCAGAGGGGCTGGAGGAGACATATCGCGACGAATAGACATAGTAGCAGAGAAAACAGTTTTGGATTATCTAAAGGAGGTTAATTTTCCATGCATAGTTCTTGGCGAAGAATGCGGCAAGGTTGAACTTTCAAAAAATCCTGAAGGCTTCATAATAATGGATGCGGTAGATGGATCTACAAATGCAGTAAGGGGTATTCCCTTTTCGTGTTGCTCCCTTGCATTTGCCACAAAGGATACGCTTAGCTCTGTTACCGATGCAGTAATCATTGACTTGTACACTGGAGATATGTATTCTGCATCAATGGGTAAAGGATCTTTTATGAATGGAAAAAAAATTACGGTCCACAAGAAAAAACCGCTTTACTTTGTGGTAGGAGTTGATTTGTCTGGAATATCTCCAAGCTTCCCTGCAGAAACTGTCACCTATCATTTCAGCATCTAACCACATTAGACATTTTGGTGCTGTTGCACTAGAGCTTGCAATATTTGCTAGCGGTCGAGTAGACCTATTTGTAGATCTCAGAGAAAAGCTGCGAGTCACAGATGTTGCTGCTGGATACCTTATCGCATTAGAGGCCGGAGGAGTCATAGTTGATAAAAATGCAAATCCACTTGATTCTGGTCTTGGTTATGATCAAAGAATTTCTTTTATCGCAGCAGCAAGCCAGGAAATTCTCAATGAAACTCTTGAGAAATTGAATCTGCCAAACTGACTCTAACAGAACATTCATGCACAGTTTTGAGCATAAAAAAGTGTAAGCGCCCTTGGCGGGATTTGAACTCGCGTCGAGGCCGTGACAGGGCCCCATTCTAGACCGGGCTATACAAGGATTGGATTTTACCCCAAGCCTCTCTATACTACAAGGGCGTTGAAATATTGTGGACAAAAATCTGAGTTTAAAGCTTTCTTTTCATCTAAAAATTTTGTAAAAGACTAAATTATACACGACTATGACCTTTCGCGTGGGTTCGTAGCTCAGCCAGGTAGAGTACCGGACTTTTAATCCGGCTGTCCGGGGTCCGAATCCCCGCGAACCCGCTCTTACATATAGTTCAAACAGGTCGCTTTCCGAACCCATTTTTCTCCAAAACTGCTTTTTCAGATGGTAGAGTTATAACAAGTCTCCAACCTTTTGACATCATTTCTTCAACTCGATCAAGTCTTGTTATGATCTGAGATGGTTGACTCTGGGTGTACGCACTAGAATCTTTTTCTACATTTGCTCAAATTGTATGCATTACACGTCTTTTATCAAAAATGCAATACCTATGGAAAGTTGATAGGAAAACTAATCGTCTTTGGAATAATAGCAGCTGCAGCGATAGTTTTTCTACCAAATCTGCTAAAAGACAGCTCTCACAATTCTACACTTGAAACCATCAAACAAAGTATTGACCAACCAGGTCACGTCCAAGGAAACGTTACAAATTCCATTGCAAATGGCACCCTGCTTAGAAATTCTAATACCAATTCAGGAAATGCTGGCAACTCAAATTTAGCAGACTCAAATGTGACTCAGCCTCCGCAGCAAAACCTAATCAAGCAGGCATATACAGGTCAGGTATTTGAGAAGACAAACGGTATATGCCAAGTCTCGGTTCCGGGCATGGCAGAAACAATCAACGGTCACACCGAGATTACTCATGTAATTGAGGTCCCAAACTGTAACCTTCAGGTAAACCAGCCAGTCCAGGTGATATCAACAACGCCAGAGCAAAATAACACCCAGTCACCTGGCCAAGGAAACACAGTTCAAATCGTCCCATACTCGAATTCAAATAATGACGGTAGCGCAAGTTCACAGACCGCCTCATCCACAAACTCATCGCCAACCTCGCCTACAAATTCTGATAATAATGACGGTTCCAGCGGCCAAACATCTGATCCTACTATGCCTCCATACTTCCAGACGGTCCAGCTAAACGCGGTAAACCAAGGAACAAACGTTTTGTTTTCATATGACGACACTACTGACAAGACCATCCAGGTTACTATAACCATGAAAAATGACGAGAGAGTTCTCTTTTCTGGAACCCTTTACTCATCACAATTTCATACCGAAGTAAACGACATTCCAGATACTCCGCATATAATAGAAATGACCATTCAAAATTCAGTCTATGGAACACTACATGCATCAGCCTATGCACCACCCAATATCCAAAATTCAACGATATCTGGAATATTTACAAATTAAGTAACCAAGAAGATAAACAGGTAAACCTTAATAATTTACAATCAAAGGCCAGATCAATTTAAGAATTATCCTAAAATGCATAAGGTCTTCTAAAATATGTGCCACAGTAGACGCCGGCTAAATTTTCAAAATAGAAATTTACGGTCGAACCCAGCCAACACCCGCAGGTATGTGTTGAAATCCGTAAACTGCAAACAAGAAGAACCAAGTTGTAAAGACAAACGGTCCCGTCAAAGCTGGTAACCCCCACTTGCCAAAGAAGTTTTGCATGAAATACATCACAAACGTACACATCACAGTTGCAAGCGTTCCGTAAAGAAATGTTATCCATGACAAGGGAAGAAAGCTTGTAATTGCAATCATTACAAGGACTTGGTTAAAACCATGCAGACCAATTCTTGTTTCAGAAGTGGGTATCTTCAAGAAGAATTGACATAGCTGTTCCAATCCCCGAACCCCACAGTGCCATAAGCCCTGCAAGATAATATGGATTGGATGAGCCGGCATATCCATTTGACCACCAGTGGGTTGGATTTCCAGTAAGCATCGGTGCAAGCTCAAATGATAGTGTAAGTCCAACAACCCAGAAAACTCCAGTCTTCCAGTTTTCAACAAATGTTATTTGGGAAACTCCCTTCAACGTAGATTTCATAAATTCTAGTATAGTCCATTTAAATTTGGGTTCAGACACTTCTGGCACTTCTAACTTTACATTATCTTCTCCATAATGGTGCATCTTGTAAGTTTGTCCTACCTGTTTGAGGCCTACGTCATGGCCAAATCTTTGTGCCGCAAGCATAAGAAACCATGTTGTGAATATAAAAGATGAAGTAAAGCCAGGTATCGCAGTTCCATTGCCTCCTAGAACAAAGAAATCTCCCATTATGTGAGTTTGAGCCATCCAAAACACAGCGGTCGCAGCTGCAGCAAAGATGGAATACCAAAATGTTGCCCTTTTGGTCTTAGAAAATGGACCAGACCAAAATGCCATTCCTGAAAGTATGGAGTTGTAACCAAAGAGGCCAAATGTAACTAGCTTATAATCTGCACCAAGGATTATTGCCATGCCAGCACCTACCAGTCCAGACAGGGCCATCATAATACCTGCTTTTCTTGAGGCTATCAAGACACCAGATAAAATTAGTATTCCTGTTATTGGTGAACTGAATAGAGGAATTTCAGATATTCCGTTAAACAATATGTAAAAGAAGTCAACTATCGGGTTGCCGGTACTAAAAGTTGTCAATAATAAAAGTGCTTACGAGTTACTTTTATGAATTTATAATACATCAACTAACTTTTGTCTTTTAGTATTAACGTATAATTTGCTTTCATAAAGTTATTTTAGTTCGTAGAACATATTTAACAAATATAGGTTCTCCTCTAAAAGTTGTTAATCTATGGAGCCATATCATAATTTGACTAAGAATTACCATTATCCCAAAATTGTAAATTTCATCTAATAGTTTTCACTGCAAACTCCCTCTAAAAAGAAGGGAATTCTAACTAATGCAGATGTAATTCTGGGAACTCTGCTTGTTTTATTCCCAGGTCATTCTGAAGGGTTCTTATTTTTTTGGCATATTCTGACATTCTGGCGTGATCACTTTGCACTTTGGCAATTTTGTATCCTCGCCATGCCTTCTTCAATGCCCCCCACGTCTGACCTGCAGTGTAGTTAGGTTTGTCGGTTTGTGGCTGTACGAATTGGTACATACTTGCATCTCATTGTAGAAAGTTGTTATCTATAGCCATGTGAAGTAAAATCAATGAAAAAGTCAAGAATGCTCCATTAAAATCACGTCTTTATGTGTCATAATTTGCAAAAAATTTTAGTTAATTTCAGCTTTATCTATTTTTTAGATATTGTGTAATTGTAAGCCATTTCAGTTTAGTTGATGATATGAAATGCGTGACTTTGTTCACCAAAGATTCTTCCATTGTGATTACAGTATAACCACCTGTTAATATTCTCCATAATGATCTGGTTGATGCTTCATCAGATTCTGTACTTTCGTTTAACAATCGTCCATCAATGCAATAATACTACAAAATTTAAATAATACTAGTAGTATAATGATCATGTGAGGATTAAGTTGGATCCAACCGTAAAAAGAGAAACGACATCAATCAAGATAGATCCCACAGTATGGAAGGAAGCAAAGAAAGATGCCATAGACAGGAGATGTAGATTTGTCACAATTAGTAGAGATTGCATTAAAGACGTGGTTAGAAGATGAAGATCCAAAAAGAGTAAAAAACGAATTGAGGGAGAAAGAATAGATGCTTTATCCCATAGAATATAGACAGAATCTAAAAACCATAGGAGACATGGTACGCAAATACTCTGATATGCTATATCAGTATGGTGATGAAGAAAACGACATTGATAAGAAAATACAATGGCATTTTCTAAGCATGCTTTGCGAGTCGGTAGGCTATAACTATCAACTTACAGTTAGCCATTTACAAGATCTTAACACCTTATCTAACGCCATAGAAAAATTACCAAAGAGTGCAGAATTTGACGATCTCAAAGAAGCATTACGTAAAACAAGTGAAAGAGTAAAGCAAACGCTAGAGCCCATCAAGGAGGCATATGACAGGGCAAAGGATTTTGAAAAAAGGATGACAGAAAATGGGATCTACACATAATCAGATCATAAATGAAGAGACTTTGTCAAATCTAAAAAATTTGCGCAATGACTGCAAAGGTATGAAGGAGGCATTCCTAAAGGAATCGACCCATCAATCAGATCCGCTAGTAAAAACACTCTACAAGTCTATTGCAGCCTCGTTTGTGAATGCGGAATTGATATCTTCATGGGTCGAATTATCGCTTGTCGCAATTAACAAACTGGGTAAGACCATAGACAAATTACCTAACAATCAAAGATACTGTGCCCAAAGAAAAGAGCAAGGGAATCAAAAAAAGAGAACAAGTGCAGGACTAAAAATCATTCAAAAGAGCAAAAATAGCAAGCATTGATCTTACAGTACATAACAAAATATTTGGCAAACTAACTAAATCCAAAGTCTAGTTTGCGTTAACCTTTGTTTTTTATCAATGACAGTACTTTGCCATTTAACACTTCAATGGCTTCTCTTGTCTCACTAGTCCTTTTGTTGGTGCCTGTAATGTAGGCCTGAACTTTGCGTTTCCTGTCAGCAATCATGCGTTGTTGTTCATGTTTTCCTGCAGAGCCTTGAGATTTTCGGGTTTCAAGTGAAGACTCTGGTGTTGTTGACTGGATTATTTTATGCAATTCCCTTGGTTCTATTTCATTGCCTGAGATCACAGTTTTTACCTCATTGACTGAAAGTGCCGAGAGTGGCTTTTTTGAATTGGAAGCAATTTGAACCATATTGCCAACAATTTTGTGAGCAGTCCTAAAAGGAATTCCTTTCCTTACCAGAGCTTCTGCAATATCAAGAGATATCGAATATCCCCCATCTATTGCTTTACGCAATTTCTTTTCATTTACTTTCATTGTCTTAAGAAGCGAGTTTGCAACCAAGAGTGACGATATTATTATTTTAGATGTTGGCCATATTGAGACCTTGATTTGTTGCAAGTCCCTATTGTATCCAGATGGCAATCCCTTGAGATTTGACAGTACAGACATCTGGTATCCTATGACCTGGGATGTCTTTCCTCGAATCAACTCTAGCACGTCGGGGTTTTTCTTTTGTGGCATCACACTAGAAGTTGAAGTAAACCTATCAGCTAGTTCAATGAAAGAAAATTCTGATGTGGACCAAATGATAAAGTCCTCTGCCATTCGGCTCAGGTTTGTCATCAATATTGCCGCATGTCCAATATATTCAGCAACAAAGTCACGGGAAGTTGTCGCATCGATAGAATTTTCCACCAGGCCTTTGAAGCCAAGCATTTTGGCAGTAAATTGCCTATCAATAGGAATGCTGGTTCCGCCTACAGGACCTGCCCCTAGTGGCGACTCGTTGACACGTCCGTATGCCACATAGAACCTATCAAGATCCCTGAAGAGCGCATCTGCATACGCAAGAAGAAAGTGAGAAAATAGGCCTATCTGGGCTTGCTGCGTATGAGTATACAATGGCATTATGACACGTTGGTTTTTCTCTGCCAGATCAATGAGAGTCTCTATTGTTTGATTCAGGCAAAAACAAACCACGTTGATATCATCACGAATCTTCATTCGAATATCAAGTGCCACTTGATCATTTCGTGATCTTGCAGTATGCATTTTTCCTCCAGCTTCTTTTCCGGCTTTTTTTATAACCAGAGACTCTATGAGCTCGTGAATATCTTCGGCTTCAGATTTTTCTGAGATGTTTTCTTTTTTTATCCTCTCAAGCGCATTTAGAATCTTGATTGTCTCTTTCCTGTTGATGATTTTATTTTCTAAGAGCATCAGTGTGTGAGCTTGGCTTCCCAAAATATCATACTGGGCAATTACAAAGTCGTCAGAAATTGATGAGAGAAATTCTAATGTTACATCGTCTAACTTTCCGTCTAATCTAGATCTGTACATCAATTTAGGAATTAGAATGGTTATATATAGCATAGACGCTTTTTTGATTTATGTCGCAGGCGTCTACAGATTTGAGAAGACAGATCTTCGAAGAATTGACAAAAATAGTTGATCCGGAAATCAATGTCTCAATCATGGAGCTTGAATTGATAGATAACATTCGACATTGCAGGCCCAGAAGTCAAAGTAGATTTGCACCTGACCAGTCCTTTCTGTCCGGCAATATTTGGATTCAAGATTGCCCAAGATGTTCATGACAACTTGTTGAAGATAGATGGAGTAAATGATGTGAAACTAAATGTCTCAAATCATTTCATGGCCGAAGCCATCAACAATCAGGTAAACTCTAGCAAAAATCCTAAAAAGCCTTAGAGAGATTCTATTTTCTAAATCCTAGCATGTATCCTCGGAGTAATTGTATTGCCATTGCAGGATCCACTCCCTTTGGACACACATCACTGCACGAGCCTGCAAAGTGACACCGCCATATTCCATGAGACTGATCAACTATCTTGAGCCTGTCCTTTTTGCCTTGATCTCGGTTATCTGCAGTGTATCGATATGCTTGGGCAAGGCCTTGTGGACCAATAAACGACTTGTCTGTTGCCATAGTTGGGCATGCAGAGTTGCACAAACCGCATTTTATACAGTATGAGAATTGCAGAAACTTTTCAAGATCTTTTGGTGTCTGGACAAACTCCTTGGTGCCAGGCTGTACCTCCGATTCCTCGTTTATGATAAATGGTTTCATCTTCTTATGTGTAGAGAAGAGTTGCTTGAAGTCAACTGCCAAATCTCGAATTATAGGAAAGTTGTTCATTGGCTCTACAGTAATAACATTTGATTCAAGTTCAGAGACCTTTGTATAGCAAGCAAGGCGAGGCTTGCCATTAATTTTCATCCCACATGAGCCACATGATGCCTGTCTGCAAGAATATCTGACAGCAACGGAATGATCAAGGCTTTGTTTTACATACAGAATTGCCTCAAGTACAGTAGTCCATTTTTGGACTGGAATCTTGAACTCTTCAAACTTTGTTTCAGCATGCTCAGACGGGTTAAACCGCGATATTCGAAGTGTTATTGTCTTTGGCTTTGATGGTGCAGGAGCTGGAGTAGTTGGTTCTACTTTTTGCTCCTTTGGAACTTCTACTGTTGCCATTGTTATGAGAGCCCCATTCCTGCCATCAATATAGTTCTTGAACCATAGGCTACCAAAACAATCATTGCAACAATTGAACCATAGTTAATTGCTCTTTCATATGCAACACCTTGTTTTAGCTCCAACAGAATAACTCGCAGTCCATTGAATCCATGTACAGACAACAAGATCAGTATGACTTCAAGCATAAGCGCATATGGTAGAAAGTGATAATTTGCAAGTACATTTTGATATTGTAACGAATCAGAGAACTTTTGTGACAGTCTCATGAGAATGTGCACAGCTACTAGTGCCACTGCTCCAAGCGCAGTTCCATAATGTATCTTCATGATTATGCTTTCTTTCATTTTAATTACCAAATAATACTCCGGCACCATACATCATTGCCAACGCTGCAAGCGCTATTGATACCCAGATGCAAAGTCTCTGCTTTGAGTTCAATGAAGAAGCACGATACGGATATTCAGGCTGTCCGGGCTTTCCTACGCCTTTTCCGCCCTCACTTATCATTAGTCGTATTCCATTTCCCGTATGAAAAACACACATTCCTATTACAAGTACAAGTACCAAGTGACCACCAGGAGTCTCCGTTAGCGATAGCATGTTGTTCCATGCAGCCTTTCCGTTTAGAATTGTGCTTGTTTCGTAAATGTGGCCAATCAAATATGCAAGCAGGCCAAGCCCACTCAGTCTTTGTAGCCAATATGCTACTCTGTGCAATCCATAACGAGTAGGATTTATCATTCCCTTGATGCCTTCACGGTTAGAGAACTGTTCGGCCATCAGTATTTTCTCTCCACTGGCTTGTATTTAGTAATAGTGACAGGATGAGTCTTGATGACTGGCTCTTTTGTGTCATAGTAAACTAGAGTGTGAGCCAAAAAGTTCTTGTCGTCCCTGTCAGGATAATCAGTTCTTGCATGCGCCCCTCGAGATTCTTTTCTCCAAATTGCACCCATTAAAATTACTTCAGATACACGAAACATGGAATCAAGCTCCATCACATTTGTAAAGTTGGTATTGTACTCTTTAGCTTTGTCGTCTACATGTTTCCATGTTTTTTGTCTTAATGCTCTTACTAACTTGAGGCCCTCAACAAGATCAGTTTCATTTCTAAAAACATAAGACTTGTTATTCATTATCTCTGTTAATTCCTGCCTAACCTCGTATGGATTTACACTACCTGTACCCCGAAATATTCCATCATAGATCCTTTTTTCCTCAGTTGCAACCAAATGTAATGGAAATGGCGGAGAAGACTTTTCTTCCAAGATGTATTTAGCTGCAAGCTCGCCTGTGATTTTACCCCACACGAGACATTCGGCAGTAGAGTTTGCACCCAATCTATTTGCACCATGAACACTGTTGCATGCAGCTTCACCTGCAGCCCATATACCTTGAATTTCAGTTGCACCGTCAATGTTACTGTGAATACCACCCATCATGTAATGGCATACCGGCCTGACATCTACTGGTTCATTAGAAGGGTCTATTCCTGAGAATTTCAGCGATATCTCACGTATTGCAGGAAGTTTTCTTATAATCAATTCCTTTCCCAGATGCCTCAAGTCCAGTTTCAGGCAATCCACGCCAGTATCATGTTTGAAGCCTCGCCCTTCGTTAATTTCAGTAATCATTGCGCGTGATACAACATCCCTTGATGCAAGCTCTAGTTTGCTTGGGGCATATTTTTTCATAAAACGCTCGCCCTTGTTGTTAAGAAGATACCCTCCTTCTCCCCTGGCACCTTCAGTTATCAAGATTCCCGAAGGCAGTATGCCAGTAGGATGGAACTGAACAAACTCCATGTCCTTCAATGCCATTCCAGCCCTGTATGCCATGTCAAGACCATCTGGAGTCGAAGCTAGCGCGTAAGTTGAAAAGCTGTATACTCTTCCTGCTCCGCCAGTTGCAATTATCAATGCCTTTGCCTTGAATGTATAGAAAGTGCCATTTGACATCTCGATAGCAGTGAGGCCGCAAAATCTTTGGCCGTCATGGACTATCGATGTAACAAACCATTCGTTATAGAATTCAATGTTATCAAATTTTTGACATGTGTCATACAGAGTTTGCATCTCGTAAAATCCTACTTTGTCTTGAGCATATGTTGCCCTTGGAAAGCTATATCCTCCAAAGTTTCTCTGGCCAATCCTTCCGTCATCTCTTCTTGACCATGGCATTCCCCAATGTTCAAGTTGATAGACCTCAGATGGCATCTCATTGACTAGTCTTTCAATTACATCTTGATCGCCAAGAAAATCGCTTCCCTTTACAGTATCATAAACATGTGACTCTATTGTATCTCCATCTTCAGGATATAGAACAGCTGCAGTACCACCTTCAGCAGAAACAGAATGCGAACGCATGACTTGTAGTTTTGAGATGACGGCAATTTTGATATGTGGAGCAACTTTTGCTGCCTGAATCGCTGCCCTCAGTCCAGCAAGACCAGAACCTACGATCAGAAGATCACTGTCAATACTGTTAACCATGATTCGACATCTTCCTTTTCACACTTCATAAATATGTCTTGTGAAGGACTGGAGCAGAATCATTAATATATATCGCTAGCGATATCACTAGTGATGATTTCGGATTGGTTTCAAAGAGTAGGAAGTTCAATTCCTAGAGGATTTTCAAGATACTTCATCTTAGAGGCACTAAAGAAGAAACCAAGCACTGGAAAGGAGATAATAGATGCGGCAATTGCCCAAAGTGAAGGAAAATGGAAACCCTCTCCCGGACTGATATATCCTCTACTTGGGAGACTGCTAGATGAAGGTCTTGTAGAAGAGACAAAAGACGGCAAATACCAGATAACCAAGAAAGGAAGAATAGTTTCAGATGACCTTGAGTCGCTGGATAAGATAGTCAAGAATCAACTTGATGTTATTTTTAGAATGGGCGATGTTGGCAAATTCATAGCCATGGATCTGATAGAACGAATCAATACAATTGGAACCTCACTTAGTTCAAACATTTCATACATGACCAAGGATGAGACCCAGAAATACAGAAAGTTTCTAGAATCCGAGCTTCGAAAGATGGACTTGGCTGAAAAAAAATCACAGGGCAAGGAAATCAAGATCAATTAAGCAATAAATAATTGTAAAACCGTATAGCGACAGTTGAAAAGTATTAGAAAACTAGTATACGACAAGTCAAAACCTCTTGTTTTTCCTGGCGTTTATGATGCGATTACGGCCAGAATAGCCCAAAAAGCAGGGTTTGAGGCCATGTTTCAAACAGGATACGGAACTTCAGCCGCGTTGCTTGGGATGCCAGATTATGGTTTTATTGGATCCACAGAAACTATTGAAAATGCAAGACGTATTTGCAAATCGGTATCTGTCCCAGTGATAGTTGATGCTGATACAGGTTATGGAAACCCTTTGAGTGTATGGAAACTTGTTAACGAGTTAGAAGCAGTCGGAGCTGCTGGTATTTTCCTAGAAGATCAGAAATGGCCAAAGAGATGCGGGCACATGTCAGGGAAGGAAGTGATTGCCAAAGAAGAGTATAGCGAAAAACTCAGGGCTGCAGTAGATGCTAGAAAAAGCAATGACTTTGTCATAGTAGCAAGGACTGATGCTCGTGCAACTGAAGGCTTGGATGCTGCAATTGAGCGAGGCCTTTTGTACAAGGATATCGGAGCAGATGCAATATTCATAGAGGCTCCTAGATCAGTTGATGAAATGAGAAAGATAGGAAAATCGATAAAAGCACCATTGGTGGCCAACATGATAGAAGGCGGAGCTACACCAGTGCTTTCTTCAAGTGAGATACACAAGATGGGCTTCAATCTCATCCTTTACCCACTCTCCGTATTGTATGCCAATACATTTGCAACTATGCAAATTCTAAAAGAATTAAGGAAAAGTGGAACTACTAAGAAGCTAAAAGATAATCTTGTTAATTTTGATCAGTTCAATGAAATTGTAGAATTGTCTAAATTCAAGAAGATGGAAGACAAGTACGAAACAAAATCATAGAAAATAACAAAAAAGAAAGGTTTCAGTCAAGGTTTCCTAAGAGTTTCTTTTTACTTCTATTTCTATAGTAGAAACGTTCCTAGAGCGTCCATCTTGTGATTGAAGCTGTTCTGATCCAATCTTGATGTTTCCGATTGAGTAACCAGCATTTTCTGTCTTTCGTGCAATTATTTGTGCTACGTCAACTGCACGACCAATGCTTAGTCCTCTTGCCTTGATAGATATCTTTGGTTGATTTGCCAACTGTATGAGCGAAGAAGTAACGTACGCCATCAGTGGCTTCTTGCCGATGTAGATAGTTTCTCTAGATTCGGACATGCGGTCTCTGTCTCTTGGGATAATTTAAATCTAAGAATGCAAGAATTGCTACAATGAAGTTTTTTCTCGCGTTATTTTTTGCTCTTGCAATAATTGGAATTAATTCAGCATATGGATATGGTGAAGTTACCTGCATCTGATTTTAAAATAGTTAATTCTCTTGGGGAACAGATCAATTCTCCAGTAGTGGATCAACAACTTAACTTGCAAACATCATTGAAAAATGTGAGTCAAAAAGAGGTAGACTGGGCATACATTGTTCAGGTAATCGATTCAAGCGGAGCTACATCAGATCTAAATTATGCCACAGGTTCCCTTGTTGCCAATCAAACCCTTACTGCAGCTCTTTCTTGGACACCCCATACAAGCGGAACATACAAAATTGAGGTACTAATCTGGGATAATTTGCGCGACATAGATCCACTTGCACCAGTGTCAACATTTAACATGACTGTAACTTGATTTTTAAAAAAGTGGACCGGGTGGGATTTGAACCCACGATCTCACCCATGCCAAGGGCGTATCCTACTAGGCTAGACGACCGGCCCGATTTTAATCAGAGTAGGAATCTGATTTGCATTAACTTTTTTTGTGAGGTTATTAACGTTTAGCGTGACCCAAAAATTAGCTTGACCAAAATAGCATAAGATATTTAACTATCAAGAATGGAATTCTTCGCGTGGTAGTAGAAAGTAAAGCGATAATTTCCTACATTCAAATTCAAAAAGAAGATTTGGCGGTTTTCCGATTCAAACCAAAAGAAGGAGAAACCCTGCCTCAATACAAGCCAGGCCAATTTTTAACTCTAGGTGCACATGTACAATCAGAGAACAAGGTTATCAGAAGAGCTTATTCAATTGCCTCAAATCCAGAAAACAGAAAATACATCGAGTTATACATAAGATGGGTCAGAAAGCCACTTCCGGGTCGTCTTACAACAGTTTTGTTTAGCGCAAAAGAAGGAGATGAAATTACTTGGATAAAGCCTACCGGGGCCTTTACCATTGAAGAAAAAAAACCAAATGGTGAACCAGATGACAGAAGAATCGTTTGCTTAGGAGGCGGTACTGGTTTGGCACCATTTGTCAGCTATGCACGTCATCTTCACGATACAGGAAGCAAGAGAGAGATAGTTGTTTTGCATGGGGCAAGCTATGTAGATGAGCTTGGCTACAGAGAGGAACTCACCCAACTTGAAGAAGAAAGTCTAGACAGAGGCAAAGACAAGTGGAGCTTTAGATATAGATCAACTATCAGTAGACCTGATGAATGGTTCAACAGAACTTGGAACGGACAAAAAGGAAGAGTAGAGACTTTCTTGCAGTCAAAAAATGAAGAAATGTCACCACTTGAGAAACTAGTCGGAGAGAAAATTACCAAGGATAATACAGTGTTTTTCATTTGTGGTTGGCAGGGAACCATAGACGGATGTCTTGATGTGTTGACTCCGAAAGGATTTGTAACTGAGAGAAGCAAGAGACCTGACAAAAGCTTTGAGATAAAATACGAGTCCTACGGATAAGTCAAATTTCATTTGAAAAGATAATATTCTATCATTCTGGCGAGACTACGGGGACGTAGGTTAGCTTGGCAGACTGCCAGCCTCGGGCGCTGGATGTCGTGGGTTCAAGTCCCATCGTCCCCATTTTCTACAAATTGGGATGTTTTGATCAAATTCGATCAAGGATTGAAATATACCAGACAAATATAGAAAACAATTGACTATAGCAATTTACCTTGCTCATCTGAATCCTGTTACCAAAGCCCACGTTGAAATCATCAACGAGTTAAAAAATGACAACGAGGTAAGGGTTCTTCCAGTAATATTCAAAACTGGATGGCAGTGAAATCAACAGCAAGAGCTTTCCATTTAGCTATGAATTGAGAAAAAAGATGCTCGAATCAGTGTTTGGAGATTCCATATCCATAGTATCAAACTACACATTTTATTCACCATTTTCAAAATACATGCCACCATTGATTTCACCTTATTCGTGGAATATCAAAAAGCAAATTTTGGATGAAATTAAAACAGATTACTTTACCTACACTGGAGACAAGGCAGAAGCCTTTGTACTAAGGCTTTATGGATTGAATCCAAAGGTCGGTCAAAGAAAAGAAACGTCGGCTTCATTTGTAAAACAAAAAATGTTTGAATCTGCAATGGGAAAAGATACAGATTGGGAACAGTATGTGGAACCTGAAATTGTAAAGATCATACATGAAAATTGGGATGTTGTAAAGAAATTCGCAAACGCGCCTGACCAGACGTATAGAGTACTTGGCATGAAATTTCCAAGTACAGGGTTTTGGTAGAAATAAATTAATTATAGGCAGAATTGGTTTTGTGTATGAAAACTTTTGTTCCCAAGTTTGTTTGGTTTGATGGGAAATTTGTAAAGGATGATGAAGCAAGAGTTTCGGTGATGACTCATGCCATCCATTATGGAACTTCTGTCTTTGAAGGATTACGTGGTTATTGGAACTCAAAAAATCTCTATATTTTCAGATTACAGGATCATATCAAAAGATTTAGGAATTCAGGAAAGGTATATTCCATTTCGCTAAGATTTACAGACAAACAAATAGCTGATGCAATAATAGGTCTCTGCAAGAAAAACAACGTAAGAGAATCGTGTTACATACGACCATTTTATTTTGTAGGACAATACGGGATAAATCTTCATGTGACAGAAAAAAGCCCAACTCATGCTGCAGTTGTGATGTTTCCCTTCGGAGATCTATTCAACAAGAACGGGATTAAAGCAGGTATTTCATCATGGAGAAGAATTCACGATATTTCTACGCCTCCCCTTGCAAAGATGGGCGGCAATTATTTGAATTCAATATTGGCAACCCAAGGAGTGTAAGAGAAATGGATATGATGAGGCAATCCTACTGGATCATCTTGGAAATATCAGCGAAGCCCCTGGCGAGAACATATTCATCATAAGAGATGAGAAATTGCTGACGCCATCCTCCAGTTCTTCAGCACTAGAAGGGATTACAAAAGACTCTGTGATTAAAATAGCAAGAGACTTGGTTACGAAACAGTAGAACGTGACATTCCAAGAACAGAGATTTATTTTGCCGATGAGGTATTTTTGACTGGTACAGCAGCTGAGATAACTCCTATTGTTTCAGTCGATGGCAAGAGCGTAGGAAATGGCAAAGCTGGAAAACTAACACAGAAAATACAGAGCACGTATTCAGAAATAGTAATGGGAAGAAACAAAAAGCATTACAGTTGGATAACACCGGTGTATTAAAATGAAAATTGTACAAATTGGTGTTGGAGGCTTTGGCAAGAATCATACAAGAATTCTTTCCCAACTAGGAGTTCTTTCAGCAGTATGTGATGCAGATTCATCAAAAGCCAAGGAATTTGGAACAAAATATTCAGTTAATCATTATTCAAGCGTTGATTCTCTTTTAGGATCAGAACAATTTGATGCCGCCTTTGTTTGCACTCCCACCTCAACTCATTTTGAAATTGCCAAGACGTTACTACAAAAGAAGAAAAATGTATTTGTGGAAAAACCCATGACATACCTCTCACGTGAGGGCGAAGAACTGCTAGAGTTGGCAAAGAAGAACAAGGCAACCCTGACATCAGGATACATTGAGAGATTCAATCCCGCAGTATCTCTTGTAAAGGAATACGTCAAGACAAAAAAATATGGCGAACTAATCATGCTTGAATTTCATCGAGAAAATAGAATGCCTCCACACATCAAAGATGTCGGGATAATTTATGACACTTCAGTTCATGACATAGATACAGCCATGTGGCTTTTTGATGATGTTCCAGAAGTAGTTTTTGCAAGATCCGGCAGGATAAGACATGAACACGAAGACTTTGCCACAATAATGCTAGGATTTAGAGAAAATAAAGTGGCCATCATTTCATCAAACTGGATAACTCCAATCAGAGTTAGAAAATTCAATGCTGTTTGTGGCGATGCGATAATTTCCTCGGATTTTATCACGCAAGAAGTAAAGATAGAAACCAACATAGGTGCTGAGATTCCACGTAAAGATGTAGAAGAGCCGCTTCTTTTGGAAATTAAAAATTTTATCGCCGCATCAGAGGGCAAAGAAAACATAAGGGTAAGGCCAGAAGACGCATTAAATACAACAAAAATAGCTGAGGCAGCACTTTTATCTAGTCAGAAAGGAACTCCAATTTATCTAGATCTCAAATGAACAAGAAAATGATGGAAATTCTCGCATGTCCAATAGACAAACATTTCCCACTGGACATTTTTGAGGTTTTATCAAAAGAAGATGTTATTTCAGAAGGTGCAATATTTTGTTCCAAGTGTTCTCGATTTTATCCCATAATAGATGAGATTCCAATCATGCTACCAGATGAGCTAAGGGACAAAAATCAAGAGATGGAATTCTTGAAAAAGTACAAAGACAAACTACCTGAAAAGATTGTCAGCAAGGGCACTCCTTGGCATTTGTGATGAAAAATGGTTACAAATTTTGTGTCAGAGAAAGCAAAATTGGGCAAGAATGTGAAAATATGGCATTTTGCATATGTTGGTGACAACGCAGAGATTGGAGATAACGTAAAGATTGGCTCTCTTGCTCATGTGGATTATAATGTAAAGATTGGGGACAATACCATGATAGAAGGCATGGTATACATTCCTCCTCTTTCCAGAATAGGAAAAAATGTATTCATAGGACCTGCTGCTGCTCTGACAAACGACCCATATCCAGCAAGCAAGAAAATGATTGGAGTCACCATAGAAGACGGTGCAGTGATAGGCTCAAGGGCGGTCATCAAGGCTGGTGTAACAATTGGAAAAAATAGCGTGGTGGCAATGGGAGCAGTAGTTATCAAAGACGTGCCTGCAAATACTGTAGTTGTCGGAGTTCCGGCCAAAATCAAGTATTCTCGTGAAGAATACGACAAAAAGAAGAAAGGCTGGGAAGATAGCTAACTTCTAATTTGCTTGTGAAATATCCAGTTCTTTATCTTTGACATGATGAATATCCAGAGTACTACAAGAAAGACAGCAATCACTGCCTTTATGCCTGAATCTAAAAATTCATCGCTATACTTTCCAAAACCGTGTATTGTTATTGGTGCAATTGTTATCACAAGTAACCCCCCTCCTGCCAAAATCATCACCCACATTATGAAGATGTAGTAAAAGATCTGTCCTTTCATATCTTGATACCTGTCATAAATGCCGTAATAATTGCAAGTGCAGCAGAAAATAGTGCCAACTTGAAAATTGCAAATCCCACTTCTTTTTCTGTCATAGGTCCATTGGCTACAATCAAACGTACCAATGTCACTGGAGCATCTTTATGTTCAGTAGCTTTCAATTTGAAATCTTCTGTGTGTTCAACAGGACTTGATTTTAGTTGTCGGTGTTCAACTATTCTTTTTACGCTTGACAGAAATAGAAATGAGTTTATCACTGCTGGCAACAAAGCAACTGCGGCAATTATTTCCACATGACCCACTATGGCAATTGCCCCATACATTGCACCTAAGGTGAGTGCTCCAGGAATCTCCAGGAAATATTTTGCTGGGAAATTTGTGATATTTGTAAAAAGCCAGAGATACAAAACCTAAAGGCAAACTTGCAATAGCTATGTCATAATGATGAACAATAAACAGACATATTGTTAGTGCAAAACTTGCAATTGTCATAAATCCGCTTGCAACACCATTTAGTACATCAATGGAATTTACCGTATTTCCAGTAATTGGAATCATGATGATTATCAAGGCCAGATACAATTCAGGAATGTTCACAGAACCAAATAGTGGAAAGTCCAAATGCGAGCCATGCGCCCCTAACAAAATGATTGGAATTGCAGTAGCAGCAAGAGCAAGAGGCTTGAACCACCCACCCAATACCTTCCTGTCATCTGCCAGACCTACAAAAAATGCTAGGAGAGTAGTGAGAATTATTGCCAGCACTTCTATTGAAGAAAAGAATGCATAAAGGGCAATTTCTGATGCCAAGATTCCTGCAAGAATGGACGGACCTCCAGGCCTTGCCACCATTGCACCCCCAATCCTATTGTAATCTTTGACTACAAGTTTTCTTTTTTCAAGAGTTTTGATAAGGGTTGGAGTAATGGCGTAAACTGTGATAAATGCTATTGCTGAGATTACTATGGCCGCTATTGTCCTGTCAAGCATCATCTTATCTTTTTGAGTTGTGTCTTTATGTTTTCTGCAATTCCAGACCCAATCTTATCAATTTTGGCAAGTTTTTCAACAGGAACGGACTCTAATTCATCCAAGTTCTTGATTCCATTCTTGTATAGGATTCTTGCACGTACTCTTCCAATGCCCCGTACCCTAACAAGATCAACTAATTCCTCTTTTATTCCATATACCACTCTGGTTCGTAAGGCAGCCAGTTCATCCATCACGTTATCTAGTTTCTCAAGCTTTGCAAGCTCGTAAAATGCATGAATTAGCCAGTCTGCCGTTTCAGACATCCTATGCATGTCTCCTGATTCCATGCCCAGATTATCAGAAAGAGAAATCTCGCTTGATTCAGTAATCCAGGCATGCATTGCAAGCAGGCTTCGATTGCAATCATATTCTGAAATGCTTTCAATCAACTGGTCAGAATAGTTTTCAAGAAGCGTACCGATTAGCTCATGATCCTTGCTCCTTAACGAAAATTTGGGGAAGAAATCTTCACAACTTGTAATAATATGTAATATACCAAGAGTATGTTTTCTGCCTTTTGTAATTTGCCGAAGTGTTTTTCGAAAGTAGACAGCCGTGAGTGGATCAATGTACAGAGTTGAAGTCTTTTTTCCAAATTCTGTTGCGATGAATCTTCCTCCTTTTTGCTTCAAGAGTTCTTCTAGTTCAAGATAGCGCATTGCTATCTGAATCTTGAATTTTATAGTTGATTTTCTTTCCTGAGATCCCGAAAGTGTTTTTGAAAAAAAATCTACAATTTCTTCATTTTTTATTCCAGGAGTAGTTGAGACCAGACTCAGTATGTGAATTCGCAGTGCCTTGTCATCGGTTAGCTTTGAAGAAATATCTCTCAGGTGTACCATTAATGTAATAATCAAAAAGATCATCGGCTGTTAGAACTTCCGACAATAATTGATTCCCCATATTCATCATATTGAGGCCTCCCAGCTCTGCCACAAAGCTGTTTGTATTCAAGAACACTGATAGGTTTGTTGACTCCATATTTTACGTCGTATCTATTGATACTTGAAATTCACCACTCTTCTTGCCGGAAGATTCACTCCGGCAGCAGCGTTGGTGTAGAAGCGAGGATCTTTATCCTCTATTCCTGAATTCTGATTCTATAACATCTCTGCAATTCTGGTTCAGCCCTGCATGGTGAAATGCGACACCCTTTTTCACTAGCATGGCTAGATTTCTAATGAGTTCAGTATGCTCATTGTCTTCAAGAAGTCTTTGCGAGATTTTTTCTAGAGTTTTTCGCTCTCTTCTTCGGTGATATGCTTTGAGACTGCATCAGATGCCTTTGTTGCAAGAGCTACAGAGCGTGCTCTAGTCTCAGCAAACAGAATTGCCTGACCTCCATTTTTGAGAGAATCCAAGGCCTAGGTCAACTGGTGCCCCCCTAACGCTTGTTTCAACTTGAAAGTTTTTCTTGTTGTGCATTGTCACCATGCCCTGATCGTAGACTCCTTCCCAGAGGGGAACCGGCCTCCAGTCGCTTTCCACAAGTTTGCAGCCAAGCCATTTTGATATCTCATCAGCATTAGTCACGGTTGCACTAAGTGCTAGTATCTGTGGTTTTTTCTGAAGCGACATTAGTTTTGTGAGCACAATGTCAAGTGTTGGTCCCCTATCCTCATCCCCTAGCAAGTGGACCTCGTCTGCAATAACAAGACTGATCTCATTTAACCATTCTGCGCCTTGCCTCATGACAGAGTCCATCTTCTCATTAGTAAGAACAAGAATGTCGCTCAATCCCAGATTTTTATCAGCCTGATCGTAATCACCTGTTGAAATCTGAATCTTAATTTTTCCATCAAGGTCTACAGATTCTAATTTTTTAAATTCAGAAAACTTTTCAGAAGCTAGTGCTTTTAGAGGACTGAGATACACCACCTTGCCTTTTTTCTCAGAAATGTGCTTTATTATGGCAAGCATGGCAATTAGCGTCTTTCCGCTTGCAGTTGGAGCAGAAACAATTATGCTTTTTCCATCCAATAGTCCGGCCTTTACACTCTTTTCTTGCGGCGGATAAAGAGTAACAAATCCACTTTCATAAAGAAATTCAATTGCAGGCTTGGGGATATCTAATTCCGATATTTTCATACCCGGTTATAATGACCGGATTTTGATTCATAAATAGCTGACTCTCGCTGCAATTTCTTGATGTATTTTCTTGCTTCCTCTTCAGTGAATTTGCCTGTCTTGACCAGTTCTTTTACAAAGGTTTTTTCTTCCACGGGTCTCTTCTCATCTCCTTCCAATGATTTCATTACATCCATGAATAGCTGCATCTTTGAGACTTCGCTGTGAGGCCTGCCTTGAAGAACTCCAAGGTCTACCTTTCCAGTGTTTACATCTACTCCTGCGTCTTGAAGCATGCTCTGTATTAGATATATTGCCCTCTCTGCATCTTCACCCTCAACTTGTGTCTTCATCAATAACCTTGCTCTGGCAGTAGCTAATCTTACAAGTCCTTCCAATTGTCTTGGAGTTACTGTAATCATTCCTTCCGATTCCACATTTCTCATTGTCATATAATATTCCAGAATCTTCTCCTCTGCTTCTGGTGTAAGTATAGGATCAAATCTTTTCGCATATGTCAGATACTTTGTAAGAATATCTACGTCAATTAATGATTTGATATCAGTTCCTGAAGTTCGGTGTAGATTCAATATGTGTCGTGCAATTCTTGTATCTCTTTCTTTTGATGGGATATCCCTGACTACAAAGATGAGATCAAAACGTGTTAAAAGTGGGACTGGAAGATTTACATTTTCTGTGATGTTTTTGAAGGGATCATATTTTCCATACATTGGGTTAGCGGCAGCCAAAATCGAGGTTCTTGCATTCAGTGTTGCAACAATTCCACCTTTTGCAATGCTTACCGATTGCTGTTCCATAGTTTCGTGCAATGCACTTCTGTCTTCTGGTTTCATTTTATCAAATTCGTCTATACAAACAAGGCCTTGATCTCCGAGAACAACTGCACCTGCTTCAAGCATCATTATACCAATCTTATCTCGCACTACAGCTGCTGTGAGTCCTGCTGCAGTAGAACCTCTTCCTGATGTATACAGACCTCTCGGGGCAATCCTTGCGCAAAACTTTAGCATCTCACTCTTCGCAGTTCCAGGATCACCTACAAGAAATACATTGATGTCTCCACGAATCTTGGCACCGTCAGCAAGAAGCTTTTGAGTGGAGCCTACAATCAACAACAAGATGGATTCTTTTATAATGTCATGACCATGAACGTGAGGAGCAAACGAAGCTACAAGCCTGTCGTAAATGTCGGCGTTTTTTCCAAGCGATTTGATTATCTTCTCTTCGTCTGGAGAGATTTCTTCCCTTTCCGTGCTTCTTGAGCTCTTGTTTCCCTTACCACCGAGAAACTCGATATTGTTTCCCTGAATTCGCAGTCTGTAGATCCCACTTTTTCCCTTCATAGAAGGGATGTGTTCTTGTTCAATCCTTACAATTCCTGTTAGAATTACACGGTCTCCTGGTCTTGCATTGTCAACCAAGTCTTGAAGCACTGTAACATCAAGATAATGAGGCAACTGTCCTGGAGGCAGGTCTTCTGGCAATTCCTGAAGTCTTACCATTTGAAAATCAATGAATTTGCTTTGCTCAGGATTCAAGTCTAGATCCCGATGGGTACATTTTCCATTATCACATTTTAGAGGCTCTTTGAATTCAAGTCCTTTTTCCTGAATTCTTTTTGTCTGATGTCCATCTGGACAGATGTAAACTAGTTCTTTTGCAAGCGGTTTAATCTCAGAAGATCTTACAACCATTCCAGAAACGCTTATCATTTTTCCTATAACCTCTGCATTTACTTCACGCAGACTTCGCTGTGCCGGATAATTTGAAATCCTAACTCTGATGTCATGTCGAATCTTTTCTGCATATTGTGGGAATCTTTCCTTGAGAATGTCCTTTATTGCCCCATTGAAAGCATGAAGAATTTCATCTGGATCCATATTGAAAACAGACTCAATTTCTTGGTATGATACCAGATCATTGTAATCTGCCACAATGTATTGGATCTTCTTTGCCATCATCTGGTCAATTTCATCAACATACTTGTACGAACCCAATTTATCCTTGAATTGACTTAGAAACTCCCTTACCTGATCCTGAAGCTTGCTTGATGAAATAGATTCAGACTGGACGGTCATTTTTTATCACCTATAACTTGTTTTTTAAATTCCGCACTGTTATCGTGAATATAATCAAACAGGGCTCGCTCTTCAACTGTCAATTTCTTTGCAAGTTCGGCAGCCATTTTGGATGAATCTGCCAATCGAATTATCTTTCCTTGTCTTTTACGAACAAGGGAATTTAGCATGCTTCCCAGCTTGTCATGGTTTTCCTGTGGCAATCTTTGCAGAAACGAATTCATTTTTATGTAAAATTCTGGCTCTAGGGTAGAAAGATCAAAGTCCCCCTGCACATTTTCTTTTACTATAGCTTGTTTCAATGCTACTACCATATCGGTATCCTGTACTTCAGCAAGTTTTTCTGACGATAATACATCAGCCACCCATCTTGGGATGCTCAAAATTTCACCGTGTTTGGCGTCAATTGATACTTCTGGGGCATCTATCTTTAGATCATACCCAAAGCTGACCTTGACATCCTGTAGGCGATATCCTATACTATGCATCTGTATTAGTTCTGAGATGTCCAATTTACTTCATGATTCTCCATTAGACCTCTAAGGGATCGATCGATCAATTCTGTTAACCATTTACTCTGATCATTTGATCTAGTTGTTAGTACGCTGCTTTCCATCATCCTGTCTCGCGGCATTTAGTATAAAGTTCAACTGGTGATCGCTCTAGAAATAATCCATTCTGCCCATCTTAATAGAAGGGTAATTATGGTATACCCAGATTTCTATATCAGATCTATATCATGAACAATTTATTCATGTGATATAATAGACTTAATTTTATTAGTAGGGCAAAGAGGTAGGACCATATGACGGAGTCATTTATGTGGGTTGAAAAATACCGCCCCATCAAACTATCATCCATAATAAACCAAAAAGAGATAGTAGGCAGTCTGAAATCTCTTTTGAAAAATATATCCGAGATGCCACATTTGATGTTCTCTGGATCTGCAGGAGTTGGCAAGACCACCACTGCCATATGTCTTGCAAGAGAAATCTTGGGAGATTCATGGAGAGAGTACACTCTAGAGTTGAATGCTTCAGACGAAAGGGGAATAAACATGGTAAGAGACAGGGTAAAAAAATTTGCCAGATTCTCAGGTCTTGATACCAAGATACCATTCAAGCTTGTCATACTAGACGAAGCAGACGAAATGACCTCAGATGCACAGACTGCCCTTAGGAGAATCATAGAAGACACAGCAGGCCATTGCAGATTCATCATGATTGCAAATAACATATCAAAAATTATAGAACCGCTTCAAAGCAGGTGTGCGGTATTCAAATTTACCAGAATCTCAGAAGAAGAGATAATAGGCCATCTGGAAGAAATTTGTAAAAAAGAAAAGATCAAGTACAACAAGGAAGGTCTCAAATCTCTATATTCATATTCAGAAGGAGATATGCGCCATTCCATCAACATGCTGCAGGCAACCGCAAGTCTTGGAATGATAAATGAAGATAATGTAAAGGCATCTTCTGGGCTTACAAAGATCAGCGATGTAGGAGAGATATTGAAGACTGCATTGGCTGGAAAGTTGACAGATGCAAGAAACAAGATGGTGGAACTAATCAAGATATATGGAATGTCAGAATCTGATTTTCTAAAGTATCTTAACGAAGAATGCTACAAACTAAAGACAGATAATCTTTCAGAGATTCTAGAATCAATTGCCAAATACGATTATCGCCTTGTAATTGGAGCCAATCCCGAGATTCAACTTTCTGCCCTTTTGGCAGAATTGGGAAAAATAGGTAAATAGCGCAGAGAGGGCGTATAAGCGTTTTGATATCCCCCTATGAATAATTTTTGCACCTGTCAAGACATCAATTCTTGAGGGGGAAGCTCTCATTCAACTGAGACCCAATGAATGGATCTCATGAAAAAGTAAAGCACGCCGTGATTTTAAAAGATTTCTAATTGGTTGCAGTAAAAAATTGTTTTGTACATGTACTGATATTTTATCTGAATTTTATCCTGTAAAAGATAACTAGTGATATACTGATCCAGAATTCTTTA
>NZ_RCMB01000024.1 GCF_011319465.1 Candidatus Nitrosotalea sp. TS
CGTGAATTTCTATTGTGCAGAGTACTGAAATGACTGAACCGAGGATGCATCCACCACTTCACGTAACCGCCTCCAACAAATGAAAACTCTTCATCTTGCAGTTATTGTAATTTTATCATCTGTGATAGCTGCAAACATGGGAATTGCTTTTGCAGACGAAGGACCAATATCATTGGGTCCGGGGCCAGTTCAGAACTCTAGCAAGCGTATTGATATTCCGGTAACATTTGCCCCAATCAGCGTTACAGTCAATCCTGTTACCAATATGATATACGCAGTTCACACCTCTTATGTTGATTCAGTATCGGTAATCTCTGGAAAAACAAACAAGACAATCTCTGAAATAAAAGTAGGAAAAGATCCTGCGCTTGTTGCAGTCAATCCTGTTACAAACATGATATACGTAACCAATACAAACTCGACACTCGGTATCAGTAATATCTGGTTTGACAAACAATGGTGGTAGATACGGTGCAGGTAGGGAGGGTTTCCGCGTGACATACTGATCAATACCGGAACCAATACAATTTACATTGCAAGTGAAGACTCGAAACATCATCTCTGTAATAGATGGAAAAACAAACAATGTTGTAGCTCACAATACCTGTTTGCAATATTTCTGGGGCAGAGTCTACTTTTGCCATGGACCAGACTGGAAATACGATTTATGTAACCTGCACCGGGCCTGACGGCGCTATAGATGTGATATCAGGCACGACAAACAAGGTGGATGGATGCCATACCTGTAGGTCCGTGATCCCACAAATGTGGTATTCAACCCCAAGACACACATGCTGTACACTGCAAATAATGGAGATTATACGGTCTCTGCCGTATCTGCCAAGACAGACATGGTGGTAGATACCATTCCAGTAGAACTCTTTCCAACTGTTGTAGCAGTAAACCCGGATACAAACATGATCTATGTTGCAAATAATTTCAACAGCTCTTCCAACAAGTTATCAGTCATAGATGGCCAGACAAACAACGTAGTGGCAAAAATTCCCTATTGGTTCAGGCGCTCAAAACATTGCAATTGATTCATCAGACAACATAATCTATGTGGCAAACTATGCCTCAAATTCGATATCTGTAATCTCTGGCAAGACAAACACGTTGATTGATACAATACCAGTTGGAGCCCTTCCAACCTCAATTGCAATCAATGATATCACAAAGACAGTGTACGTAGCAAATTGGAGATCAGACTTTGTATCTATGATACCTATCACATCATTGGATTTACAAACCACTGAAGCCCGTGCTGATAATTCAAATGATGTATACATACAAGACATACAAGTGACGCCATCCACTGTAAAAGTTGGTGAGGCATTCACCGTATCTGCAACACTTGTCAACAATTCCACATTTCCAATATTTGTTGACGGCGGTAAATGCTCTGCCCAAGACACGCAGGCAGAGCTTTTCACCATAACACTTGATAATCATGTTGAAAATAACCAGAAAGTATCTTCTGTGCGGGGGTAGGTTGGTCTCCATTACTAGATCCTGGAAAAAGCATCACGGGAACTAGTGATTATACTACCAATTATGTAGCAACAGAATCAGGAACTGCAACTATTACCGTGACATTTTCATACCACAGTTTAATTCAGAAAGACCCTTTTCAAACAAGTGCAGAACAGACAGTATCAAAATCACTCCAGTTTCAGATTCGTGATGTGAATTCAGATAGCTCAGGACCCCCCATACCCATACCTGAAACTCCTTCCCCCCTTCAACAATTCAAGTCAGGAATCAAGGCAGAAGATGTCAAATGTGCAGGCGGATTCACCCTAGTATTAAAGTCGGAAGATAGCTCTCCTGCATGTGTAAAACCGGATACCGCACAGAAATTGATTGAGAGAGGATGGGGAACATTTACTGTACTATCAACTGACTATACATATCAGAAAATGAATGGAACGCTTTCTGGCAATGTGGTTTTAGCTGGAGGTCCGCAAGCAAACTATGAAGTAGATGTGTATGTAACTGATGGTACTACAATTGTAGGAAAAACTCTTTCTGATGTTAACGGAAATTATTCAATACAACTTCCAGCTGGCAATTACACAATTTATGTGCCCGATTATCCTACTAAACAAACACATTTTGTTTCAGTGTTTTCAGGCAAGAATACTATTTTTAATATTGTATACGGTACAGGTTACAAATAATTAGAAAATGAAAACTCTGTATCTTTCAATACTAACAGGATCTGGAATTATTGCGGTATCAGTTTTACTATTTCAAATCGCTTTAGAAGCACCAGTAAACCCACATATGGCAACAGCGCCGACACCTGCATGTACAACACTTCTCAAATTAGAAAGATGGATGTTAGAAAATCAAATAGACAAACATCAAGCTTATTTGTTGGCAAAAAATGACCCCGAATTTCTTGCAAAAACAAAAGGTTTCACAATAGAATCACAAGAAATAGGGGATTCAATATCATATAATGCTAGACATTGTACTAATTTGAAACTTAACTATGTACTTGTTGCATTTCTAGTTAGAAATGGGCCTGATACTCATGAAGTTGTAGTTCTTGAGAATGTAACTTCATACAAAATAGAAGGAATAGAAGACCAAGATTATGTTGGTAGATACGGCTTTTTCGGTTCTGGTAATTCAAACTATGGTTTATGATATGAAAACTCTATCCATTGCAACGATTATGCTCTTTTCATTTAATAATATCTGGGAATGTGTCTTTCTCCCCTTTAGTGCAAAATCTTAACGCCCAACGTATACCCCTCACACAAAATGGGATCAAGTGAATTTGAACTTCTAATTCAAAGATTGTACTGGAAAAATCACAAGTCTGTAAATGTTCCATAAGGATTTCATTTCGTGCCTGTTATGCAACGTTTCTCTAAAATCTAACATCCTGAAGGTCGTGCAAAAATTATCAAAGTCTGTAAGTGTTTCACACGGATTCTCCATTTTGTGTCTGATGTGAAACGTTTGATTAAACTCAAAGGTTTGATTCAATCTAGTGTAAAAGCGTAATCTTGCCAGTGTTGCTATCATCTTCTATCATCTCAAGCACCTTCTCGGGAGGAATCTCGCCATAGCTTTTCCTCAGCTCGTCTATGGTATTCCATCCGCCAATCATTGCAACAAGACCATAGTTGTAGTTCTTTTTTGCAAGCCAGTAGTGGGCACCTATGTGCCTCAACACATGCGTGGTGTGCCCCTCAAAGTAATCAATCTTGCCAAGGTGCCTGTAGACCTCATTCAGATCTTCCCTCATCTGCTGTCTAAACTTTAACTGGTATGACTTTGATTCATAGATTCTTGTACAGCCCCTTGCTTTTAGCAGGTCGATTGATTTTTGCGTATCAGGTCTTGTGATATACTTTATCCCACTTGCCGCCCTTGATGTGCCGCGTCTTGGACTCGTATGCAGTCATGGTATAGGTTGTCTTTCCTTCCTGCTTGTGTGCTTTGTATACTCTAATTTCATAAAATACAATGCATTGAATCTTGCACAGGATTCAATTCCAATCCAGAACCACCGGTATACGTCAGAGTCAATACCCCACCTTTCCCGGATGAACCTGTCAGCTTCATCAAGTTCGGCATCAGTTAATCTCACATCTGCATACTTGCCATGGTTTGGCACAGATTGTGACATGATGCCCTTTGTGCCGCGCCTCCATGTAATTCCATGAAATCCGCAAAAATCCCTCATTGCCTGTGCTCTCTGATATACGATATTTTTGATATCAATAGGTGCTTTCATTCCGCGTGAGTCCCTTTCTACCCTGCCTTCAAGATACATCTGTGTATAGTTTTTGAGAACTTTCTCTGTCTGTTTTTGTGATACCAGAAGATCCTTTGGCTCTATCTTGCATGTGTTGCAGACTGATTCCATTTGACGTATTCTGGTCTGCCATGTGGAAATTGGCGTGCCCTGCTTTCGTGTAAGCATGTCTTGCTTCCATTCTGCCACAAGAGGATCTTGTATGATTGGATGTATCTTGTTGAATCTTTTGAAAGCTATGATGTTTGTTCTTTGGTTGGTTGGAATTGCCAGCTTGCCATGGATACATTTGAGCAGACCGCCCTTGACTGCCATTGCAATGTATTGGTAAATGGTATCTCTTGCGTAACCCAGTGTTGTTGCCGTATCTGTTACTGTAAGGGGATCATCGTGTCCAGTCCCAAGAAGAAGGCGTACGACTTCTTTCATGATCTGTTCTTTTGTTGCACGCTTGCCGTACAGTCTCTTGTTTTTTCTTTTCATTTATCCACCATCTGGTTTGAAAAAAAAGGTCGATCAAAAAAATCAAGATCGGAGTTTGTCGGAAAATTTTTGCCATTTACGTTCACTATCCGACAGAAACATGTATTCTAAAATCAGATAAAGCGTATATATCACCCTGAAACTTCTTTTTACTTAGCGGGGTGGGGAAGCCAGACTTTGGGCTAAGTCATCCCGGCGGGCTCATAATCAATCTAGATGAGAAACCCGCAAGTCAGTAGTTCAAATCTACTCCCCGCTATCCTTCAAAAAAACTCAGATAGAATTACAAAACCATTCTTTGGAATCATCAAATTCAATTTTTGTATTGAATTTAGAAATTCTTTGCAGTGGTCTTGTTAGATGTCTGTGAGCTGATGGAACAGGCAGGTATAGTTGGTCTTTTATCTTGCGTGGAACTTTCTTGAGTATTTTATTTTGCGATGTTTTACCACATTTTTCACATTTGTAGCCTTGGCCTTTTCCTCTTGATTTCATATGTTTCATACATCTGCCACAGTAGGGATTCACCAATACTGAGTTTTTTTCAAGTTTGATAACATCTATGAATTCCACATTAAGTATTCTATCATGGGTTTTCGAGGCTTTTCTTATGCCTCCACCAATTCTTATCAGATCTCCTTTGATTAAACTTGATGCAATACCTGTAAGACCTGTCGGTTTATAGACTGCGCAGTTTGCCTTTTTACCAGATTTTAAGATTGAAAACATTACGTGACCTCCCACTATAATTTTAGGCGTTTCAGCTACATGACCAACCATATAACCTGAAGAAAATGGCCTAAGATTGTTAAGATCTAATTCATTTTGTAAATGATCACCTGTTCCCTGATTTGAACGAAAAACCATATATCCAGAGAACTTTTCCGACGATTTTACAAGAGATGCACCTCTAACAACCGTCTGTACGTCTTCACCACGTACTCCAAAAAAGACAGGATCAGGACCATGAGGAGCTATGAGAGTACGGTTTTTAGAGGTGTCATAGTTGTTGAATGTTTTTGGAAAAGTCATTTCTTGCATTTTCTTTACACTATCTTTGAAGATCAGTCGCTTCTTTCCAAAATTTGATTTATGCCTATATGAAATCAACTCAAAGGTGTAATCACGAAAATCATAACCGATGGCACCTATTGCACCTATCCAGTCCCCTGACCATTTCCCAAATGGAATGTCTCAATGTTATTTTGTATTGCAAATTCCTTTGCCTTTTTTCTGTTTACAAGAGTGCATAGTGCCATCTTGCCAAAATCAGAAAATTCTTTTGGAATCTCATTATTTTCGTAAAAAACAAGTCCTGGATTTGCTCCCTCTTGTATAGCAGAGTATTTTTTTATAAAATTGATTATGCTTTTCTTGATTAAATGAGGCGTCTTGGTTTGGATTTTTAGTGCTACTGCACCATTACCCCGAGTCTTCCATGGAATGTTTGGATTGAATCTAATCAGATATGGATAATCCAGAAATTTGACTTTTTCTCTTCTAAGATGTTCCACAATTTTATAGGCAAGAAATGTGGTACACATTCCATTTCTGGAATCAGTATCGTCAAAACCAACATGAAGTATGCTTTGTTTCATTCTATAACTGTCATAGTAAGAGTTGAACGCACATTTTTGAGTTGTCTTATTTGGCCTGAGATAGTCTTTTTTAGCGTCTCACTATCTGGAGCCTCTATCTTAACTACTAGATCATATGCACCATAAAGAACATACACATACTTGACATGTTCAATGGACTTGACCTGATTGAGCAATTCACCTTCGGCCCCTAATTCTGCATTGAGCAATACAAACGCTATAGACATTAGTTGCTCTTGAAGATCTACGATATTAAATATTGTGCGTGTATTCGTTTGATTTAAATTAAAAAAATAATCTCAGATAACGATTGATAGTAATAGATGAAAAGAAGATCTTTGATGAAATTCAGATAAGAAAACCGGTATCAGTAGCTTTGAATGGACCAGATGGAATTTTGCCAAAAATACAAGATACCGCAGCCAAGATAATGCAAGTTTGTGGCATTCCAGCTTATGTGCTTGCAGATAGTTGTTTTGGAACATGTGATATGAATACAAATGGGGCAAAGGTGCTGGGTGCAGAGATTCTCTTCCACATAGGTCATACCATAAATTCCACTAGTTTTGGAGACAGTGTAGTTCTAGTAGATGCATTTGACAATATTTCATTTGAAAATATAGCAAAAAAATGTGTTGAGGAGTTTAAAGGAAAAACGGTGTCATTAGTTACAGATAGTCAGCACCTACATGAAGTAGACAAAGTAAAAAGCATACTCGAGGAAGGCGGAGTTAAAGTCATGATAGGAAAAGGAAAAGGCCAATTAAATGACGGACAGGTCTTTGGATGCGAGTTTTATCCCGTAATGGAGACAAGGCATAATGTAGATGCCAACATATTCTTAGGCCAAAGTAATTTTCATGCATCTGGAATTGCATTATCTACAGACAGACCTACATATGTTCTTGATCCATATTTTAATGAGATAAGAGAAGTCACCGAGTTTGCTCAGACACTTCAGAAAAAGGCTATACTTTCGGTATACAAAGCAGCTGAATCAGAATCATTTGGAATTATTGTCGGTTTAAAGGAGGGCCAGTTCTCAAAAATTACTGCTCTCAAATTCAAAAAAGAGTTGGAAAGTCTTGGAAAAAAGGTTCAGCTCTTTGCTTTAACCGACATAACAGATGATAAGCTTCGTAATTTGAAGGGAATAGATTCCTTCATACAAGTAGCTTGCCCAAGAATTTCAACTGATAATCATTTTCACAAGCCAGTCTTATCTACTCCTCAGGCCAATGCATTGATCAAGATACTGAAAAAGGAAAACATAGATGGTTTTCTTCAGGTTCCCCATTGGCTTTAGATACAATTCACATGTAAAAGATTTAGTTTCGCTGCATAAACAATTATAATCATCGAAACTCTAATTCATGTTATTGTCTAGTAAAGAAGCTCTTCCAGGAGATAAAATTGCAATAATTGAGGAATTTGAGACAGGTCAAAATACATTTGATGATGGGCATTCTATAAGGTCGTCAGTTGTAGGCATGCCAGAATTTGATAAAACAAATCGGGTAGCCAAAATTAATGAGAGTAAAACACCAGGAGTACCAAGAAAAGGCGATGTCATAGTTGGAAATATATCGGCATTGATGAATAACATGTTTGCAATAAACATATTGTACATAAATGGCAAGCCTAATCACTCAGGTCTTGAGGTTATTTGCCAAGCAAGAGGCGCAAAGAAGAGAATTCTTGTGAGAGTAAGCGACATAGTAATGGCCAAGGTAATCAATTTGCTAAATGGCGTGATTCATGCCACAATTGGAGAACCAGAACTTGGAGTATTGTTCTCCATATGCAACAAATGTGCTGGCAACATAGTACCGCTTGGCAGCAATGTAAAATGTGTTGATTGTGGATACATAGAAGAGAGAAAACTGTCAACCAAATTCGGAAACGGCGATTTTATAAAATTCGGTTCCAACTAAGAATATGCTCAAAGTAGCATTTCAAGGAGAACATGGTGCTTATAGTGAAGCTGCTGCCATGACCTTTTTCAAAGATTTGATTGAAACAATTCCATATCCTACGTTTCACGAAGTTCTAGAATCTACAGAGAATGGCAAATCAGACTATGCAGTACTACCTGTTGAAAACTCTCTTGAAGGCATAGTAGGAGAAAGCAATGACTTGTTATTGACTACCAAGCTTAATGCCACAGGAGAGATTTATCATAGAATAAAGCATTGCCTTATTGGATTTCAAGATCTTGGAAAAATCGATACGGTCTATTCTCATCCACAAGCACTAGGGCAATGCAGAAAATTCATCCAGGATCATCATCTCAAAGCCATACCTACTTATGATACAGCTGGAAGTGTCAAGATTTTGCTAGAGCTAAAAAAGGATAACATATCATGCATAGCAAGTAAAAGAGCGGCTGAAATCTACAAAGCCCCCATCATAAAGGAAGGAATAGAAGACAACGCTAACAATTATACCAGATTCTTAGTTCTTTCAAATAGAAAACAAGAAAGAACGTCAAATGACAAGACATCCATAATTTTTTCAATAAAGCATGTTCCAGGTGCGCTCTATAACGTGCTTGAAAAATTCCACATGAACAAGATAAATCTTACAAAAATTGAATCTCGTCCCACAAAAGCCACAGTTGTGGGAATACAACTTTTATGTTGATTTCGAGGGGAATCAAAACGATAGAAACATACAAGATGCCCTTGAAAAAATCAAACCAAATACAGTATTTCTAAAGATTCTCGGCTCTTATCCAAGAGCCGAGCTTGATTAAAAACCTCGAGGTTTTCTAACTGAAAATGCAGCACTAATTCCAACTATTAGAATTCCTGAGGATATTACAATTAGATGAGACATGAAGATTAATGGATTCTGAAGAGCTTGTAACTGTCCAGTAACATGCAAGACAGAATTGCCCGTATTTGTTATGTTGATAAAATGTTTCCCATCCTGAAGACTGACCCAATCAAAGCTTACCTGGTTTTGGAAATCTTTGTCTACTTGCAATCCATTAGATGGCGTCTGTAATGTTACATGAAAAGAACTTCCGGTGACATTAAGTAACTCATGAAAATGTTTCTGTGCATTAAATTGAAACACATCACTTTTTGCAATATCAACAGTGTCGTCTACTGTATTGACATTTGATATGATGGACTCTATCAAGAAGAAAGATCCCAACACAATTCCAAGCGCTCCTATACAAATTCCAATTGCAGTTCTTTTTGTTAGCACTAACCAAAACTAAATGCAATACCATATTTAAAAGTGAACTACATCAATTCTACGTCATGAGGTTGACTTTCTGCATAACCCGCAGTTGACATTTTTATAAATTCTGCATTTTGTTGCATTTGTGGTATTGTATTTGCACCACAATAGCTTAGACCTGATCGTATGCCACCAGTAAGTTGTTTTACTATATCCACAACAGTTCCCTTGTATGGAACCATTGCTTCAACTCCCTCAGCTACGTAATCGTTAAGATCTTCGCTCATAGCTGCTGTACCTGTTTCCTTTGTCTTTCTACCAAGTGCAGCATAAAAGGAGGCCATTCCCCTATAGATCTTGTATCGCTTACCATTTTTCATTACATACGAACCTGGGCTTTCATCGGTTCCGCCCAGCAGACTTCCTACCATCACAGTAGATGCCCCTGCCGCCAATGCCTTTGTTGCGTCACCTGAATTTCTAACTCCGCCATCTGAAATTATTGGAACATCGTATTTTTTCCCTATTTGTGCACAGTCTACCACAGCTGTGAGTTGCGGTACACCAGAACCAGTAATTACTCGGGTAATACAGATTGAGCCAGAGCCTACCCCAACTTTTATTGCGTCTACGCCTGCTTTTATAAGATCTTCAGCTCCGCAAGCTGTTGCAACATTTCCTGCGATGAGTTCACAGTTTGGAAATGCTTTCTTGATTAATCTTATAGTATTGAGTGCATTATCACTATGACCATGAGCAATATCGACTACAATCACATCTGTACCAGCATCAAGTAGTGCTTCGGTTCTTTCCATAAAATCTCCCTTAACTCCTACTGCTGCCCCTACCAAGGGCCTCCCCTTCTTATCCTTAGAGGCGTGAGGATAATTTCCAGCATTTATGATATCCTTACTTGTTATCAATCCCTTTACATTTCCTCGCTCATCTAGAAGCGGTAGTTTTTCTATACAGTTTTTTCTTAGGAGATCTTTGGCTTCCTGTACACCCACTCCTGATCTAGCAGCGATTACATCTCTTGTCATCACTTCTTTTACTTGTTTTTTCTCGTCTGCCGGTTCCAACATTACAATATCTCTTCTTGTCAATATTCCTACCAGCGTGCCTTGAGGATCTGTTACGAGTAGGCCTGAGACTCCTTTTTCTCGCATGTATTCAATTGCTTCCCTAACAGTTTGATTGGGCCCTATGGTGTATGGGTTCTCAATTAGTATACTACCGGAACGCTTGACCTTGAGTACTTCGGTTACTTGTTCAGATATCGTAAGAAATCTGTGGATTATTCCTATGCCACCCTCTCTTGCCATTGCTACTGCCATTGGGGATTCGGTTACTGTGTCCATGTTGGCACTGATGATGGGAATGTTGAGTGAAATATTTCGTGAAAGTTTTGTTTGTAAATTAGTTTGAGATCTAGTAGTGATATTGGAGTGTTTGGGAACAAGGAGTACATCGTCGAAAGTTAATCCTTCCCTTATATCCAATGAAACCTTCTTGATTAGATTTACAATCTGTTATAAGCCTTTCTTGGATCATACAGATTTTTTGTAATTTCTATTACATCACAAGTTGCTTTAACATTATGAGTTCTGATAATGTTTGCTCCATTTAGAACTGCGATGGCTTCTGCTGCAAGAGATCCATAAAGTCTCTTGTCAGGATCGTTCTCATTCAACAGATATCCTATGAATGATTTTCTTGAAACAGAAACAAGCATAGGATATCCAAGTTTGATCGATGAGAGATTTCGAATAATGTCAATGTCTCTTTGGAGCCAATCGGAATTTATTTTAGTGAACAATACTCCCTTTGCATTTTTTCTAAAAAATCCTATTGCTGGGTCTACTACAATTTTATTTTTTAATATTCCAGATTTTTTTGCGATCGATATGCTTTTTGCAAGTAAATTTCTTGTATGTGTTATTTGATTTCCAGTTATTGGTTGCTTGCTAAAAGCACAGACTATAACGGACGGACTGTATTCTTCCAGTATTCCAGTCATGTTCTGGTCATATTGTAATCCTGTAACATCATTTAGAATTTCAACACCTAGTTCAAAGGCTTTCTTGGCAACATTTGCTCTGCAAGTGTCTATCGATACTGGTAATTTGGATACCTTTTGTACAGCAGAAATTGCCTTTGTGATCCTGTCAATCTCGGTCTTTTCTGGCACCAGCGTCTTCAGGTATGGCGCAGTAGACATGCCTCCTATGTCAATAAAATTTGCACCATCTTCTTCCATTTGTTTTGCAATTTTAGCAATCTCTTTTGGTTCTGTGTGTACGGATTTTTTGTAAAACGATTCTGGACTGGTATTAATTATGCCCATTATTCTTGTTGGATTTGAATTTCCCACAGGTACAGGGCCAAGTTTGTTCATATGGTTTATGATTAGCTCATGTACATTTAGACTTACATGAAGCTAGATGGATGGGAACAAAAGTACAGAGAGATTTTGCATGAATTTGATTTTGACAGAAAAGATGACACACATGCAGCCAATCTCCTAAACCTATTTGTTAAGACTAGATTTCCTTTGAATAAGTTAGATCGTAAGATAAAAAACAAAGTGGTATTCATTATTGGGGCTGGACCATCACTTTCTTCATCTATTCCATCCATTAAGAAGTTCAAAAAGGCAACAAAAATTGTAGCGGACGGTGCTACAAGAGCTTTAATCGAGAACGGAATTAAACCTGACATAGTAGTAACCGACCTAGATGGGAATTTAGATTATCTCAAAAAAGCTTCTAAAATGAATGCCATAATGGTGGTTCATTCTCATCGGAGATAACATTGGAACACTCCCCATTGCTTCCATGTTTAGAAGATGCATAGGTACAACAGAAGGAAAACCGTTTGATAAGATCAAAAACTTTGGCGGATTCACAGATGGTGATAGATGTGTCTTTCTTGCCAGACATTTTGGAGCAAAAAGAATTATCTTGTTTGGCATGGATTTTGGAGACACTGTAGGGGCTTATTCTAAGGATGGAAGATACAACAGGGTAGTAAAACTGCAAAAACTCAGAAAAGCAAGATCTCTTTTGGAGTGGCTATGCGTCAAAGGACAGACGTGAACTCTATACCACTTCAGAGCCTGTAAAGGGATTCCAAGAGATTTCATTTAGAGATCTTCAAGAGTTAGTCAGAGAATAGAGTTTGTTTTAATATTTATTATCCATTTGACAATAGACAAGATATGGATTATCATTCTGAGGAAGAGGTTCGCGATATCTTGGAGTTGCGAGAATGGATCTCAGATGAGATAGACAAACGCAAAAAAGAGATGGAACGATTAACACAAAATCTTCGAATTTTAGATTCGCTGGTAAAACAGTCAAGTTTTAGCAAGGCATCACATCTTACATCATCACCACCTCCAGCTAGAACGTCAAACCAGCAGTCGATGCAAGAAACAGCTGACGTAATTCCAATGAAAGCTCCTGACAATCAAGTAATAGCAAATGCACATGTCACGCCAGATGAGCTTGTAATTATACCATCAGAAGACGTATCACTTGACGTTGAGACACAACCATTCAAGTCATTTTTCTTGGGAAGAATAATTGGCAACATGGAGAACCAAGATAGTTCGGATGTTAAAAGTGGCAAGATCCCACAAGGTTCTGCCATAAGCTACATGATAAACAAGGACGGGAACAGAATCAGAGAGATTCTAATTAAAAATTATCGACAAAAAGAGAGAGCAGACGAGATTATCAATACCGCAACATGGTCATTCTCACGAATGATGGAAAACTCAAGAAAGTGAATCTATGGACAAGATAGTAGTTCTGGATTTTGGTTCACAGTATAGTCATCTAATCTGCAGACGAATTCGCGAATTTTCAGTATATGCTGAACTGGTACCATACAACATCTCACTTGATGAACTAAAGAAGATGAATCCAAAAGGGAGTTGTTTTCAGCGGGGGACCTGCTAGTGTGTACAGCAAAGACTCACCTCAACCCTCGTCTGGAATATTTGAGATTGGTCTTCCAGTTCTTGGAATTTGTTATGGGCACCAATTGATTGTAAATAATTTTGGAGGCAAGGTAAAGCAGGCAAACAAAGAATATGGTTCATCTACTCTGAAGATAGATAACAGCTCAGATCTATTGTCTGGAATTGGTTCGTCTACAAGAGCATGGATGAGCCATGGCGATGCAGCAGAAAGTCTGCCAAAGGGATTTGAGGTCATAGGCCATACCGAGAGCTCTTTTGCAGCCGCAATTGCCAACAGACAGAAGCTTATCTACGGAATACAATTCCATCCAGAGGTAGTGCACACTGAAAATGGTGTGCAGGTTCTCAGGAATTTTGTTCTAAACATATGCAAGGCAAAACAAGACTGGACACTTGAGAACTTTATTGATAGCACCGTTTCAGAAATTTCAAAGATTGATGGAAATGTATTGTGTGGTATCAGTGGAGGAGTGGATTCCACAGTAGCTGCACTCTTGATTCAAAAGGCAATAGGAACAGGCTAAAGTGTGTCTTTGTAGACAATGGTCTTCTTCGATTAAATGAAGAAAAAGAAGTCGAGGACATATTCAAGAATAATTTTGGAATGAACTTTACTGCAATTAATGCAAAGGAAAGATTTCTTTTGAGATTAAAGGGAGTAACAGATCCTGAACAGAAACGAAAGATAGTGGGTGAAGAATTTGTCAAGATATTTACCGAATTTGCAGAGAAGAGTGGTCCATTCAAGTGGTTAGCTCAGGGGACACTTTATCCTGATGTGATCGAAAGCGGAGTATCAAAAGGACCTGCTGCAGTGATTAAGACCCACCACAATGTTGGAGGACTTCCTTCTTGGCTTGACATGAAGATACTTGAGCCATTAAGATTTCTGTACAAAGATGAGGTAAGAAAAGTAGGAAAAATCCTCGGTGTTCCAGACAAGCTTTTGAACCGTCATCCCTTCCCAGGCCCAGGTCTTGCTGTCCGAATAATGAATGAAGTCACACCAGAAAAATTACAGATATCCAAACAGGCAAGCAAGATTGTGGAAGACGAGCTTTTAGCTGCAGGCTATTATGACAAGGTATGGCAAGCTTTTGCTGCAGTGGGAGATGATAGAGCAGTCGGCGTTGTGGGCGATGAGCGAAAATATGGGCATGTTGTTCTTGTTCGTATAGTGGACTCGATTGATGCAATGACTGCAGACTGGACTAGACTACCTTCTGAGATACTTGAGAAGATAAGCAATAGAATCACAAACGAGGTTGAAGATGTGGCGTGGGTAAGCTATGTTGTATCAAGCAAACCCCCTGCAACCATTGAGCCGCAGTAAAAATAGTAAGCCCCCTCATTTAGCTCTAGAAACATGACGCTTGTCGTAAAGCTTTAGAACTGTAAATTGATCAAGAAT
>NZ_RCMB01000004.1 GCF_011319465.1 Candidatus Nitrosotalea sp. TS
AATGACGGAATCTTTCAAGCGAAGTGAGGAATTACTTGACTTGGAGTTGTCAGTAAAATCTCCGCAATCAAAACAAAAAAGGGTTACAAAGATTTGCCCATCAAGCTACTGAGTTTGGACAGAAAGCAGTCCATAAGGATAGCTGTTCAAATCGCATCTCTGTTCGAAAAGACAGAGAAAATGGGCCGAGAGAGATTTGAACTCTCGACCACCCCCGTGTCAGGGGGGTATCCTACCAGGCTAGACCATCGGCCCAATGAAATACGACCTCATTGTGTATGTATTAATGTTTTAAAAAACAAGAGTAATATGCGAACGCTCTTGATGGATACCGTATGAATGGTGATTTTTCACCAGAAGAAAAAGATGGCTTTTACAAAGCAGTCTTTTCAAGACGAGATGTAAGGTCTCATTTTACTTCTGAGCCAATAGATGAAAAGGCCTTGTCAAGAATACTCAATGCAGCTCATCATGCACCTTCAGTGGGTTTCTCACAGCCGTGGAACTTTATTCTAATCAAGGACAAAGAATCAAGAAGAAAGGTAAAAGATTCTTTTGACAAAGAAAGAATCCGCTCCTCCAATCTAATAGAAGATCCCAAGAGATCAAAATATCTTTCATTGAGGCTTGAGGGAATATTGGATTCTGCATTAAATGTCTGTGTCACTTATGACCCTTCCAAGTTTGGGCCTTTTGTGATAGGAAGGTCCAGCATACCTGAGACCGGGATTTACAGCGTCTGCTGTGCCATACAAAACCTCTGGCTTGCAGCAAGGGCCGAAGACATAGGGGTAGGCTGGGTCAGCATACTTTCAAACGATGATCTCAAAAACATTCTCGATATCCCTGAACATGTCATTCCTGTTGCATACCTGTGTCTTGGTCATGTTACAGGCTTTGCTGAAAAGCCGGATCTAGAAAAGGCAGGCTGGCTTGACAGACTTGCTCTCAAAGATGTCGTATACTATGAAAAGTGGAACAATGTCAGTGATCCAAACTGGAAGCAAATTCGAGAAATGATAATTTCAAATCTAGATTAGGCTTAAATTGTTACCAAGTTTGATTTGCGTTAGTGGGCTCGTGGCGCAGAGTCTTAAATGACGCGAAACATGGATAGCGCGGTAGCCTCCTAAGTTACAGGCCGAGGGATCGAAGCCCTCCGAGCCCGCTTTTTCTTGACCTAAAATTCTAGGTAGAAGTGGCGCTCGATGTAGAGTTTACAACATACTTGAAAATTTCAACGGTGTAATCTCCCTCAAAAATGTTGGTTATGTGTCCCGCATGATCAACATTCATGACCCTGAAATATTTCTGATACGAACCGTCAGAGGTTACATTGCCTTGTGCAAAGTAAACCGGCTTGTTATTTTTGTAAATTTCAATGTCGACTGGATAACCTGGTGCAGCATTTTGTACCGTTCCCCAAACACAGCCATATGGAAGTTTTGGATCAGCTGGAATATTCATGTTGATTACAGATTTTTGCATTACAACATCATTTTCAGGAACTAGATTTTGTGCTGGTGCCATTGCCTGTGAAGCCGGAAATGCAAGGCCTGAAACTAAAAGAACTGTTATTGCCAGTATTGCAGGTATGATATACCTCATATTTTGCAATTTTGCATCGTTAGATATTAAGATGACGTATGATTCTCACTAATCAGTTGATAATAGAAGAAAAGCTAAATGACGGCTGCAGGTGTGACTGCCACTATGGAGGGGCCATTAGTTGTCCTTCTTGTAAAGAAAATCACGGAAAGCACGAGTGCCCTCACTGCAAGTAGTTTATTTCTTCTTGGCACTTTCTTTTGCTGCAAGCGCCTTGAGATTTGCCAGATCTGTCCTCAGTTTCTCTATCTCAACTAGAGTGTGAAGGCTTGCAATCTCTGCCTTGAGGTTTTCAATCTCTGTATCTTTGTTCTTCAATGTGCTTTGCAGATCATCCAAGTCAGCACTAAGTTCTGCTTTGGCGTGGCTTAGTTCACTAGAACTTATCTGAACAGTGTGTTGTCGACCAGAGTTAGTTGCTAGCTTTTTTTTTTCATCATGCTCATGGCCTCCCAAGTTATGCATGATACTGGGTGCTTTTCAGAGCTAGCCAGCATACAGCTACTATGAACCATGAGATTGCTGTAAAAACTATGAATATTTGTTTCCCATTATCTGGCACTATAAAATAACATATGGTCATAGGCCACTGCAAGGCAGGATGTTACAATAGTGGGTATGTCATACTGTCGTCCCATAAATTTACTTTTCAGGTGGCAGAATATAATAGTAATGGAAATTTCCAAACTAGAAAATGTGTTTATAAAAATAGAGGGATTTTACTAGTCACTGCTCTCAGCAGCAGACTTAGAATTGACCTCTAATTCTGGAACCTCAGACTGCAAAATCTTAATTTTCTGTAAAAGTTCGTTTCTAAGATCTCTTGCAACCCGTCTTACGGTTGGTCTTGGAACTCCAAGCTCTTCTACAACTTTTGTGTAGATATCTTGTTTATCTGTAAGACCTTTGTCAAGCAGAGTGTTAATTGCTTGCTTGATATTTGTGCTTTGGGTAGTACGATTCACGTTTTTTATTTTTCAGATCTTCTATATAAGACTGTTACTATGTTTTTGGTAATAACATGACACATGCAAAAATTGAGTTTTGCGTTTTGACCAAGTCCTGCGATCTTGTGTTTGCATCATAATTTTTTAAATTTTCCAGAGTTTTTGCCAAATAATTTTATTCAAGCTAAAATGTTTTTATCATACTTGATTTATTACAATAGAACAATCAAAGGAAACTCTTACTGAAAAAGTAAAATTGTGTAGAAAGGTTATTATGATAAAATGGTGGCTTGTGAAAGGTGGCAAGAGCAACTCTAGAGACCAGTTTTGGAAACATTATCTTTGAATTATCTCCCAATATTGCCCCTGAAACGGTACGAAACTTTACCAAGCTTGCAAAAAGCAATTTTTATGATGGAACTCTATTCCACAGAGTAATACCCGGGTTTATGATCCAGGGAGGCGACCCCAATACCAAGACTCCAAACAAGAGCAAATGGGGCATGGGAGGGCCTGGCTATACGATAAAGGCGGAATTTAATTCAAGATCACACCTGAGAGGCATAGTCTCAATGGCAAGAGCAAACGACCCAAACAGCGCAGGTTCACAGTTCTTCATAGTTACTACAGATAGTACATTTCTTGACAAGCAGTATACAGTATTTGCAGAGGTAGTGAGTGGAATGGACGTTGCTGACAAGATAGTAAACCTTCCAAGAGACAAAAATGATTGCCCTAATCAAGAAGCCAAAATACTACGCGTAACCGTATCAGAGTAGAATGACCATGTTAAAACTCCTCCTTGCCTGCGTGATAGCCGTAACAATTTTCTCAACTACGGCAGCATTTGCTCAGGTGTCTATGGGAGGACCCCCAAATGAAGACATCAAGGTAAGGCTTGATGAAAACGGAGCAGCTCATGTAGTTCATGCTGTACAGGGAAATGCCACAAGTCCAATTCATGTCGAGATGATTGCCGGAAATCTTGCCAACCTTACAGTTACTGATCAATTCAACAATTCAGTACAATATTCCACGATTAGCCAAAGTCCAATGTCTATCCTATTGTTGCCTACTCAAAGAAATGTAACGCTGATCAAATACGACATACCTAACGCACTAACTGACAATAACGGATTGTGGAGCTGGAATTACTATGCACCAAGCGATGCAGTCTTTACTGATTTTTATTTTCCTAAAGGAGTAGATATGATCTGGTCACAGGACAGACCAGTGTATCTTGGTGACAAGGCAGGCCTCCGACAGATTGGAAATGGCATGCATCTTGCATACACTATCAACGAGCCTGAAACTATACAAACTGTACAGTGGCAGAACCAGACATTTAATGTTGGAGTAAGAAGTCTTGCAAACATAGGACCTCCTGTTTTTGATCAATCATCAAAGGCATATGCATTCAACGTTGACAAGGCAAATTCCTATGTCACAGTGATAATGCCCAAGGCACTTTTGTGGGGACCATACCAAGCAACAATAAACACGAATCAAACTCTTACTAATCAATTCAATGACAATGGCACTCATGTTTGGATAGGAATGAAACCTTCCCATAATGGAACATTACAGATCACAGGAACAACTGCAATCCCAGAGTTCCCAATGTTTGTGCCATTAGCCATTGCAATCTCGGCAGTAGTTGCTCTAAGATTTTCAAATAGATTGAATTTCAACTAGATTATTAATAGTAAAAATTCATCGGGTTCCATGCAATGCGGATGCCATTGTATAAAATGCGGAAGCATGGAGTTGCAGTCCAATCGTGTTGGAGACATTGAAAATGACGGCTATTTTGACATGCACCACACGTGCCTAAAGTGCAACGCTCACTTTGATCATCTGGAAGGAGACGTGTTTGATTCCTGCAGCAAGTGCGGCTATAAGGCTAGTTAAGCTCTATCATCTTGGCAACAGAGTAGTAATTGCGCTTTTCCCGCAGGTCTTTTTGGAGTTCATAGCCAAAGGCCATGTCTGTTAGTGCCTTGGATACATCAAGGGGAACTGCTGCCCATCCGTACTCATGCAACTGGGCAACAACCTCAGAGGTTGTTCGTGGCTGGTCAAAGAACCCATCTTCTGCAAGTGTTCTAATCTTGCTCTTTATTTGCGCCTTGTCAAGGAATGTTGGCTTGACAAATTCTGGCTCGTGAATCTCTGCATCATTGAGCATGTTTAGGACTTCGGCGCCTTTGGCAGGCTGGCCGTACGAATAATCATGCTGAAGTGTACCCGGACTGTAATCTTTGACGTGTACTGAGAGGTTGTTTATCACCTGGTCCACGCTCTGATTGTCTATATAGAAATCCTTGGACTCGATCTCAATCTCATTTTGACCATACCTGATTCTAATTTTTGCCATTTGTAATATCCAGTCCTCGCTATTTTGATTTATTCTGTTAGCTCTAAGTAGCTTTAAAAACAGATCAAAAAGTTTACACAAGTTATTCGGATTTTTTTCCTACCTGTGCTAAAAAGGGATTTTGTCATTTCACCACTATGGAAAGAAGAAACAAGATCATAATCATAAGCGCAGTTGTTGCTGGCTATAGGCATATTTGGATACATCCAATATCTATCAGTATCCGATCTCCACGTCTCAATCATTCAAAGCAAGGTAGTGGATAGAAATGATACTGGCACGCTCTATAGCCTTCAACTCCAATTCAACAACCCCTCACTGCTGTTTCTAAACGTTGGAAAGACCAATTTTGTAGTATCTGCTAACGGAGAGAATCTTGGCAGCGGAGTATTGCAGCCATCAGTCATTCCAGCATTGGGAAAAACAGTTGCCCAGACTCCGTTCCTTGCCGACACGACAGTATTGAACAAGTATAACAATGCCAACAGTGTTCCCAGCCTAAAGCTAACAGGAACAAGCCAGTATAATGTCCTCTTTGCAACTGTCAGCATTCCGTTTACATACTATCCGACACAGGACGAAGCTAGAGCATTTATAGACGGCACGTAAAACCAGCAAAGTATGCTGACGGTTTTTGGATCTGTCGCGATAGATACCATTAGAACTCCTTCCAAAATAATTAAAAATGCACTGGGCGGTGCTGCCACATATGCTGCAGTGTCTGCAAGTTTTTTCCAAAAGCCCGGCCTTATTGCAGTGGTGGGACATGATTTTCCAAAGGGATATCAAAGTATACTGAAAAGGTTTGTAGATACCAAGGGCGTAGTACATGCAAACGGGAAAACTTTCGATATGACGGAAGCTACGACCTTACATTGAGTTCCAGGACAACCAACAAGACTGAATTAAATGTGCTGGGGGATTTCAAGCCAGTAGTTCCCAGCGAATACAGAAAATCAGAATTTGTTTACCTTGCAAATAACGATCCTGCTCAAAATACAAAGATAATCAAGGAATTTGACAGAGTAAAGTTTTCCATGTGCGATACTATCGATTTTTGGATTTCAACTAAGAGAAATGATGTCATAAAGATGATGGGAGCAGTAGATTCTGTTGTCATAAATGACGAGGAAGCCAAGTTGCTTACAAAGACTCACAACCTGATCAAGGCTGCAAAAAAGATCATGGAGTGGGGCACAAGATTTGTGGTCATAAAAAAGGGCGAGCATGGGTCACTGCTATTTTATGACGATGTCGTCTTTCCCTCGCCTGCCTTTTCGCTTGAAAATATTGTAGACCCTACAGGCGCAGGAGATTCTTTTGCAGGAGGCATGATTGGATACATGGCTAGCAAAAACAGCACAAAGTTGTCAACAATCAGAGAGGCAACAGTGTATGGAAACGTGATGGGCTCATTTGCCGTTGAAAAATACGGAATAGCAGGCTTGGTCAAGCTAAGAAAGTCACAGATCCAAAATAGATTCAATCAGTATAGAAAAATGGTCCACTTCTGACAAAGGTTATAGATATCAAATAAAAAAAGATCCCATGGAAGACAAGCTGGATACAATCTTCACGCTTCAAAAGAATTTAGAAAAGATGATGAATCTAGAGCGCTATCCAAGGGACACGCAAGGAAAAATTTCAGCATTGTGCACTGCCATAATTCATGAGGCAGTCGAACTGCAGCGAACAACCAATTGGAAATGGTGGAAAAAACCAACAGAATTTGATGAGGCGGCAGCAAGAGAGGAGCTTATTGACATATGGCACTTTGTAGTCCAGGCATCATTGGAGCTGAACATGACACCTGAAGACATACTAAAAGAATATCAAAAGAAACACCAGGTCAACAAACAAAGACAGCTTGACGGTTATTGAAATCAGTTTTTGCCGCCAATTTCCGGCCCAAGATTTGAAATGTCAGTCTCCCCCATCTTATCAATAATTCTTACTTGGTTTTGAAATCTTGACACTTCTTCATTTGTCAGCGACAAAATAGGATCCGGGCTTTTAGAGCCAATTATTTTTCCGTCAAAATCCATTCCATTTTGATGCAAACAAAGTAACGAATGCCCCGGCCTGTGTCCTACTGTATCTCTGCCACATAAAATAATGACGCGAATGTTTCCGTCAGATATTACATGCCTAACAAGCAGATCAATTCCCTTGTTTTCTGAAAGCAGTCTTCCAGCAATGTTAACTTTGGTCATAAGTGTAGAGCTTACAATTTCTTCAAGCAGCTTCATGCTGGATAAAGTACATACTGCTACACTGGATTTTGAATCACCAAAGTAAACCCTGTCCTCAATTGGAAGCAGAATCTTGCACAGCTCCCCTGCCATCTCTGCTATTGGATTCATTTTTCAACCAATTGATGGATAGTTTTTGAAATATAGTGGAGGTTGTCTTCTGTAACAAGAGGATGCACAGGCAAGCTCAGAACGGTAGAAGCTGCCCAGTCAGTCATCGGTAGTTCTATTTTACTTTTGTAAAATGGAGTTTTGTGTGCAGGAATTGAGTAATAGGCAGTTGCGCCGATTCCTTTTTCGTTTAGTTGTTTTGCCAGCTTGTCGCGATTCTTCGTAGAAATGGTATAAAGATACCAATTTACTTTGACGCCTGTCCTTTCCCTTGGCAAGATGAAATTTAGGTCATCCAAAAGTTCTGTTAGAATTTTGGCATTGTGTTCTCTTTTTTTGAGAAACTTTGGAAGTTTTTTCATTTGGATCTTGGCTATTGCAGCAGACAGTTCCGGAAGCCTGAGATTTAGCCCTAAAATTCTTGTATCGTATCCGTGCAACATTCCATGGTTTCTTATTTTACGCAGTTTTTCAAAGACCTCCTTGTCGTTTGTGACAATTGCTCCGCCTTCTCCCGATGTCATTACCTTTGCAGCATACATGCTAAAGCATCCTAGTCGTGAGAATGTCCCAGACTGTTTCTTCTTGTATGTTGTTCCCAATGACTGTGCCGCATCCTCAACTACATCGATATTGTGCCTGTCTGCTATCTCAGAAATCTCATCCATGTATGAAAAATTTCCATACAGATGCACTGGCATTATTGCCTTTGATTTTTTTGTAATCTTTTTCTTCAGATCATAAGGATCCATCGTATAATTATCAGGGAGCCACATCAACAAACACTGGCTTTGCCCCAACAGACATGACAGAGTTTGCAGTGGCTACAAAAGTAAATGACGGAAGCAGTACTTCATCTCCGCTTTTTATCCCAAGGGCATAAAGGGCTGCCTGCAGCGCCGCAGTTCCCGAATTTACCGCTACCGCATATCTTGATCCGGTGTATGATGACAATAGTTTTTCAAATTCTTGAACTCTCTTGCCTCCGGAATATGCCGGCAGTTGTTAGCGATTTTTCTAGCAAGACATCTCGTACTTCATTGATCTCTTCTTTTTCTATTACTGGAACGTTTATTGGAATTTTCAATTATGTGTTATCAGGCATAATACTATAATTAAACTTCCGAATGAAAGCAAAACCAATTCTTATATTTCAGGCGGGATCAATCGTAGTTTAATGAGGATCGGTTTAGAGAAGGATCAGTCAGGATACAAAGTATTTCTTTACATTTTCTACATATGCGGATTCATAATGCTATCCATAACGTTCTATGGGATTTATGGAATGACCATGGAATGGCAAAAAAATGGAACATATGTGATGGGCGAGATACTAGAAAAGACCGAGTTTCCAACAGCTCATTTTGCCAAGCTGACATCGTGGCTGTTCTTTTCTTCAATAATTGGCTGGTATTGCGTGACAAGAATTGGGTGGAAGAGAACAGTGGGGGTTCCTTCCTGGCAGCTCACACTGGTGCAGCTTATGCTTGCAAGTCTGGCAGCAATCTGCCTGTATGAGGCAATCTACAACTTTATTGTTCTCAATGCACAGATTACAGCCGGAATCATCAATGGAAAGGTTCCAGATATTGACTCTCTAACAATAGCTTATCCTGATCCTACCAGGCCATGGAACCTCAACTTTGCAACGAAAATGTTCCTTGCAGCAGTAATCATAAGCTCACACGCACTATATCTTAGCACAAGGCCAAGAAAGAAACTAGACTGATATTGATGCGTAGTCTTGAGCAAACCCGTAACTTTATAGCATCACAAGGGAAAATTTTACTCAAAGTGGACGTTACAGAAAAAATCAATCTTGTTACAAAAGACCCTACTGAAGAAGTAGTTACGCAAGAAGAACTGCTCAACCTGTTTAACACAAACGCCCATCCCAAGCATTACATCGGCTTGGAAATTTCTGGTTTTTTGCACCTTGGAAGTCTGATACTGACTGGATTTAAGATAAATGACTTTATCAAAGCTGGAGTAAAGTGCACCGTATTTTTAGCAGACTGGCATACCTACATCAATAACAAGTTGGGAGGAGACTGGGACAAGATCAAGATGGTCTCAAAATATTATGCCGATGCCTTCAAGCTGTTCTGCCCAGGTGTAGAGATTGTAGGGGGCTCTGATCTTTACGAGTCAAGAAAGGACTATTGGATGGATTTGGTCAAATTTGCAAAAAACATGTCACTTGACAGGACAATGCGCTCGCTTACAATAATGGGAAGAAGTGCAGATAAAGACAAGATTGAGCTAGGCCAGCTCTTCTATCCCCCAATGCAAGCCGTAGACATTCACTCGATGGATCTTGACATAGTTCATGCAGGAATGGATCAAAGAAAAATACACATGCTGGTGCGAGAGAATATTTCCCAAGATGAAGTGGAAGGTGCCGGTAGCAGTCCATCACCACATACTTGCAGGCCTGGGCGAGCCAGAGGCTGCAACTGATCCTGATTCACAGTTTATCTCAAGCAAAATGAGCAAGTCAAAGGCAACGTCTGGAATATTTATCCACGATTCAGAAGAAGAGATAAAATCCAAATTCAAAAAAGCTTGGTGTCCTGAGGGAATCGTAGAGAAAAACCCCATCTTGGAAATTTTCAGGTATGTCATATTTCACCAATTCAGTGAAATTACCATAGAAAGGCCGGAGAAATTTGGCGGCAATGTAAGCTATACCAGCTACCAACAGCTAGAGAAGGACTTTGCAGAAAAAAAGATACATCCTTCCGACCTGAAAACCAGTGCAGGAAAATATGTATCTGATATAGTCAGGCCAATAGGAGAGAAGCTGACCCTGTCTCCAGAGCTTTACGAAGCAATCAAGGGCACTACCTGAGAAGCGGAATAACTTTTTTAGAAAATGTTGAAAGCATGTCAAGCGATCTTGACAGGCCCACAAAATTGACTATGAAATAATTAATGCCAATTTTTTGATAGCGCCCAAGGTATTGCGCCACCTCGTCTGGCGTGCCAAGGGCTATGCTGTCTCTTGAGCGAAGAAGAAATTCCGCTATTGATTCATTTTTCTTCTTCAGCCCTGAAATAATTTTCTTTACGTCATCGCTGTCTTTTCCAACAAGTACGCGCAAAAGAACAGAGTTTTCAATTTCTTTGTGGTCTCGCTTTATCATCTTGCATTTTGTCTTCAGCAGGCTGATCTTTTCTTTTAGTATTTCAGGAGTGCCAAACGGATGATTATACCTAGTAGCATGTCTTGCCACAACCTCCATTAGCTTGCCTCCAGCGCCGCCCACCATTATTGGAGGGGTGGGATTTTGCATGGGTCTTGGATTACATGTTGCGTTTTTTATGGAATAGTGCTTGCCTTTGAAACTTGGCTTTTCGTTTTGCCACATTTTTTTGATTATTATAATAGATTCGTTGAGTTGCTCTATTCTTGCTGCAGCATTATGAAATTTGTAGCCATAGGAATTATACTCGTGTTCAAACCAGCCCGCACCGATGCCAAACTCAAGCCTGCCGTTGCTAATTGCATCGATTGTAGATGTCATTTTGGCAAGAAGCGACGGGTGCCTGTAAGAGTTGCACGTAACCACCTGGCCAATCCTCAATTTTGATGTGACAGATGCAATGGCAGAGATCAGAGTGTATGCTTCAAAAAATGGCCCGCTGCGATTGTTCCCATAATATGGAATGAAATGATCATAAACATATCCTGCAGCATAGCCAAGACTTTCTGCCTTTAGTGCAACATTTTTGGAAAAGAGAAATTGCTCATGAGAATTTTTTGTAGGGAATTCATCTAGCCATCCCTGCGGCAGGGTGAGTCCTACCTGAATTGGCGCCATGGCATATTCAGCGCGCCTGAGGCTCAGCTATATTGTATTTTGATGTGTATCCACGAGGATTTACCATCATGTCCTTGTATCTATACGTAGAAGAGTTGCCTATTATCACAGTAGTAATCATCCCTAGCTTGTCTTGATGATTTTCCATGTTTTCAAGATCAGTCAAGACAACCTCTTGTGATTCTCTGTATGCCCCCTTGACTATGGCTACTGGAGTGTTGGGAGCCCGGTATTTTAGCAAAAGTTTTCTTGTGTCTTGCAGCTGGTGAATTCTTTTCTTGCTTGCAGGGTTGTAGATCACAATTACAAAATCTCCTTGTGCTGCAGCTTCCACTCTTTTTGTTATAATCTCCCACGGTACAAGCAGGTCGCTCATGCTAACTACTGCAAAATCAGTCATAAGTGGCGAGCCAACTAGCGCCGCACAGGAGTTAAGAGAGGAAACTCCCGGAATTATCTCTACATACAGGCCAGTTTTTCTGTCCCAGCCTTCTTCTGCTAGAACTTCGTAAATCAATCCTGCCATGCCATAAATGCCAGGATCTCCACTTGAGACCAGAGAAACTATCTTTCCTGCCTTTGCAAGCTCGATGCATTGATGAGCCCGCTCAACTTCTTGCGTCATGGCATATCGATGGATTTCCTTTCCTTCAATGAGATCTTCTACCAAATTGACATACGTTTCATATCCTACAATTGTATTGCTTTCTTCAATTACCTGTTTAGCTCGAAAAGTCATGTGGTCATGATGGCCCGGTCCGACGCCTACGATGTATAATTTACCAGCCATCAACAATAAGAAATTTTTAGAGTAAATTTATCCGTTTTCATGAGCTGCTCTTTGGAATCTCAACTATGGGGCAGTCAAGCATGTAGTTGTTGTTGAAAACCAGCGCAGGCTGTACAGTGATTGTCCCTTGAGATTTTTCAAAGTTGATGTCATTCATGGTTTCTAGCAGTGTCGCATTTTGAGGATTTGCCCAAGTTACCATCGATATTTTGCAGATTGGGGAATATTTCGTATCGCCCAGCTGTGCACCAGAAATTCCTTCTTGAAAACCAAACGAGCCATCGCCCCTGATGCCGTTGGCAAAATTGTAAAGATCTCTTGCAGCAGGCAAGAGCGTAGACAGTGCCGGAGTATTCATCAGTCCCATCATTTTTGCAGGACCGTCAGGCGTACCTCCTGTAATGATATAATAAATTGTCTTTCCGTCCGGACCCCATCCTCGATGTGCCATGAATGTAACAAACTTGTTTGCAGTATCGATATTGAGCACCTGGTCTCCAGTGTATGCTGTTTGGCCAGATGATTCAGTGCTGTTTCTCACAGTCCATCTGTCCGCCTGGCCAGACCATTTGTGGAGTGTTGACTACATAATCTGTGACGGTTAGTGTTAGAGCGCCTGTTGCATTTGCAGCAAGAATATCTTTTGTAGAGTTTAGGAGTTGGGGCGTTCTTCCCGGGCTCCATGTGGCCTGCACTATCAGGCTAAGCGGGGTATAGCTGCTATCTGACGGTATATTTGAAAACACTTCGTTTTGGTACCCTTGGGTTCCATTGCCTGTTATTCCATTTGTGAATACATACATCTTGCTGAGCAATTTTTGCGGGGCTTGGGCCAGGAGAGGAGATTGCTGCACCTTCCAGTTTTGTTTGGCAGACACCTGGCTTGCCTCCATGCTGTTGCTTGAATCAGTCATGATATAGTAGACAGGCTGCCCGTTGTATGATCCCTTGTCTAGAGGAATGGTTACAGGAATCTCTGCCCTAGATAATTTCAAATTGTTTTCAGAAATAATCCGGGTGTTATTTTGCAGAAACTCTGGTGTTGTGCCCCTTATCCATCCATCAACGCTTATCGTTGCCGTAAATTGGGATGAGTTTGTATAGTGAAGCCCAATTGCAGATCCTGCAAAATCAAGAGTCCCGCCATTAGAGTCTGAATTAATTATGGTTTCAGCATACATGGTACTGTTGTTTACAGTCCACACGGGCTGGCCTTTTGAGTCGCTTTTGTCAATCTGATGAAGAATTATTATCTGAACAGGCTCGCTTGCAGTATATGTTAGCGTGCCAGTATACAGAGTGCCATTGCTTGGCAGCAATACCATTGCAAGCTGCTCATCACTGTGCCCAAGTCCGGGGTCCTGTGATGATGTCAGGGTTTGAGTAAATTGTATTTTTTTAACAGTTCCTGCAGTAGCTAAATTATTGGATAATAGAGGAATTGAAAATATGACGCCGACAGCAGCTGCAATGATTACTGCAACAAGCAACCTGTTCATGGTTCTCCAAAATGCCTGATCGGCATAAATATGCTTTTAGTAAAATGTACCTAAGTTTTTGACAAATCAAATTCATCGTGCAATGCTTGTACTGCAGCATTACAGTCCGAGTCCTTGACAACAAAGGCAATGTTAAGCTCAGACGAGCCTTGTGCAATCATTATCACGTTTACGCCCCTTTTTGCCACTGCAGTAAATACCTTTGATGCAACACCAGCTATTCCCCTCATTCCGGACCCAATTAGTGCTATAATTGAGACATCTACTGTAACATCGACTTTTTTGATTATTTTGCCAAGCAGGTTCATCTCAAGTGCATTGACAGCCTTGTCCATGTCATTCTTTTTTACAATAATTGATATGCTTGATTCCGACGGACTCTGGGAGATCATCATTACATTGACCCCAGCTTTTGCAAGAGTGGAAAATATTGTGGCTGCAGTTCCTGGAGCGCCTACCATGCTTCCTCCCCGCACATCAATCAGTCCTGTGTGTCTTATTGCGCTTACGCACTTTACTGTCTCTTTTGTGGCAGCCTTTGGATCCGCCGTTACTAGCGTGCCGGGATTTTTTATGTTAAACGTGTTTCTAATTCGTAGTATGATTTTTTTTGAAACTAGCGGCTCAAGTGCTCTTGGATGAATTTGTTTTGCGCCAAATAGAGCCATTTCCATTGCTTCAATATACGACACCTCTCGGATGAGCTTGGCATTTTTTACAATCTTTGGATCTGTTGTCATCAGACCATCCACGTCGCTCATCAACCACACCTCATCGGCCTTTATGCTTGATGCAATTATTGTGGCGGTATAATCAGACCCTCCCCTGCCAAATGTGGTTATGTTGCCATGCTGATCCGCGCCTGCAAAGCCTCCTATTACTGGCATTATCTTTTTCTGTGAAAGACTTTCAATTTTATGCGATACGTGCAGCCTTGTGGTATCCATCAATGGCTTTGCTTCGCCAAAATTTGAATCGGTGACAATTCCAGCATCTTTTCCTGCAAGCGGCACTGCCTTGACTCCTATGTCATTTAATGTAAAGGCAATCAGGTTAACTGATAATCTTTCTCCAAAGGAAATCAAATAGTCAGAAGATCGCGGGGTTACTTCCCCAAGAAGCAGCATGCCATGCAGCAGCTCCTCAAGCTCATCAAGATCGGCCCTCATTTTGCTTGCTAGATCCTTTCGGATTTTTGGATTTTTCACGCATTGATTAGAAATATCCATGTGCATCTCTGATTATTTTTTTTGCAAGAGAGTTGGCAGCTTCTGTATTCCTGTCCTTGACATGACTTGTTATTCTAATCAAGTCGTCTGTAACGCCACTCATTGCAGAAAAGACTGGGATTATCTTGTGATCTTTTGAAAGTGATTTTATCAGATTGGCTACATTTCGAACGTTTGCCGCAGAAGCAATTGATGTTCCGCCAAACTTTAGGACTAGCTTCAAACCAGTATTACCTGCCTATAATATCCTTAAAATGCTTTTAACTTTCAACTCTTGGGGCCAGATAGAAATGTATTCTGCCTACGTTTGCAACCTTAAACTCTAGCCGGAGTGGCATTTTGGTAGAGTATTCGCATACAACCGTACCAGCTACAGCTCCTACTGCCTTTACAATGCTGTTAAGATAATCAAGACTATAAGTTGCCGTACTGTCTTCTTTGACTTCAATTTCTGGCATCTCAGGCATTCCCTTCTCTAGTGTGATCACTGCCTCACCCGAGTCACCCCTGCCGGAAAATTCCGCCTTGCTGGCACTTGCAGTGATTGAGAGATATTCTGAAACCACCTGAATGTCGCCCAGAATTTTATCAAACTCAGTTGAAGTTACAACAACCTTTGCGTTATAGGTAATTTTTGGCAAAGGAGTATCTGTTGCAGAACTTTCTATTAGCCGCATTTTGTATTTCTTATTTTTTCCAATAGTAACAAGCAGTAATTTGTCCTCTGTAATGCTGATCTCAATATTGTCTTTTTTGTCAGATCTCTTGATTAGCTTGGCAAACTCGTCAATCCTTACACCAAACTTTACATCTTCATCGCAGACATATTTTTCAAATGCAGAATTAGGCCATGAGATATCAATTAATGCAACATGAGAAGGATCCATCCCTCGAAAAGCAATTCCCTCGCCCGTGCCTCAAAGGTTGCTTCTTCTACCAAGGTGGAAATAGCAGATATCACTGCTTTCCATTCATCAGAGCCTCCGGTCTTTGCAGAAAATACCAAACTTATTCACATGTCTAGCATGTTCAAGTTAAAGGTTCTGTCAAGGTTATTTTGTAATAACTTTGATCGATGACATAATTATGAATCGCAAACTTGCAAGAACAGTTATGCATAGTTTCGCCAAGTATAGCTGCAACTGACACAGCGATAGAATTGTGTCGTAGGTTCATCAGCGCTTCTTGTCTGCAACATCCACCATACGGCCTCGTTGTGTCCGCACTTGCCGCATTCAATTTTTATGACAGGTAAAGTTTCTTTTTTCTCTTTTTCGTCTAGTATGTTGATTGTAGAGCGGTCCTCTGCCTTTGCCTGTTTTTTTGCCTTGGTGCCTTTCTCGCTGTAACCACATTTAGGACATACAAATTCAACTTCTGAATCAGCTAGCTTGAGCCTGGCATTGCACTTGGGGCAAAATTTCATCTACGCACCCTTAATTTTTGAATTGATTGCTTTTTTTAGCTCATCAGAATAGCCTATTGCTGCCTTGACGGCCTTTTCAATTTCCTTGATCGGGTTTCCCTTTGAAGTGTTTACGCGCATTGCGTATTCCTTGGTCAGGGGGTGTTTTAGCACTACACCTGCAAATTCCACTGTAGGATCCTTGAGCAATTCATACTGGACGATGTATAGTGTAGCAATGTCAGATTTTCTTATGTCTAGGAGAACTTCCTTTGTAGAAGACTTTTTGACCTGAACGTCCATAAAGTCAAAAAACACTTATTGATGATATAAATCATTACGAAGAGTTGGCCAACGAAAAAAACACAATAGATGAGGTCTCACTAGAAAAATCTGTTGATAAAGTCACCATAAATGATAACATAGCAATAAATGTCAAGTTCTCCGTAACCGGAGGACTTCGTGAAGCATTCAATGAAAAAAATTGGGAGCGTGCATACAACAAACATGATAATGTATTCAAGCTCAAATATGGCGTTAAACTCTATTCCGGCGGATTACGAAAACGTGCGATCGGGACACCGCTTGACACGTACAAAAAGGCGCTCTTTTCTGGACACGAAATCCAAAGCTTACCCAGATGGCAGAAAAGAAGGTCTGGGTACAGATATCCAAGAACTTTGAGCCGCACATCCCAATGAACCAGGTAGAGGCACAGCAGCTATTGCTTGATTTTGACGAAAAAATAGATATCAAGGCATCAGAACTTGGCCCTGGAAAGCACAAGATTGGTGCAGAAGTCTATGTCTCTTGGTTCAAGCATGACTATGCTGAAGAATTTGATAGCAAGACCAGCTCTAAAGAAATAGAAATTGAAATCACCAAATAGGATATAAATGGAATTACTAGAGTAACGTCATGGCAAAATTCGATGGTATTAGAGGACAGGAATTGCTTGAAGTTGAAGACAAGTCTGAAAGAGACAACGAGATAACACTTGATCTTCAAAGACAACAGATTCCTCTTCATCAAACTTGAAAATGGAAAGATGGTAACTACATCAATACCAGAGTAGTTAGTTGTGTATGTGCTTGTAGTACAAGCTGATTGCTAATTCCTGAGATTCGGATTGTATCGAACCAGGTCTTTCTTTTCGTACTTTTTCTATAGAGTCCTTTGCAGATAATTTTTGATACTTTACAAGATAGCATGCAAGAATGGTTCCAGTCCTTCCTATTCCGGCTGCACAGTGAACCATAACGGGCTCGCTATTTTGGATTCGCTCGTTGATGAATTCTACTGCGTGATCAATCTGCTCCATGTCAGGTGCAGAAAAATCTTCTGTTGGAACATGCAGGTACTTTACATCCTTTACCCACGAATCAGGTCAAGGACTCCTCTGTCATTGTAACTATTGACCGGACTCCCTGCTTTACCACCCAGTCAATTTCTGAAGGTGTTGTGGGCATTCCACTGCCTGCAAGCTTGTTGTCAAGCAGCCAACTAAAGTTAGTAGGCTTTTTTGTGATCTTGCCGTGCATTTTTCTCCAGAGATTACCAGGTTTGCTCAACATCTAGAGATGGACACATTCCATATATTTAGAAACCGAAGGTTAGGGTGAGAATAATAAAAAGGAGTTATGTTGAACCTGTCTATTCGGCTAGTTCAGTCCAACCTTTGACGAATATAGAGTTTCGATAGAGTGGTACTGGTTGTCCTGGAGTAAAGTCCATTGGTCTCATCCAAAAGATTGCCTTTGTTGGGCAAACGCCGATGCATGCACCGTCTGAGATGCATCTTTCTGGATAAAATACAAATGCTTTACCTCTCTTCCAGCCTTCTACTGGTTTTACTCTTAATACGTCTGGGCCTAGTGATGTACAAATCTCTACGCAGAGTGCACATCCTATGCACATTTGTTCGCCGATATCTGGAATAATTCCAACTGGCATGAATGTATTTCGAGAATAGATCTTAATATAACTTGCTGAAAAAATCGATGTTATAACGGCGTTTGGAAATTTTATAACAGTGTTAGAATTAGATCGGCTCATTCTAATCTTTTAGAATGAGAGACGATTTTCGAACCGACGTTTTTTTATAATTTGCCAACAACCTGTGATTATGGTAAGCAAAATTCATTGCTCGCACATATTGGTAGAAAAATTAAGTGTGGCCCAAGAGATCAAAACAAAATTATCAAGCGGCGAGAGCTTTTCAAAACTTGCCCAACAATACTCAATTGATGTTTCAAAGAAAAGAGGCGGAGACTTGGGCCTTTTTGGAAGGGGCGCCATGGTAAAGGAATTTGAAAAAGCTGCATTTGCCCTGGAAAAGGGTCAGATTTCCGATATTGTAAAAACACAGTTTGGATATCACATAATCAAGAGACTTGATTAAATAAGAATAGAGTTTGCCGGCAGCACTAGTTTGTTTGAATCTCCCAAGAGAGTTCACAATAATTCCTTCCTTTCCTTGCTCAAGCAGTATTTTCTTGCTGTTTTTTGTCTCGATGAATCGTTTTCCGGTTGGTGATAAAACCCATCCCTCTTCTTTCTTGTATCTTGCCATGCTTGATATGACAATGTAGGACTTGGTGAGGCGAGTAATGCTTGCAATCAATACAATGACTGACGCTACCACCTTTCCAACATCTTTTTTGTGGTGCAGCATGTTGAAGAGGCCGTTGATTGAATCTATTACAACTGTCACTTGCGATGTGCTTGCCTTGACCAGTATTTCTGTCAATATTTCACCAATCGTATCTTCAGAAGGCCGGTACAAAGTGAGATTGTCCTGTGCCGGAATCATACCTGACACTACATATCCACTGTACAACAAATCAAGATCCAGATACAGTACGCTAGTTTTTGCCTCACTGACAAGTTTTGATATAAAGCCTGCCTTTACAAAAGGATCAGAATACAAAACAGAGTTGATCTGTGTTTGTGAAAGAATGTCATTTAGTTTTGGAGTTGGATTGTCAGATTCATCACCATGATTTTTAAACAACACAATAACTAGCCAGAGCGTAATATAATAATGAATTTGAGTTCTGATTTTTCACAAGAATTTCCTTATGCAGATAGAGTTTATCTGAACAATGCATCAACATCCAGAATGCCAAAGGAATCCATACAGGCAATGAATGATTTTCTGGTACAGTACAATGAATACGGCCCCGATTCTGAATTATCAGACAATTTTGTAAAAGAACGACTTAACAGTCTACGTAAAGCAATTTCCCAGATAATCAAGTGCAAGCAGGAAGAAATTGTCCTAACGCAAAGCGTTACTGATGGAATAAACTTTGTAGCCAATGGCATGAAATTCAAGCAGGGCGCAAACATCATAACACGCGGCTCAAATCATGAGCATCCTGCAAATCATTATCCCTGGGTAAGGGCAGGCCAAAAAATAGGATTAAGGGAGATAGCTATTGACGAGACAGGATATTTCCAGTTTGATTCGTTAAAAAATATGGTTGATGGAAACACTCAGCTTGTTGTTCTAAGCCACGCGCTGTTTAACACTGGAGCAATTCTTCCAGTGGAAGAGATAGGCGAGTATCTTGCACAAAAGAGCATACCTTACTTTATTGATGCCGCACAAACAGTTGGATGCATCAGCAATGTCGATGTAACCAAAATAAAATGTGATTTCATGTCATTTAACGGATCAAAGTGGCTTTGCGGCCCAATGGGCATGGGAATATTTTTCTGCAAAAAAGAATCAAGCGAACTGATAGAACCTTTGCAGATAGGCGGCGAGTCTGCAATTTTTCACGACAACAAAATAGTTCACAAAGAAATGCCTGCAAGATTCCAGGCGGGGTTTCGCAACTGGGTAGGGGCTGCAGGACTTGAGGCATCTGTAAATTTCCTTCTCAAGACAGGAATTGAAAAGATAAGAAATCAAAACATCAAACTTGCAAACCTGATGCGCGAAGAGTTGTCAAAGATGCGTGACGTGGTATTGTTTGGACCCCAAGAAGACAGAAAGAGAACAAGCATAGTATCGTTTGCCATCAAGGACCAGAACCCAGAATTACTAGTCAAAAGGCTGGAGAAGGAAAACATGATACTTGCCGTGCGAGAGATATTTTCCAAGAAAATAATCAGGGCTTCGCCGCACTTTTTTAACACAGAATCAGAGATTTTACGGGTAACTGACGCATTAAGAAGAAATTAGCTACTTTTCCTGCTCTTCTATTACCATCATTGTCAGGGTAGAGTAGACCTTGTCTATCTTTCGTATGTTATTGGTAATGATATTTCTCAAATGATCCATTGAATCAGCCGTGATCTTGACTATGATATCATAAACGCCATAAACCCCCTGAACTTCGTATTTTACTCCGCTTTCCTTGTCCAGTATTTGCTTGATTTTCTGAATTATCTCGACATCAGAGCCTAGATCAGAATTTATCAGTATGTAAGTAGTTGGCATGAGGTAATTTTCTGTTTCACAATATTTAACTTTTGGTTATGAATGTCAAAATTGATTTGCCACCGATTACAACTAACTTTGTGGAACCAATTGACCTAACACTTGAGATTTCAAACAAGCTTCCAAGTTTTCCAGGCTCTCCACGCCCCCAATTCATTTCATGGGCAGACAAAAAATCCGACGGGTACAATCTTGAGCTTATTTTCCTCAGCTCGCACACTGGCACACACCTTGATGCGCCGTATCATTTCATAGAAAAAGGGATCAAGATAGACAAGATTCCCCTCAACAGACTGGTGACAAGTGCAATTTTATGCAACATACGAAAGGGCCCCAACATGCCAATCACACGGGCTGACATTGTCACCTTTGAAGCAAGAAAAGGCAAGATACCACCCAATTGCGCCATAATTTTTGGGACTGGCTGGTCAAGGAATACAGCAAGAAAAGACTATTTCACCAAAAACCCGGGGCTTTCACCAAGTGCAGCCAAATACCTGTCAGAAAAGAGGGTCAGCCTGATAGGCATCGATTCTCCCAGCATAGATTTGGGCAAGGATTCAAAATTTTCTGCCCATCATCTTCTACTGAAGAGTGGAATTTTGATTTTGGAGAATCTTTGCAATCTTGACAAGATTCAAAAAACCAGCTTCATGCTGATAGTGCTGCCCCTCAAGCTAAAGGATGCCACAGGATCTCCTGTTAGGGCAGTAGCAATCTAGAATACAAACTGAAATCTATTTTGCTTGTAATTTTCTGCCAGCTTTCCTTCTATCGGGATATGGTTGCCGCAGAATTTGCAGTTATTGTTGTCATCAAGATGCCAGCCTTGGATATCAAATCCATATCTTTTTACCACAATTTTTTTGCATCCAGAACAGTATGTATGCTCAAGAGGATGCCCCGGAACATTTCCCAGATATGCATAGTTGAGGCCCTCTTTTTTTGCTATTTCATGGTGTTTTTCAAGCGTCTTAATTGGCGTTGACTCAAATTCCATCATCTTATAGTCTGGATGAAATCTTAGAAAGTGAATTGGCATGTCAGGTCCAAATTCATTGTAGACAAATTTGCAAAGCTTGGCAGCATGCTCCAAGTCATCACCCACTTGAGGAACCACGAGATCAGTAATCTCCACATGAATTCTGGTCTTGTCCCTTATTTCCTTGAGAGTGTCAAAGATTGGTTGCGGGTCTGGAACGCCAATGTATTTTCGTGTAAATTGCGGTTCTGCGTTTCCCTTAAAGTCTACAGTGATGCAGTCAAGGAACTCATCCATCATCTTTACAGTTTCCGGAGTGTCGTAGCCGTTTGATACAAAAATATTGAATAGCCCATTTTTTCTTGCAATGACTCCACAGTCTCTTGCAAACTCGATGAATATTGACGGCTGATTGTATGTGTAAGCAATTCCCTGAGAGCCCGAGCTTGTGGCCATGTCTACCACCTCTTGCGGTGTCATGTCAGCTCCCTCGATTTTTCTTCGCTGACTGATATCATAATTCTGGCAATATTTGCAATTGTGCAACAATATGCCATCTCCCACATAATTATGGTTTGGAATACATTCAAAACTAAATACTTGGGTGGTTTTGCCTGTAGGTTTTACTTGTTTAACTTCCACCCAAGTTCTTTTGTTTTTTCTTACTAAAGGCGAAACATACTCTATAATGAGAGCTTCAACCTCATCAGCATGACTGTAGATTTGTCTGCCAGAAATCCGTATGGTTTTCCACCCATTTGCAGCCAAGGCCTTGTCTCTAATTTTATCAGTTTGTTGGATTTTTTCAGAATTGTAGTGCCACCATCCATCAATCTCAATATCGATTTTAGCTTCGATTATGGCAGCATCTGCAATGTAGAAACTTTTTGAGCCTTCAGTATGTGTCTCTGTTTTAATTCGATACTCTTTTTCATATTTTATGCTCATTCGATCAAGAAGATCATAAAGTAATTTTTGAGATTCTGATGGGTGTTTATGAAGCCATTTTCGTAATCTTTCAGCATTTTTGTGCCAACCATGAGAGGGATCTTCAATGAACCTAGCTTTGCTTGTTTCATGTGATCTTTTTGCTACAAGGGGATCATACATTGGATTATTAGTTTTCATTCTAGCGCTATACTTTACTCGCATTTCTTTTGGCATTTCATATTCTTTCAAGTAACAGACTCCTCGATGGCGGTTCCATTCATCAAAACCTACAATTACTTGATCACAATTCTTGCATGAGAATTTGGATTCTTGAATTGAATTCAGTCTTTTTTGCTTCCAAACTTTGGTATTTTGATACCACACCTTGACGATTTGATCTCCTCTTTCTAATGTTTCAGCTGTTTTCCATCCACGGGTTGTAAATACTGGATGCTCTCGTGTGAGATACAACTTTCCATGTCCTCTACTTCCATACCTAACTTCCAAAAGTTCCGCAAATCTTGAACCGGTATGTGTTACAACATTAGGAATTATTTCAAAATTACCCTCAACATTATATGACCACACCTTATTTCCACTGGTTATTTTTTCAATAGATTTCTTGGAACCATCAGCCATCAAGATTTTAGTTCCTTTTGGCTGACAAAGCCAATTGCAGCCAGTAGTGGCAATGGAAAATATGCTGGACCCAGGCCTGTAGTGTGTTACGGGTTTTTTCTCGATTGGGTCAACATGGCCTGTTATCACCTTGCCATATGCCAAAAGATCAAGCCTGCCGTTGTTGTTTGCCCTTATACCACAAAGACCTATCTGGCTTTTCCCGATCTCGCAATATCTAGCGCAGGCTGTGCATCTTACCTTATCGTCAGGTAGTTTCTGATAAAGAACTGCTTCTTTTGCCGTTACTGTATCAAGCCTGATTTAATCATATAAGCTATAATGCAGCAGCTTGTCGCGGCGTGACTTTTCCTGGTCGTAGTTTCTCAATTGCGTTTTCAATGTCTTCCTGTGTTATCTTTATCGACTTGACAGACTTTTCTGCCTTGGTAACGTATCTCCTTATTGCACTCATCGCAGCCCTGTTGCACACGCCCTCAATTTCTGCGCCGCTGAACCCGTCGGTTACTTCTACAAGTTTTGCAATGTTCACGCCATTTGCAAGCGGCTTGTTTTTGGTGTGTATCTTGAATATGTTTTCTCGTCCTTTAGGGTCCGGTAACGGCACTTCCAGTATACGGTCAAATCTTCCAGGCCTTAGCAATGCACTGTCTATCAAGTCTACCCTGTTAGTAGCTCCAATCACGAGCACATTGTGAAGTTCTTCGAGGCCGTCAATCTCGGTTAAGAGCTGAGAGACAATGTTTTCTGCAACATGCGAGTCTGATCCGCCAGAGCCTCTGCTTGGTGCAAGAGAATCCATCTCATCCAAGAATATTATGCATGGCGCAGCTTGTCGCGCTTTGCGAAATATTTCGCGTATGCCTTTTTCTGATCTCCCCAACCCACTTTGAGAGCAGTTCTGGTCCCTTGATGCTTATGAAATTAGATTCTGTTGTGTGCGCTACTGCCTTTGCAATGAGTGTCTTTCCTGTTCCAGGAGGTCCATAGAGCAAGATGCCTTTTGGTGTTTTGACATCGGTGTATTCAAATGCCTCCTTGTGCTTTAGGGGCCACTCCTACTGCCTCGTAAAGTTCATCCTTTAATGATTCCAGCCCGCCAACATCTTCCCATGTAACGTTAGGAACTTGAACTAGAACTTCCCTTAGTGCAGATGGCCTTACTTCTTTTAGTGCATCCTTAAAGTCGTTCTCAGTGATTACAATCTTTTGTAAAACTTCTGCAGGAATCTTTTCTTCCTCCAAATCAATGTCAGGCAATATTCTTCGCAAGGATCTCATTGCAGCTTCTTTTGCAAGAGTCTCAAGGTCTGCCCCGACAAATCCATGAGTCACTTTGGCAATCTGTTCCAAGTTGACCTTGTCTTCAAGTGGCATTCCTCGCGTATGTATGTCAAGTATTTCCTTTCTTCCAGCCGCATCCGGTATTCCTATCTCAATTTCTCTGTCAAATCTACCTGGCCTTCTCAGTGCAGGATCAATTGAGTCAGGCCTGTTGGTGGCAGCAATTACTACAACTTTTCCTCGCGATTTCATGCCGTCCATCAATGTCAACAACTGGGATACCACTCTTTTTTCCACCTCGCCGGTTACCTCCTCTCGCTTTGGCGCAATAGAGTCAACCTCGTCTATGAAAATTATGCTTGGCGTGTTTTCTTCTGCCTGCTTGAATAATTCGCGCAGCCTTTCCTCGCTCTCGCCATAGAATTTGCCTATTATTTCAGGACCGCTAATTGAGATGAAATGAGAATTGGTCTCGCCTGCAACTGCTTTTGCAATGAGCGTTTTTCCTGTTCCCGGTGGCCCATAGAGCAATACGCCTTTTGGCGCCTCTACTCCAATTTTTTCAAATAGTTCCGGATGACGCATTGGAAGCTCTATCATTTCGCGTATCTTTTGTACCTCATTTTTGAGGCCCCCAGATCATCATATGTAATTCTTGGTACAGAGTTGTCAACGACTTTGGTCATTGAGCCTAGCTTGAATTCAGTTTCCTCTGTGACCACAACAGGTTTTCCAGATGGTGCAGCGCTTGTTATCACAAGCTGGGTTTTTCCGCCAAGCTGTGTTGTTACTATAAGAGTGTCGCCGATGGTTAGTACGTGGCCAATGTAGTTTGCCTGCATATATTCTTGCAAGCCTTCTGCACTGAGTTTTTCAATTGGAGAGACTGTTACTTGTTTGGCTTGCTGTGCGTCAACTTTTTTTACAGAAATTTTTTCGCCAATTCCCGAACCAATGTTTTGTCTTGTGGTTCCATCTATCTTTATTATTCCAGTTCCATATTGCTCGGCAGAGCCAGGCCACAGCTTTGTGTGACTCTTCCTGTTTCCCACTAGTTCTAGTATATTGCCAGTCTCCCAGTTGTTGTCTTCAACAATTTTAGGATCAACTACGGCAATGCCTTTGCCCACATGTCTCTGCGACGCCTCTGCAATTCTTAATGTAATTTCACTCATAATTTAATCACCATAAAAAATAAAGGAAGTTTATTCAACCTCCACAGTTTTTCCTTTTGGTCGTTCCTCTTCTTTTAGCTGGAACTTTACTTCCAGGATTCCGTTGGCATAGGTTGCCTTGACAGAATTTTCATCGACCTTGTGTTTGATGGGTATCTTGGTGTGGTATTTTCTTTCTTCGTGTTCTGCATCAATTAGGATCGTGTGTCCTACCACTTCGATCTTGATGTCTTTCTTTTCAACACCTGGCATCTCGGCTACAATTTTCAGGGCCTTCTCCTTTTCATCTACAATCACATCGGCAAGAGGTTCTCTTGTCTCTGCAGTTGCAGGAAGACCTGGTCTGACGTTTCCGTACTCTTTGACTACAGGTTTGCCATCAGGTCCTACTGTCACAGAGTAACCATAGTAGTATGGACCAAATGTCTGCACGTTTGTAGAGTCGCCCATATTGTTCCACATGTTGTCTAGTTCCTTGAAAGGTCGCAACATTCTTTGGAAGAGGTTGTCGAACTCATCTGATTCTATCATGTCATAATTTCTCATAGTATGTAATAGTTATGACATTATATAAAGTTTAAGGAAATTCTATGCCTTATTATTACATAAATTAATATAGCTGACATCAGTAAATCTCTTTGTATGCGTACAACTAGTCTTTCAGTCCCAGATACCGTTCGAGAGATAATCACCAAAAATAGGTCAATTTATGATTGCGTCAAGATGGACGTGGTAAACTATACAGCACTTGCTGTCAAGATCCAAAAAGAGGTCGAGTCTCAGATGGGCGGGCCTGTAAATCTCAACACAATTGTGGTGGCAATCAAGAGGTATGCAGATTCCTTTGAGAAAAAGGACGATGTGCAAAGCGAATCTGTACTAAAGAATGCAAGACTCTCGCTTACAGATGGAATACTAGATATCAAATTCTCCGCGCAAGATTTTGCCATGGAGGATGCCGTGGCACTAATGGATGGATTTACTCGAATTGATCCAGATTACGAATTTTTCAGATTTACAGACTCGTTTAGGTTCTTAACTGAAGATATCAGCGATGTTAGAAAATTGCTTGATACCTTTTCTTCGCACAAGAATTTTTTCCAAACCGGGCTTGCAAAGATAAGTATCCACATCCCACAATCTGAAAATGAGTCAGATGTGGTGTCGTACGTATCAGAGATCTTGCATGATAACGGGATTGAACTTGTCAATGCCTTTTTTGGCCAAGATGACATCATCCTGGTATTGCGCGAAAGAGATGCCGCAAGGGCATATGAGATCCTACGTGGAGAAATTTCCCGAAAAAGCTAATATCGATTCCTAGATTCCAAGAGACTCTGCTCTTGTTATTTCTAGATACACCTTATCCCCTACTGAGAGGTTTAGTTCCTTGTATTCGTGCATATCCAGTTTAATAGAGGTAATTCCACCGCCCATGCCGCCCATTCCTCCTGCCATCATTTTGTTGAGGCCTTTGATCATGTCATCCATGTTGGTAAATCCCATGACGCCAGAGCCAAAGGGCGACATTGGAGTACTGTTTTGCTCTTTGAAATCTTTAGACGAGGATAGCGATACCACTACATATGGTGCGCCATCTGGAGAACCCTCAATCCTTACTACAATGTACTCCTTCTTCATACTCTAGTTCTACACAATACGGTATTTTATCTTTCGCTCATTTCCAAAGGATCGGAATGATTACAAAATGCAGTAATTTACAGGGTTTCCATTTGTTGGTTTATTTGTTAACCCGTCTTTTGTCCATTACAATAGTTTTCAGGAGAAGGTGGTTTTGCAGCCTTAGATTTTTTGCAATGTTTTTCTTTTTCTTTTAACCATGACTAGGCCCACGGCTAGTGCACCAGCTACTATGCCAATTGAGGCATAGTCAAGCCAGGAAGACGTGTCGCTGCCAACAAACTTGATTGAGCCCAATAGCTGCTCATAGTTTGGCAGATCACCGTCAAAGTTCTTCTCCTCGCTTGCATAAGTTATCGTATAAAATTGATCATTTGCAAGTACGATTGCTTGCTCAAATTTTATCACACTGCTGCTGTTCTGTGAAACAAAGTTTTCTTGTAGCAGTAGTGTTTTTGCAGCAGCCCCGCCTATGGTTCCGTCCTGCTCTGACAAGAGCGCTATGTTGCCTGACTGGTTGGAGCTGGTCAATCCATTAATTTTATTTTTGACATAATCATCAAGTGACGTTCCATTTGCCTTTTCAACAATAAATGAAATCGAGGACACAAGCCCGGTTGAATATGGAGCTATCACTGCAATGTCTGGCGCATTGGGCTGGGATTTTTTTGGCTCCTGTACTGTCCAGCCTGCCGGGGCCTGAAATGTTATGCCAAGTGACGGATTTGCATAGTTCCCTTGGGAATCTAGCGTAGAGTTTTGCGATGCAGCAAGAGAACTTGGAACAAAGCTGATCAGAAGTAAAAAGAAAGAGACCGAAATTATCTTGGCATTCAATGATAAAGAGTTCTGGCCGGCAAATAAAAGCTAATTGTGATTCCCAAATTGTGAATTATATTGAACATTGCAAAAGATGTCATAATGGGAAAGGTTTTTGCAGTGGGAGTAGGGCCTGGCTCACCAAAATATGTTACAGATGTAGTAAAGGATATCGTGATAAATTCTGATGTCATCATTGGTTACAAGTATACGCTCAAGACAATTGAAGAGCTGACCAAAAATAAAGAAATACATGAAATCACAATGCAGGATCAAGAAGAGGCATACCAAAAGGTCTCAAAGTCACTTGGAAACAGGACTTGTGTTGTGCCGTTTACAGGAGACGTAAATTTTTCCGAATCAGAGGTTGTTGATAGATTAATTGAAATTTTCGGCGACGTGCAGGTGATTCCAGGCATAAGCTCAGTGCAGGTAGCCGCATCAAAGGCAAGAGTGCCGCTTGACAAAAGCCGAGTCATAACTATGCATATATCAACAAGCATTGAAGAAAAAAAGCTCGAGCTCCAAAAAGCGCTAATAGATGGACTGAGTGTGGTGCTGGTGCCGCGTCCATGGCCCAAGGAACCATCCAAACATTTCATGCAGTCAGAGATTGCAGTCTACCTGAAAAATCACGGGTTTGACACATCAAGCATGAAGGTGCATGTTTTTGAGTTTCTCACAACCGAAAAGGAGACTTGCTTTGTTGGAACGGTAAAAGATTTGGAAGGAAGACAGTTCTCTGATCTTTCCGTAATGGTGTTTGACCAGACAAGATTGGAATCTTATATCAATTTCAAGTAATACTATTCTAGTGAAGGGTTGGCATAGGGCCCGTATATGTACCGCGATCTAGGATATGAGTCTGTGTGGATGATGGAATTGAGACAATTATGCCATTCATCCATGTGTATGACGGATCATAGAACCTGGTTATTCCAGTACTATTGATGATTACCTGGAAGGTATGGCCTGGTGCAATTGAGCCGCTCTTAATCTTGCCGTCTGGAACATATGGATTGACTGTACTGTATGTTGCAGTACCGCTCCATATTGAATGAGGAACAGAGTCGTTGTTGGTCCAGATTACAGTAGTGCCAGGAGTAATCTGTACTTGATCCGGAGTATAATATCCATTAACATAGTTTTGATTTTGCTGCGAGGCAGCTCCTCCAGATGCGGATGATCCCGGCAAAATACTTACTTGCATTGGCGGCGCCGATGATATTTGCGAGATCGAAAGTATGTTACCGTTTATCCATGTGTTTGATGGATCATAGAAAGAGTATACGCCTGTTCCGGGTATTGTAAACTTGAGGCTTTGGCCCGGAGCTATTATGCCAGTGTCTATCTTTCCATCAGGAGTAAAGGAGGGAGAGGTGATGAGTTGTTGTCCCTTGGTGCCAGTTGTGATAGATTGCTGCTGGCCGCTCACAATTCGGTGTGCAACAGAGTCCTGGTTTACCCAAATAATTGTAGAGCCCGGTGTAACTTGTACAGAAGATGGAGACAGGTATCGATTAGTTGTGGCAGTTGATGCCCCAGGCAATATGTTGATCTGCACTGTTTGTGTTGCAGTGGATGCTGTCATTGGACTAATCACTCCCACCATCCAGGTATAGCTTGGATCAAAGAATGTGATATCGCCAGCAGTTTGATCTGCCGGTAAATTGAGGTATTTTGCTGCTGCAGAACTAAGATAAGCTTTGGAATTGAAATTGGTTATTGTGTATTGAAAAGATTTTCCGGGAGCTATTGTGCCGCTGTCTATCATTCCGTCAGAGGTAAATGTTGGTGCGGAAGAATTTCCTCCATTAACAGATGCAACCCCGCTCATTATTCTATGTGGCACATTGTCATTGTTTGTCCAGATTATGGTGGTGCCAGGAGCTACGGTTGTAACCGATGGTGAAAAGAAGACCAAGTTGGTTGGGCTTGATGCGCCAGAAACTATGCTTATTCTTACAATGTTTGATTGTGTTGTATTCTGTAATGGGGTTGTTGTTTGCGAAGTTGGCGGAGTAACAGGTGGTGTGTATGTTCCAGCAGTAATTACTTTTCCGCTGTAAATAACTTTGAATGTTTCCGAGCCCACTATCTTGCCAGTTATGCTGTAAACAACACCGTCTTGATTGCTTTGTATCTGTCTTCCAAAGAGATTGACCTGTATTGTGTTGCCGCCCTGGTCCTCTGCATTTCCTTTAAGAAGTAGAAATTTTCCATCCCGCAATAGTGTGGTTGTCCAGTTGCCAGAGTTGAGATAATTATCGCCATTGATTGTAACAAGCCCGTTATCTAGTGTGGAAAGTATGCTGCTTCCACTCTGGGTGCCTGCAGTTAGCTGTATGTCAAGTGTGGAATCAAGAATGTTCTGTGTCCCTGCTACAAAGCCTGTAGCCTCAATCAGATATTTGTCGCTTGACACAAAATCAGAATATGCGTTAGACGGAAAACATAGTAAAACCAGAAATCCCGTAATTGCAATTAGAGATGATACACTGGACCTCATTTGATTAGCTAAACCCAAAACTCGTATTTAATGGCTGGGTGTAATTTCTTCAAACAATTAGGCAATTCCGGGTTGATTATCTCTTTTTGCCAGTCCATTCATGTAGCTCATTTGCTGTTCCATGAACTGTTTCCTCTTTTCCTCCTCCTCTAGTTCTTTCATGTCAAGTGGCCCAAGCTCCAAAACTTGCAAAAGTTTTGCAAGTATGAGCTGAGCCGACTTTGGCTGGATGACATTTGGGTTGTCTATCTCTCCCAGAATGCAAATGCTGTCAAGCTGCTTTTCCTTTGCAATTCCCAGTACCAACCCATTGAATCCGGTTATCTGGCCTTGTGTGTTGAGCAGTTCCAACTTTTTCTTCTTCAGCAAGCTCAGGTGCTTTGGTGTTGTTGTAGCTGCAAACAATTTGGGTTCGGCAGGACTTGGCTGCCTCAAGGCAGCTCCAATGGAATAGAGCGTACTTACCTTGAGTTTTTTTGCCATGCCAACTACCTCATAGCACAACTCGTAGAGACGCCTGGGATCAGACGGATTAAACTCTCCTGAAAATAATACAATGTTTTCCTTTTGCAAATAATGAAACTTGTAGCTTGACTGATCATATTTTATCAGTCCTTGCTCATACGATACCGCTGGCGGCCAGAACGCATAGATCTCTGCAAATAATTTTGCCTTTAGTTTTTTTACAAGAAACTCCATGCCAATTCCAGCAACGTTTCCCATGTCTGGAAGTGCAGCTATCATTGCGGGCCTGTTTAGTTTTGGAAGCGTGTGGATCTTAAGGCCAAGCATTACCTTGACTGTTCTTGCGTTAAAATAAAAACGAATCTAGTGTGCTTTGGGATTGACAAGTGTCGAGCCAAACTGCTGGATCATGGCATATTCAATAAATGCAGCTGCAAGCAACAGTGCAACCACAATTCCTATCTCGATTACGGTTGGACGTAACGCTTCTCTGAGGTTTCCCCTTCTCAGTATGGCATTGATGAGAAGAAAGCTTCTTGACATTCCAATGGAATATGCAATTAGCTCCATTACTCCAAAAGGCGAGAGATAGATTATTGCAAGCGGTGGAAGTTTTGCAAGTGCAGGTGTGGTGGACACTAGTGCCTTGAACGCAAGCCCGGTTGACCATGCGGCAAAGGAGCCCCACGCAATTCCAAAGCCCGGCACGAACATGGGCAGCGCAACAGTTGTGTTATGAGTGAAAATTCCTATTGCGTCAATTCCTTCCACGGTATGTTGGAACTCTTTGACAAATGATTTAGAGTCTTCTTCTGAGATATTACTTTCACTGCCAATAGAGTATGCAACTGAAAATATTGCAATGAAGATCAGAAAAATCAGAAACCGTCTTTTTACCAACAACGAGTTTGTCTTGAGGAGTTATTTGAGGGTTGACAGCTCGAACAGATTTAATTAAAAGCTGTATTATGACAGTTTGTGAAAGAAGAGGTATCCTCGGCAGTAACATATGCACTGAGCAAGGGATTTCAGATTCATCCTGATGCCTTTAAGATATTGGAAAAAATTGATGTAAAGGAACTCCAAAATATCATCAAGCAGGTTGTTCGTGAAAAGGCAAAGCAAAACTTGTTTTTGATAAATCAAAGTGACCTGAAGATGTTCGTAGAGTCAGAAGTTGACGACAGTGTTGAGGACAGGCATGAGATATTGTTTGACCCTACAAAAAAGGTCACGTCTGCAGAGGGAATAGATGGATTTACAGCCCTTTTTTCTGACAGATACTCAAAACTGCTTAAAATAATGATGCAGAGATCACAGGCAAAGAAGCTTACACCAATCAAAAATGTGACAGACGGCAAGCTTGGTGAGGAGGCATTTGTTGCAGGCCTCCTGATGGACAGAAAAATTGAGCGTGATGTAACTAAACTAGTAATAGATGATCCTACAGGTTCTGTTGAGATCCTTGTATGGAATCAAGAGTTGCAGGAGACTGCAAACTCGCTTTTGATGGACCAGTTTGTAATGGTGGGCGTTGCAAATGGCAAAAATGGAGGATTTATCGCAAAAGAGCTCCTAGTTCCAGATATCCCAGAACACATAGCAAACCGCTCAAAGACTGAGACGTATGCTGTCCTGATATCAGACATTCACATAGGCAGTAGATATTTCATGGAAAAAGAGTTTACAGAGTTTATTTCCTGGCTTTCAAGCCCTGATCCAATTGCAAGAAAGGTCAGGTTTCTTTTGATATGTGGTGATATAGTTGACGGGATTGGAATCTTTCCAAATCAAGACAAGGAGTTGCTCATCATGGATATGGACGGCCAGATGGCAAAGGCGGCAGAGCTTCTAGACAAGATTCCAAAACACATCAAGACTTTCATAATTCCTGGCAACCATGACCCAGGCAGAAGGGCTCTCCCCCAGCCTGCCATACCAGAAAAACACAACATGAGTTTGTGGAACAGAGAGAACTTTTTCATGTTGGGAAATCCTGCCTTTTTGGATCTTAACGGCGTAAAGGTCTTGATGTTTCACGGCCAGAGTCTTGATGATGTAGTGGGAACCACTCCAGGCCTAAGCTATGCACAGCCGGCAAGGGCTATGCGGGCATTATTGAGGACAAGGCACCTCAGCCCAATTTATGGAAAGCGCACCCCAATTGCACCAGAGCTTGAAGATTTTATGGTGATAAATGAGGTCCCCGATATCTTTCATTCAGGCCATGTTCATGTCGTTGATCTTGACATGTACAAGGGAACATTGATAGTAAATTCCGGGGCCTGGCAGAGCCAGACGGGATTCCAGGCAAGTGGCGGCATTGTCCCAACACCTGGAATAGCCGTAATCATAAACTTGGCCACAATGAAGGTCTTTACAAAAGACTTTACCGAAAAGGAAGACTAGCTACACCAAGTCTTCCAAGGACAAGTCTTCCTTGAATGCTTTTTTTACAGTATCTGGATTTAATGTTAAAGCAAATTTCTTTGTTCTTCCATGCATGCCTTGATGGATTATCTTGCCTGAGATAAGGCCTGTCATCTCGATCTCGCTTAGCATCTGGGTCACTCTGCGCTGTGTAAGCTCCTTCTGTCTTGTGACCTTGCAGAGGTTCTTGTAGGATTGGTATATCTCGCCTGTCGTGCTGCCGTTTGCCTTCATTACTGCAAGTATGAGTAATTTTTCATGGAGGGGGTATGAGTTGAGCGCGGTTGTTTCCTTGTCCTCTTCCATCTTCAGCGAGGCCCTGCGGATGTGGTCTTCTTTTACCGTATCTGACTGTTCCCGTTCTGCTATCTCGCCTGCCACACGAAGCAGGTCTATTGCCCGCCTGGCATCGCCATGCTCCTGGCCTGACATTGCAGAACATAGGTTCAGGGCTGCAGGCTCCACTATGTTTGGAACAAAGGCTTCCTTGATCCTGTCTGTCAGTATCTCATTGATCTGGTTAACCGTATAATTGGTAAAGACAATCTCCTCCTCACTTAGGCTGCTTAGTACGCGGGGGTCCAGCCTTTCCTTGAATGTCAGGTCATTTGATATGCCAATCAGGGTAAGTGAGCCTTTCTTCAGTCTCTCGTTTGCCCGTGTTAACGAATAGAAGACATCCTTTCCTGACTTTGATACAAGTTCTGCCAGATAGTCAATTTCATCTACCACAAAGACCGTGTTGAGGCCATTGTTTTGAATTACCGCCATCAGCCTGTTGAAAACTTCACTGATTGATAATCCGGTTGTTGGTAGCTCCTTTTGTGATGTAAGTCCCAACTGTCGGCCAAACTTTACCAACAGGCCATATAACGTGGTTTCTTCCTTTGCGTTTGCGTATAGTAGTTGTATTGGAAATGAGCCGTCCTTGACCCTCTCCTGAATCTTATCTAGTACTTTTTTTACAACTAGTGTCTTGCCTGTTCCCGGCTTGCCATATATCAAAAGGTTTGATGGCCTAGCTTTTTTTAGTAATGGAATAAGCGATTGGGTAACTATTTTTTGCTCTTCTTCCCTATGCAGTACCATGTTTGGTATGAATGTAAAATGCAGCACTTCCCTATTCTTGAATAGTGATTTGCCGCTTGTTGCATCATCAAGTAATTTATCAATAGGATCTCTTGTCATCAACCCACACACCATCGTTTCTTCTCTGTCCACATATGGACTCTACCATACTAATTAGATTAGAATAGAATAACTAATTCAAATTTAGTATATCATTAATTATTTTTATTTTCTTAAAAAAAATTATTTTTAATAAAGCTAGAGTGGAAGAATAGGTGTGTGGGTGTTCCTAGAACTTGTTAACAATTAGTGAAGTTGGTGTTAAGATGGAGCCACAAAGAGCCCAAAATGACCCCTTTATTTCCACTCTAGGCGTGAAGATGGTCCTTAACATTGTTAATATGCTGGAATGGACCCCTTTATTTCCACTCTAGGCGTAGTTTTGGTCTATCCTTGGATAAAAGCATGGAAAGCCTGTTAAGATGAAAAAACTATCCAGGCGTGGGCTAGGCAGTGAATGTTAACAAACTTGATTGTTAACAATTCTTCTATGATCTGTTCAAGTGTTAAGGTGTTAACCTGATCGATCACGATGGCCCGAAAACGAATACGAATAGACCTGGAAGACGCAGAAGGCGCCAAGTACAACCTTAGCCTAGAAGGCAATGTTACCCGCGAAAAGATGCTAAAGATATTTGAATTAATGGATTTGATGAACATAGAGGAACCCGAGGAATCAGTACACCTTGATACCGTCGGGGCCAAAATATGGAACATTGTGGACAAGCATTTCCCAATGGGCAAGTTCACCTCATCGGACATACTTGAAAAATATGAGGATGAGTATGAGGAGCCAATCAAACTAAGCGTGATATCCACATACCTCTCAAGGTTTGCCCTTAAGGGAAGGGTCGCAAGGGAGAGAAACGGAAAGGAATGGAACTACCAAAGTACTCAAACTAGCCCAAAAAGAACGGCCTTCAACCTAGGAAATCATTGCCTTTTTGACAACTAAACGGTCCCCCTCTACTGTTACCTTGACATAGTCTCCCTTCTGAAGGTCAAGATATCTCCTAAAGTCCTTGGGGATTGAGATCGTGCCTGCCGAGGTTATCTTTATGAGCTGCTCCACGTCTGACACATACTTCATTATAAGTTCAATAATTTAAGATTTTATAATAAAATAAGATTAATAATTTATGCTAATTTTTCTCTATTTTTGACCCAAAAACCCATTTGGATGGTTTTGCAACAACCAAAAACCTCCAAAACCAAGATCAAGTTCTTGATCAAACCAGAATCAAAACCTTGTCGACTTGGATTAAACTGGGATCAAAACCCTACTGGCTTTCCACTGTTGGGGCCTTGAGCGACCCTATCCTAATGAGCCCTTTCTCCGTTATCTTGTAGGTAAAGGGCTTTGTCCGCATGTCTCGCTCAACCAGACCCTCCTCAAAGAGCTTCTTCATCATGCGTGATGTATGTTCCCTAGTTCTTCCTATTGTGACCTGGATGTCACGTGATGTCATGGGTTTTTCTGTGATTAATCGCAATACGTACTCTATTGCGCTTCCAAAACTCATATTATGTGTCCTCTCCTTTGGTTTCTCTTCTTTTACCTCAGTGACTATGATAGGCTCTGCCTTCTGCTCCTTTGGCCTTGGAATTTGTGCCTGTACAAGTTCTTCAGGTTCCTTGGCAAGTTCTAGTGAATCTAACTTAATTTTCATATCTATTAACAAATTTTCATAATATTGCAATCGTTCCACCAATATTTTCAGATCATTGCTCTGTGAACCTAGGCGTGGCTTGACTTTGTTGTATATTGCTATGCACACAATGCCAATTACAAATGAAGCTATTACGCCCAAAATTGTTCCTACGTCTATGTCTACTAACATCACTACATGTCATAAGCTAATGTGATTTATCATCTTTGAGTAAAATAGTTTTACACAATACACATCAATCACAAACATCTTTATCACAAACTACGCATGGCCTGTACGCTTACACGCACAAAAAATCACAGCTTGCACATCCGTGTCAACAATTCCTGTATCACAATGATGACTTGTTCCTCACGTTCAGGGAAAACATCACTATTTTTTATCACAGAAACCTGTTCTGAGAGGCGATTTATCACATCCATGTCCTCTTCACGAAGGATACCTAGCGCTTTGAGCAGTATCCATGAATAACATAACGCCTGGAACTTCTCCTGCGACTGTCCAACTTGCCTGTAGAAAGCCCCCTTAGTTATGCCAAACTGCGAGTTTGATAAGTTCCGTCTTTTTAAAATAATTTCAATTTGACGCTCTGTAAATGATGATTTTTTTATAATTTGTTTTATTATATTATTCAAATTATCTTCTGGAAGTGTACTCAAAGCTATACATATCTGTATAACTTTGTTCAATTAAACTTTTAATGAATAGCCATCAACCAGTCATATGCAAAGCGTAGAACAATACCTGACAGCCTCCAGAAAGAAGAAAGGAGCTTTACTCTTCGTATTAATTGACTCTGAAAATGATGGAAAAAACTCTGCCGCACAGCTTGCCAAGGATGCAGAGAAGAGCGGTGCCTCTATCATATTGGTTGGAGGCTCATCTGCAACTGACCAGATAGCCATGGCAGAGACCGTTAAAAACATCAAAAGATCTGTCAAGATTCCCGTGATACTGTTTCCAGGAAATGTTACAGGCGTTGTTCCTGGTGCAGATGCCATACTGTTTAGCTCGCTATTGAATTCTGACAACCCGTATTTTATTTCACAAGCCCAGGCGCTGGGGGCTCCAAATGTACTCAGATTCGGACTAGAGCCCCTGCCAACTGCCTACATCATAATTGGTGAGGGCACAACAGTATGGCATGTCGGCTCTGCAAGGACCATTCCATTTGACAAGCCAAGCTTGGCTGCCATGTATGCCCTGTCTGCACAATTCATGGGAATGAGATTTGTATATCTTGAAGCAGGCTCTGGCGCAAAATCAAATGTTAGGCCAGAGATGGTAGCAGCTGTTAGAAAACTCTTCAAGGGATTTCTCATAGTTGGCGGGGGAATACGAAACGCCCGTACTGCAGGCGAGATCGTAAAGGCAGGCGCCGATGCCATAGTAATTGGCACATTTATTGAAAAAGGCGGAAGTTTCAAGACAATAGCAGATATAGTAAAAACCATCCAGTCTGTAAGGAAGTAGTATGTCTGAAAATATTGCATTGAGACTCAAGGAAGTCCCAATGCCTGAATCGTATTTTGATTATTACAGCAATTTATCAAATGAGGTATTTTCTATTTTTGAAAAAGCTGCTGCAGCAAAAGCCACCCTGGCAGACTCGTCTGGAATGGTAGAGCCCAAGATAGCGTTTGACTTGGCTGATCGTGTATCCAAAATGCACGATATAGATGTCACAGAAAACCTCCGAAACCTAATCCAGACAACAACAAAGGAGCTTGCAGCGCTCAAGCTTGCAGAAGAGATTGCACAGGGCAAGTATTCTGGTCCTGAGACAGAGCTGCAAGAGAAGCTTGACCTGGCCGTGCGTGTAGGGCTGGCAATAGTTACTGAAGGCGTTACAATTGCCCCTCTCCAGGGAATAAGTGAGGTCAAGATAAAGAAAAATGCAGACGGTTCTGACTATCTCTCAATCTCATTTGCAGGGCCGATACGCTCTGCAGGGGGCACGGAAGCGGCATCCACCATACTAATTGCAGACCATGTTCGCAAAATTGCCGGACTTGACAAGTACCAAGCCAATTCCTATGATGATGAGACAGGTAGATTTGTAGAGGAACTGCGCCTCTATGAGAGGGAGGTAGGAAGCTTTCAGTTCCATGTTCCAGATGAGGACGTGGTGGCTACCATTTCCAATATTCCTGTGGAGCTTAACGGCATAGATACCGATCCAGTAGAGATTGTAAGCCACAGAAACATGGTAAGGATAAACACCAACAGGGTTCGGGGAGGTGCACTTCGTGTGCTCAACGACGGACTTATCGGCAGATCCCGCAAGCTGCTAAAACTCATTGATTTATTCAAGCTAGACGGCTGGGAGTGGCTCAAGGACCTAAAGGGTGCAATCCAGACCGGAGATGAGGATGCAGCAGCCCACAGGATGAGGGAGGTGATCACTGGCAGATCCGTTCTTTCAATGCCAAAAAAACTAGGCGGGTTTAGGTTACGATATGGCCGTGCATGCAACACAGGCTTTGCATCAGTAGGGGTTCATCCAGTGGTTGCAGAAATTTTAGATCACGTTATTGCAGTTGGCACACAGATAAAGCTAGACATACCTGGAAAGGCCTCAACTATTGCATTTGTTGACTCGATTGATACTCCAGTTGTCAGACTTGACAATGGAAATGTGGTCAAGATACGGGACACATTACATGGGATTCAGCTAAAGCCACACATTGAAAAAATTCTACACCTTGGGGACATTCTCATAAGCTATGGCGATTTTCTTGAGAACAATGCAGAGCTTGTCCCAACTGGATATGTAGAGGAGTTTTGGATTGAGGAGCTAAAAGAAAAGGTTGCCAAGTACGAACCAGACGACTCTGATCTATTAAGCAACATCCACAAGGTTCCGGACCTTGAGGAGGCATTTAGGATATCGCTTAACTTTGGAATCGGGCTCCATCCGCATTATCTGTATTATTGGGACCAGATTACAGCCGAAGAGCTAGAAAAGATCCTCAATCCCGACAAGATAGAGTCAGACCTGATAGTTTATCAAAAAGATACTAAAGATATCTTGGAAAAACTTGGCGTGCCCCATGATGTGGCAGGCGATACAATTATGCTAAAAGACGACGAGGCAAAAATTTTCTCTTATCTGCTTTTTAGAAAGCCAATCCAGCTGGACAAGACACTCTCAGTTCCGGAAATAATCTCAATGTCGTCTGGAATCAAGGTAAGACCCAAGTTCTCAACGGCGGTGGGTGTGAGGGTGGGCAGGCCTGAAAAGGCATCACTTCGAAAGATGAAGCCCCCGGTACATACGCTCTTTCCGGTTGGAAGCAAGGGCGGCGCATCGCGTGATCTTCTCAAGGCAACAAAACAACCCAACTTTTACTGCAACATCAATAACAGAATGTGCAAGAACTGCAATCTTCCTTCAATCAGTATAACATGCCAGCGATGCAAGACCAAGACTGTTGTAACACATGTCTGCCCAAAGTGTCGCAATGAATTAGAAGAGACCCACTGCCCCAAGTGCAAAGTTAGAACATCTGCCCACTCGTATCAGGCATTTCCACTCAAGGAACTGTTGTATTCTGCGCAGGAAAGAACTGGCGTTAGGGCCCAGGAGCCATTCAAGGGGGTAAAGGAGCTCATCAACCAGGACAGAGTGCCAGAGCCGCTGGAAAAAGGTCTCATACGACAGAGCCTGAACCTCAATGTCTTCAAGGACGGCACAATCAGATTTGATGCAACAAACGCACCCCTCTCACACTTCAAGCCGTCATGGATTGGCACAACACCTGAGAAACTTGTAGAGCTTGGCTATACGCATGACACTGATGGCAAGCCACTTGTAAATCCTGACCAGCTAGTTGAGCTAAAAACTCAGGACGTTATAATTCCAAAAGAATGCGGAGAAAATCTAGTTCTAGTCTGCCAATACTTGGACCGCGAACTTGTAAAATTATTTGCCCATCCAACATACTATAATGCAAAAAAGACCGATGACTTGGTTGGCCACCTGATAATTGGACTTGCACCGCACACCTCTGTTGGAATTGTGGGAAGAATAATTGGGTATACCAATACACAGGTTTGTCTCGGCACTGCAGTATGGCATTCTGCAAAAAGAAGGGACGCTGACGGCGATGCAGATTCCATAATGCTGTTGATGGACAGCCTGCTTAACTTTTCAAGATTGTTTCTGTCTGACAGGATTGGGGGGCTGATGGATGCGCCGCTGCTTGTACAGCCAATCGTTATACCGCAAGAAGTCCAAAGACAAGCCCACAACTTTGAGATAACGCAAATCTACCCGTTATCATTTTTTGAGGCAACACTGCAAAAAGAAAAAGCAAGCGAGATCAAAGGCGTTGAAATTCTAAAATCAAGGCTGGAGACTGAAAGACAGTTCTATGGCTATGGATTTACACATGGTACCAGCACCCTTACCACGTCAAAGTCACGCAGCGCGTATTCCACGCTAGGGTCGGTTCTTGAAAAACTAGACATGCAAATCAGGACTGCAGACATGATCAATGCAGTAGACCCAAGCGAGGTGGTCTCCATGGTAATGACTACCCACCTCTTGCCTGATATCATGGGAAACCTTAGGGCATATTCTGGCCAGTCATTTAGGTGCACGGCATGTGGTGCAAGTTACAGGAGAGTCCCACTTGCAGGAAAATGCCTCGAATGTGAAAACAAGCTCATTCAAACAATGACAAGGCCTTCTGTCCAAAAATATCTCAAGCTTGCAAAAAGAATGCTTGGCAAGTACAGCATCGAGCCATATCTTAGAGGAAGGGTCCTCTCGCTACTTGACGAGCTTGAACTTGTATTTGGTAAAGAAGATGGCAGCCAGGCCTTGCTTACAGATTACGCCTAACGAAGCTTGACATAGTCATATCCGCCCATCTTACTCTCAAAGCAATAGTGGACTTTTTGGAACTTTTTCCTAAATCGCTTTACTTCCATTGCAATTTTCTTTTTGTCTTTTTTATCAACAACTACATTTTTGATAAATTCTGCAACCTGCCTCATTTGAGATTCTTTCATGCCAAGTCTTGTTAGCTCGGCAACCCCAAGTCGCATGCCGCCAGGATGGAAATAGTTACGACCTGCCTTGATGTCTCCTGGAATAAGCTGCCTGTTTATGATTATGTTTGCCTTTTCTAGATCAGCTTCAATGGTACCGCCATCTCCAAATGAAAGAACATTTACCACAATCTGGTGTGATTTTGTAAATCCACGTTTTTCTCCAAGTACCATAAAACCAGATGAGCTCAAGGCTTCTGCCAAGGCCTTTGCATTCTTGACTACCTGGGCTGCATATTTTTTTCCAAATTCCAACATCTCTGCAAATGCAATGGCTTTTCCAGCCATGTGATGCAAGTGATGATTGCTTGTCATGCCAGGAAAAGTTGCCTTTTTGATATCGTCGCTATACTTGTCAAATGAACATATCATGCCTCCCTGAGGACCAAACAATGTCTTGTGGGTACTCATGGTCATTGCATCAGCGCCCTCCCTTAGAGGATCCTGAAACTGGCCGCCTGCAATAAGTCCTGCAACATGTGCTCCGTCATAATTTATGAACATCTTGTAACTTTTGAGAAAATCTGAAAGCTCCTTTACTGGATGGGGAAACAAAAAGACCGAGCCACCAAACATTGCAATCTTTGGAGTCTTGCCTGCCTTTTCAAGTTCCTGCACCTTTTGCTTTGTCTTGTCAACATCAATTGTCATCTCTTCGGCATCAAATGGGTAAAACTCAATATCTAGTCCGTGAACAAGTCCTGCAGTGCCTGCATGCTCCTTCTTGCCGTGCGAGATGTGGCCGCCAGATGGAATCGATGGTGCAAGCATTACGTCTCCTGGATTGCTAAATGCGGAATAGATTGCCAAGTTAGCAACAACACCTGAGATGGGCCTTACATCGACAAATTCTGCCTTGAATAACTTTTGGGCAAGTTCCATACACTTGAACTCTACCTTGTCGATGTAGATGCACCCGGCATAGACCCGCTCTCCTGGCCAGCCTTCTGCATATCTATTTGCAAAATCAGAAATGGTTGCTTCCCTGACTGCGGGGCTTGGAATGTTCTCACTTGCAATTAATGGAATAGAATCTGCAAACCATTGGTTATGTGTCTTAAGCATTGACAGCACCTCATTGTAAGCAACACGTGGTGAGGAACGCGCCATGCATTGTTCGCCCACTTTTCCTAATTTAAAAACATCGTTCTGAATTATTCCAAAATTTGGCAGATCATGGGGTTTGGTCTACATAAAGAAATAATAAGGGAAAATCGATCTCAGCTAAAATATGTCGATTCAAGCCTCATCGGGGGGAATTCCGGTTGTTATACTAAAAGACGGTTCAACTCAGACCAAGGGCCGTGATGCTCAGAAAAATAACATTTCAGCAGCAAAACTGATCGCAGAAATTATTCATACAAGCCTTGGCCCACGTGGAATGGACAAGATGCTTGTAGACTCACTTGGCGATGTTACAATTACAAACGACGGTGCTACTATTCTAAAAGAAATTGATGTCCAACACCCAGCAGCAAAGATGCTAGTTGAGATCTCAAAGGCAACTGATAATGAGGTGGGAGACGGAACAACTTCTGCAGTAATACTTGCAGGTGCACTTTTAGAAAATGCAGAAGCTCTAGTTTTACAGGATGTTCATCCAACGATTATAGTTGATGGTTACAGAAAGGCTGCCCAGAAAGCAAAAGAGCTTTTGGAAAAGATGGCAGACAAGGTTTCTCCTACTGACAAAGATGTTCTTGAAAGAATAGCAAGGACATCAATGCAGACAAAACTTGTCAGAAGAGATTCTGCAAACCTGGCAGACATGATAGTAAAGGCAGTAGTGGCAGTTGCAGAAAAAGCCGAGGAAGGATACAGAGTAGACATTGATGATATCAAGGTAGAAAAAAAGGCCGGTGGTTCCATCAAGGATTCCAGCATTACCAAAGGAATCATACTTGACAAGGAAGTAGTCCACAGCGGAATGCCAAAGAAGATTGAAAAGGCAAAGATTGCAATCATAAACAACGCACTTGAGATTGACAAGACAGAATTTGATGCCAAGATAAACATACAGAACCCGCAACAGATGAAGTCATTTCTTGACGAGGAAGGCAGAATGATCAAGAACATGGTTGACAAGGTTGTTGCATCTGGCGCCAATGTTTTGTTCTGTCAAAAGGGCATAGATGACATGGCACAACACTATCTTGCAAAGGCAGGAGTTCTCACTGTTAGAAGAGTAAAAGAAAGCGACATGACAAAACTTGCAAAAGCAACTGGTGCAAGAATGATTACAAATCTTGATGATTTATTTGAAAAGGATCTTGGTTCTGCTGAACTAGTAGAAGAGCGAAAGATCGAAAGTGACAGATGGGTATTCGTTGAAGGATGCAAGCATCCCAAGGCAGTAACTCTTCTTGTAAGAGCAGGCTCTCAAAGAGTTGTTGACGAAGTTGAAAGATCTGTACACGATGCATTAATGGTTGTAAAGGATGTAATGGAAAATCCAATGATAGTAGCAGGCGGCGGTGCTCCAGAAACTTATGCTGCAACAAAACTTCGCGAATGGGCAAAATCACTTGAAGGAAGAGAGCAATTAGCAGTCGAAAAATTTGCAGATTCTCTTGAAGTAATTCCAATTACGCTTGCCGAGAATGCTGGAATGGATCCAATTGATACTCTAGCTTCGCTGCGATCAAAGCAATTGAAGGGAAACAAGTGGACTGGCATTGATGTTATGAAAGGCCAGGTGGCAAGCATGCACGCCACAGATATCTTTGAACCATTGTCAGTTAAAAATCAGATAATTTCATCTGCAACAGAGGCAGCATGCATGATTCTAAGAATTGATGATGTAATTTCAGTAACCAAGACTTCCGGCGGACCTCCAGGTGGCGGCATGGGAGGAATGGGTGGTATGGAAGGAATGGGCGGCATGGGTGGTATGGGCGGAATGGGTATGCCACCTATGGGCATGGAATAAAAAGAATTTTTTCTTCTCAAAGGTTTATTTGACTAATCTAGATAGGCAATCCTATGCAGATAGGCAGCAACAAAATCTTGGCTGGTGCAAAATACATCTATCTGGCAGTCTTCTTTGCGCTGCTCTCTGGAGCTTTCTATCCTGTTATCACTCATAGTGCTTGGGATCCAGTCATAGTGGGAACATTGATTCTCTTTGTAGGTCTTGCAGGAGCAGTCTCCCTTTACAAGGCAGGATCTGGAGAACGTCACAGGAAAGCCTATCTCATAGTCGGTCTAGCTGTTATGGCACTGGCGTTGTTTCTGGTATACGCCGCAATAGGACGAGTCTAGATATCAAAATAAAGATAAAACTCGTGAGGATGGGGTCTTATTGAGATCTCGTGATCATCTGCCCTTTCTACCTCGATTATCTTGTCAATAGTATCGCCTGAAAATATTGGACTGAGGAATTTTCTGTCGTTTTCAAGTTCATCAAGTGCTTCTCCTAGCGATGCAGGCAGGTCCTTGATTCCCTTTGCATCGCGTTGAGCTTTTGTCATCTTGTAAATGTCTTCATTGACCGGATCGCCTGGGTCCATCTTCTTTTTAATTCCATCTAGTCCTGCAGCAAGCACGGCTGCAAATACAAGATATGGATTTGAGGATGGATCAGGTGCCCTAAACTCTAACCTCTTGATCTTTTCATACTTGTCTCCCTTAAAGTGAGCCGGAATTCTAATTATTGCAGATCTGTTGCTTGCACTCCATGCAATATACACAGGTGCCTCATATCCTGGAACCAACCTGTGGTAGGAGTTTGTTGTTGGTGCAACAATTGCAGACAATGCCCTTGCATGATTCATGATTCCACCGCAGTAGTATCTTGCAGTTTGGCTTATCTCCTCTTTGTCGTCTTTGTCATAGAACATGTTCTTGCCATTCTTCCACAGACTCACATTGGTGTGCATTCCGGAACCCGCATCCATGGAAATTGGTTTTGGCATCATGGTTGCGACCTTGTCATACTTTGTGGCAATGTTTCTTACAACGTACTTGTAGGTCTGTGCACCATCTGCAGCGTTTGTCATGGTGTCATATCTTATGTCGATCTCGCACTGTCCCGCAGTTGCTACCTCGTGGTGATGATTGTCACATAAAATTCCAAAATACTCGTTCAAGCATTCTACACAATCGTTTCTGTATTCTGTCAGGGTGTCAGCCGGGGTGCTAGGATAGTATCCCTTCTTTAGTGCCATCGGGTATCCCTTTCCTTCCTGATTCCACGGGGCTTCCTTTGACTCTATTGAATATGACTGGCCCTTGTATGGCGTTAATACATCCCATTGGATCTTGTCAAAAACGAAGAACTCTACCTCTGGACCCCAATAGCTTGTATCAAAACCCTGCGTGTTGAGATATTTTTCTGCCTTTTGCGTTATGCCTCTTGGATCAGCTTCCAGTCTACCTTTTCCCCAACCCCAATATACATCACAAATCAATCTTGCAGTCTTGGAATTTGTCATCCAAGGAATTACCGCATATGTGTTGGGATCTGGCTTTAGTATCATATCAGAATCTTGGACGGAGGCAAATCCCACAATTGAGGATCCATCTAGCTTTGGCAGACCGTCTTGCATCTGTTGAGGGGTAAACAAGTTGGCTGAAATTGTTGTATGATGAAATCTTCCCCTAAGGCCCGTAAATTGTAAATCAATGAATTTTATCTGATCATGTTTAATCTTTGCAAAAACTTCATCAGCCGAATAAGAAACTGATACTGGCTCTCCACCAATCACTTTATATGGCAATTTTGCACCTTGATCATAACACAAAGGAGTCTATGATTTAAGCATTGTTGGGTGTGTAAATGTCAGAAATAAAAAAAATTGACGCAAATTCATTGTATGCCTTGCTTGTCAGGGAAGTAGAAAATGATTCAGTACAAGAGCTAGATTCTAAACTGTATAACAATATTGCAGAATTTCTTGGAAATTTAAAAAACCAGGACTATGACGGAGCTGAATCGAAGATCAAAGACTCGCTTGTAAAAATGATAACTGAAATGACATCACTTCTTTTAAAAATTAGAATTGAGAAAGCAACGGGTCTTGAAGAGATTGATTATTCAAATCTTCTTGATGAAGAGAGATTTATTTTAGATTCTGAAGATGAGCTAAGGCAGAGAAAGGAAACCATTCTCTCTGCAACACTAAATGGAAGATTAAAGCTTCTTGAGACCGTGGCAAACAATCACAGGTCTAGAACTATTGTTGTGAGGTTTCTCAAGCCAATAGACCAGATTGTGGGAACAGACCTTCAGACATATGGTCCATTTGAAGCCGAAGATGTTGCAACCTTGCCGTTTGAGAATGCGCGTGCCCTGATTGCCAAAAAGGTAGCAGTAAAGATAAGTTGGGAAGACTAGAAATTAGACAACATAGTGTGACACGATATGCCTAATGAGACCGATCTTTACGTTTACTTTGAAATTATACTGTATCCTGTTGTAGGCATGCTTGTCATAGAAATGATTAGCAGAAAAGCCAAGATACCAAACTGGATAAAATTACTGGCTCAGGCACTGATGTGTGTTGGATTTGGTATAGCCTATCTTGTCATGCAAATGTCTAACTGGCTTACTGCAGGCGTACTATTGGCTTTGGCAATTGCCTTGTTTTATCAAGCAAAACTATCAAAATTTCATCCGCAAAAAGCTCTCTACTGACCAAACTTGCCAAATACCTCGTTTCATGAATCCCTGTCTTCCAATTCCTTTTCTTCTTTGAACCTTGTTTTCTCCAAATCTTCTTGTTCTTATCTGGTGCAGCTTGACACACCTGTGGTCTTCTGGTAATCTGTGCTCTGCACAAAACTTGTCGTTACAGTAATTGCATTGAAAGGGAAGATCTTGTTTTTCTCCGCAATATGCGCAGTCAAATTGCTCCATGGTTTAGATCGCACTTGATCCTAATTTAGTGTTGAGAAACAAAGTTAATTTCTATAATTATTGGAATTAATTGACAAGACTTATTTACGTAACGTGCACTGATGAAAAATGATTTTTAGTATGACAATAAAAGGTCAAGTTGCTATAGTGACTGGTGCAAGCAGTGGGATTGGTTATGCTACTGCATTATCAATAGCAAAGGCAGGTGCCAAGGTTGTTGTTGGTGCGCGAAGAAAGGACAGACTAGAACAACTGCAAAAAGAAATTGAAAAAATTGGCGGAGAATGCATTACTGTATCCTGTGATGTTACAAAACGCAGAGATTGCGATAATCTAATTGATGCTGCAATAAAAAAATGGGGCAGAGTAGACATTCTTGTCAACAACGCAGGCCTCATGCCATTGAGCTTTGTGAAAAATCTCAAGGTTGATGAATGGGATCAAATGGTTGATGTAAACATAAAGGGAGTCTTGTATTGTACAGCTGCTACAATACCTCATATGCTAAAGCAAAACTCTGGTCACATTGTAAACATTTCATCAATTGCAGGAAGAGTGGTCTTTCCTGCAGGAAGTGTATACTGTGCAACAAAATATGCAGTCAGGGCATTCAGTGAGGGACTACGACAGGAGCTTTCTGCAAGAAATAACATTCGAGTTACAACAATAGAACCTGGAGTAGTGGACACCGAACTTACAAACACGATTACTGATAAATCACTTGAAACATTTGTAAAATCTGCAAAGACCATGCAGGCACTCAAGTCAGAGGACATTGCAAATTCTATATTGTTTGCTATAGAATCACCTTCGCACATGAACGTAAACGAGATAACCATAAGGCCGACAACTCAAGAAAGATGAGTGGCGTTCTGGCATAAGACCAACGAATATAGTAATTTTAGGTGGGGGATTTGGCGGGCTTGCTGCTGCCAACGAGATTCGTGAGAACCTTACTCAGGACACTAGAATCACAATAGTTGACAAAAAAGACTGGTTCATGATGGACTTGGTCAAGCTTTGGATAATTGCAGGTTTTAGAGAATTTGAGACCTCAAAGCGACAACTTGAAACCATTACAAAAAAGGGAATTGAATTTATCAATGAAGAGGCAGTAAAGATAGATCTTGAGAACAAAATTGTAAGGACAAACTATCGCAGACTGCACTATGATTATCTGATAATTGCACTGGGAGTTGAGCTGGCTCCAGAGCAGATTCCAGGACTGAAGGAGAATAGCTTGGTGTTGTATGACCTAAACGATGTTCCAAAGATTCGAGATGCAATACGTCACATAAAGGCAGGCAAGATATCTATGGCAATTACGGGCCTGCCATACAAATGTCCCCCAGCGCCATATGAGGCGGCACTCTTGATAAGATCAGTTCTTGAAGAGACAGGGACAAGCAATTCCATCCAGATGGATTTTTACAGTCCAACTCCCATCACACTTCCGGCAGGGGGTCCTAAGGTAAGCGAGGAAATCTTGCAGATTTTAAAATCAAAGAACATCGAGTTTCACGGAAACCACAAGACTATATCCGTAGAGCAAAACAAACTCAAATTTGAGTCTGGAGAGGCAGACTTTGATTTGTTGATTACTGTTCCTCCGCACAAGGCGCCTTTTGTAGCAGTTGACTGCGGGCTTGCGCAGCCAGGAAAGTTTATTGAAGTAAACAGGGACTGCAAGACAAAATTTGAAAATGTCTATGCAATAGGTGATGTAAATCAGATAATGGTAACAGACAAGATAGCAGTTCCAAAGGCAGGAATATTTGCAGAAAGTGAAGGAATAACTGTTGCAAGAAACATTATATCCAAAATCAAAAAAGAGCAAGGCGTTGCGACATTTGATGGCAAGGGAGGCTGTTTCTTGGAAACAGGAAAAAAGACTGCGGGATATATTCGAGTTGACATGTATGCAACTCCATCTCCTGTAACTGAGCTAGATGCACCATCGTCTGATTATTTTTCAGAAAAGGAAAAGTTTGAAAAAGAACGGCTTGAAAAGTGGCTATAACAATCAGGCCAAATTTTTGTACAAAAGTTAATCCTACCATTTAATAATTTCAACAATTCCCTGCAACTTGAGGGACCGTAGTCTAGCTTGGTATGATGCTAGCCTGGGGTGCTAGAGGTCGCCGGTTCAAGTCCGGCCGGTCCCACCATTTGATCTAAAACATGAAGAGCTCAAAAGCAAAGCAACTCAAAATCTCTCCATCTCATGAGATCTTGTCATAATTTTTAATGCAGATGCTAGCTCTGATTTGTCAATCCCTCTTTTGTAGAAAATTGTCATTTAGAAAGCATGGGAAAAAGAAAATTTGTCATAGACCTTGGCAGTGAGAAGATAGAAGTTGAGGGCCATCCAACACAAAAACGTAGCCATCAAGTATCTCATGAAAAGGCGCAGATCCCTTCTGATGACTCGAGATAAAGTCAAGGTGGAAAAACTGTATGAGGCAGTACCAAAGACAATCTCAATTGTGGGGGGGCATGTGACAAAGACCTACAAGATAAACTGGGAACGAGAAGGCACAACAGAATTTGAGGGCTCTAGGTTTGTATTCACACTTGCAGAACTTGAAAACCCAATACACGAGATAGCGTGCTAGATTTTCGTTTCAGGTGATAGTATAGCTAATACAATTTCAGAATTTTTCACGTAGAGCTTGGATAGCTTGGAAATCCCAAGACATCATGATATGATTTTGGTACCATTGACTTGCATTGAAGCAGCAAGTCGATCTGCTGCAGTATCAACTACATACGTCACAGCCCAGTCCTGTTCACTCCTAATCGACCTTCCAAAACCCTGCAATAGTTTTACAACTGTTTGTGACTTGTACCACAAGGGAAACCTCTGCATCTTGTTTTTCGTTCTTTTCTCGCTCAGATTGGGATATGGTACCTTTGCTATTATCTGGAATCTTGACAAGTCATCCTTCAAATCTACACCTTCCCACAATGAAGATGAAAGCAGTACGCCATTTTCATCCATGGCATGTTCTTGAATTATCTCGTCTTGGGTCATGCCGTTTTCATTCCTGCTGTGGCAAATCCTAATTCTGCTTCTGTTCTTCTCTGAAAGTTGGTTTCGTATATCCAAGCACTTTTTCTCAGAGGAAGTAAGTATGAGACCTCTCTCATCGGCATGCTGTGTTAATATCTCGTCAATTTTGGATATCACTGCAAGCTCATCGTCTCTACTTGATGAATAGCTGAGTTTTCTGATATTTAGAAAATTGATTCTTCTTTTGTCAGGCAAGAAAGGTGATTTTGGTGTATCTACAAACGCAACATCTGACGGCTCAAGACCAGTATTTTCACAAAAACTTGCCTTGTCTATGGTAGCTGACATGAAGATCTGTGTGTCAATGTCAAAGAACGCCTTGACATATTTTGAAATATCAAGTGGCTTTATTGAAAGTGACCTAAAATTTCCCCTCTCGTCAATGTAAGGATCATTTAGGACAAAATTTTCCTTGTTTAATTCCAGTTCGACATGGGCATTTGCCATCTTTTCATATCGTGATTCAAGTTTTGCAAGTAGCATATAATCTGGATTTGTCTGAAATGACCTGCTTTCTTGGAGCTCCTTGATTTGTCTTGAATATGATTTTGCAAGATCATCGATCAACGTAACAACAAGTTCCATATCGTTGAGGGAATAACTCTTAATGTCAATTCCGCATTCCTGTATCTGTCCATTGTAAATGTCCACGCCAATGAACTGAATTATCTGGTCCTCTATCTTGTGGGCCTCATCAAATATTGCAACTGGTTTTCCGATATAATCTGCATATGCCTTTCTGCCAAATCTCATAAGTTGAAAATAAGATGCGTAATTCCAAATAGAATGGTCAGAAATTAAGGCGCGGTATTTTTGTTCATAGTAAAAACACTGTGGAACTTTGGAGTCAGATTGCAATTCGCCCATTTTAGGTTTGAATTTGCAGCTCTCTTTTACCTCCTTTCCTTTCATCCTGACTGTCTCCTCGCATAATCCCTTCTCACATGTAAGCCCTCTCTGTATGGCTTGCTTTACATCAGACTTTTCTATTCCCTGATGTTCCATTAATTTAAGGCATGCAAAGTTTGATTTTCCCTTGACGGGATTGAGAAACTTGAGATCTTTTGAATACTGGTCTTGGAGTTGTTTTGAGGCAGTAATTATGAACGATTTCCCATAATATCGTGCAAGCGTAGCTGCAATGAGTGACTTGCCAACTCCTGTTGGTGCGGAAAGAACAACGATCTTGTAGTCTGACTTGAGCTGTTGCTCTATGCCACGCAATATGTCCTTCTGTATTTGTCTTGGCTCAAATTCCTCTGGGAAATATTCTACAACTGCAGTCATCTTTTTTTCAGTTTGATAAAATCTTGCTAAACTGGTACTACTTAATTCATTGGAATGAATCTTGATTTATTTTCGGATGGAAACAATTAACTTTCCGTTTGACTTGTCTCTGATGTTTATCTGCTGTGGATGTACCTGAAAATAAACATGTCCTAACAACTCAACTGCCTTGTCCAAATTGTCGGCATCTTTTTTGTCAAATAATTCCACCAAGCTACGCAGTAAGAGTCTGGTCTTTGGAACGCCATGTTTTTTGATAAAATTGTCTACGCTTTCACTATTGTAGAACTCTGTCCGCTGTCGTATTGCTTCCTCTGTATCAGGATTGATCGAGGTCGTGGTCTGGTATTGGTCGTCCTTCCTAATAAGATCTCATCCGATCTTGTCAAATTTTTGTAGGCTTTTCCAGAGATACCAAGTAGCCACGCTTCTGTATGGGCTCCACCTCTTACCAATTCTTTCAACCTCGCTTGGCTCTGGCAATTCTACAAGTGAAAATGCCTTCTGCACGCCTTTTCGCAACCCAAGATCATGAACTGGTAGAACATCCTGTCTTCCAAGCGAAAATATGAGAAACATCTCGGCAGTCCATCTTCCAATCCCTTTTACCTGTGTTAGATGTAAGATCACTTCCTCATCACTCATCTTCGATAGCGCTCTCATCTTGATCTTGCCTTGGTCTACATTCTTTGCCAAATCCTTGATGTATTCTATCTTCATGCTTGAAAGCCCTACAGAACGCAGTTTGGACTTTTTTGTGGCAAGTATATCCGGCGCAGTTGGAAACTTTGGATAAAGCGTCCTTGAACCTAGAAAAGATTACCTCAGCAGCCCTTGTTGCAAGTTGCTGGGATATTATGGATTCTACCAAGACTGCAAAATGATGATTTCTCTTCTTTAACGAATAATCTCCTACTGAATCAATAATTTTCCTAGTATTGGATCTCTTCTGAGATACCTTACTCCATCATGTAATTCCATATCAATTTGGTTCGGGATGTATTGTTACTATGGCATTTTTTATCTGATTTTTTATCTTGTACTCTATTTCTGAAATGATACCATGAACTTCTTCTATTGTAAGGCTGCCGTTAAAGGAGCAGTCAATGTCTACCTTGAAAATGTCTTGAAGCTGGAATGTAATGACACGACCAATTTTTTTAACACTTGGATATTCTTTGGTGATGTTGGCTACCTGCTCCTCAATTGTCAGGTCCTCCACAGGAACACTTTTTGGAATTGATACATAGGGTTCAAGGTGAACTGTAATGTGGTTTATGTTTTCAACTGATTTTTTTATCTGGACTTCGATCTCGTCTGATACCTTGTGAGCTTCTTCAAGAGACATGTTTCGGTCAACCAACACGTGTAAGCTAATAAAGATCCCATCCTTTGCAGTGTAGCTTATGTTGTGAATGCCCTCAACTCCCTTGACAGAAGAGGCTGCATTATTTATGATGTAATCAATTGGTACATCCTTCCAAGTGGGTTCAAAATGAACGGTGACCTTGCTGTTTGCAATATTATCCTTGATGTTTTTTTCCACGTTTGCACTTATCTTGTGAGCTTCTTCAAAACTAGCGGTGCCTTTCAAAGATATTGTAACTTCGGCAAAAATATCGCTTCCAGATCTTCGTATCTGTACAGATTCTGTTTTCATTACTCCTTCGGTATCATCTACTATGTCATGAACCGTTTTGACCATGCTTTCGGGTACCGCATCGGTAAGCTCCATTGCGTTTTTGTAGATAAGCTTCAGGCTCAATGCAGCGAGTAAAGCTCCCAGTATCAATGCTGCAACAAAATCACCTTGATAAAATCCCATCATGACAAGCACTATGCCTACAAGAGCCACTGAGGTGGAGCCGACATCCATGAATGCATGGTAAAAATCAACTCTCAGCGCAGAACCTTCTGTTTTTTTCAATGCCTTGGCCAAGATGCCAATTCTGGCAAAGTCTGAACATAGGGTGTAAACGGCAGCGCCTATTGCAAGCATGCCTGGCAATACAACAGGACGCGGCTCTTGCAATCTTGAGACTGATTCGAAGATGAAAAAACAAGCTATGACAAGTATGATTATACCACCGATGAAACTTCCCATAGTCTCTATCTTTCCATGACCATACGTATGCTCACGGTCGGGCGGCTTTGCAGCCCATCTTGCTGTCACAAGCAATATTGCAGTAACCACAGAATCAAGTACTGCATGAATACTATCGGTAACCAGTGCAAGACTGTTTGAAAAAATTCCAATAAAAATTTCTACTACAAAAGCAGACAGTATTATGTACAGAGAGAGTCTCAGTGCATTTGTTTTGATATTTTGCAAGCTCAAACTCTGTGCAACCCCAATACTCTTAGTACTTCGTCAAAGTTTTCGCGGGACTGGACATGTTTATATTTTTTCAAAGATTCGATCATGTGCTTTGTGTTAGGCACTTTTATGATTTTTTTAACAATATTTGAAAGGCCTGATCCAATGAAGATGCCTTGAGTTGCAGAAGTCACATTGGATGTTCTCCTGTTCACACTCGCGCTTTCAAAATCAATTATGCATGGAGATCTTCCTACAATGACGTGCTTGTGTAGATAACTAAGCTCACCGTGATCAAGATGAGCCATGTCTAAATTATGGCAATCTTCCAATACTTTACGTATTACAGTTTTGAGTTTTGCAGCACTGCCCTTGCCCTTTAGCTCCCCAGCCCAATCAATTATCTTTTTTCCTTTCACATATTCCATTACTATGAAATTTTTACTGCTATCTATTACTCTTGGACCAACATTTACTTTGTTTGCAAGCTTTAGAAATCTTGCTTCGCTTTGCATCTCTTCCCTGCTTGAATCTATTCGACGTATTTTCAGGGCCACCTTTTTTTTGTCTTGTTTGGCAATAACTACTACACCAACATAGCCCTTGCCTAAGACAGGGATGTTATTTAGAACGGTAGGGCCCTCAAATGATACATTCTTGATTCCAAGTTTTTTTAGCTCGGCAACTCTTCGTTCCAAGTTCTTTTTTTGTAGCTTTTGGATATCCTAAAACAAGGGAATACGGTTCCCTTACAAGCTTACTTGTTGGTACTAAAAACGAGTCCATCGGTAGAGGTAAGCACAGTCAATGCCTTTTTAATGGATTTGCTTACGGACTGGTCTCCGTAGAGTATCCTAAAGCCGCGCTTGATGTCTGGTATGATGCCGCTTGGTACCCCTGACTTTGCCAAGTCGCCTCTTAAGAGAGATTCCAAGAACTTTTTGGCATCATGGAATTGTCGTTCCTGCATGGATAGGACCTTTCCGTTGTCATCAACCCAGGTCAGGATGTTCTTTGAATTTTTTGCAATGAAATGCTCCGAGTCTGACTTTCTGTATATCTCAGGTCCATTTTTGACCATGAATCTTTCAATTACAAGTGATCCAAGAAGGAAGATCATTGCTGCTTCCGATTCTTCATCAGTTACTGCATTCTTGCGTAAAACATCAAATCCTGCAAGCTCAAGCTGGCCTGCCAATGCTGTTGTGCTGCGCTTTACCTGTCCCCAAATTATATCAGGACTTCGCCTTTTGTAGTTGAATTTTATAATTATTGTATTTTTCAGATTCTTTGTATTAGAATCTCTTTTCTTGCCAGAAAAGAATGCAATTGAAGGTTTTTTAAGAAATGATCTGGCAGCTAGAATAAACTTTGCAACACTTTGACCAGATATAGCTGTACCAAGATTTCTGTTACTGTCAATTGGATCAATTAGCACAAGCGCTGTATCAAACCTCTTTGTTGGATTTCCTATTGTCTGGCCTTGGACAAAGTTTGATGCTGCCTCTAAAACTCCCATGAATGTTCCATAGTGATATACAAGAACCTCTGCTACATATCCGCCAAAACCCTCCGTAGCAATCTCTGCACCATAAATTCCCACCCTCTTTAGGAATTTTTTTAAAAGACGTACCTCGTTCTTTTTATTTTCATCAAATGTTTCTAAAATGAATTTTGTGTGAAACGAAGATCTATCGGCAGCACTCTTCCATTGCCCTTTCTCAACATCATAGCATGGTACTACATTTACTCTGGTCCCTTCCGCTTTTGCTTCTACATATGGATGCTCAGAGTATCTTACAAACGGCTTGTATCTTTTCATGGAATTGAAGCCAATTTTCTTTCCAATATACTCAAATGTCTTCTCGTCAGTATCGGTTTTTAGCTTGACAAATATATCAAGATCCATCTGCCCCTTGAGCCAAGTTCCCTTTGCATAAGACCCCCCAAGTTCCACTGTTACGACTTGGGAATATCTGAAGGCCTCATCTCTTACCTGCTTTACTAGGGAATCTGCAAGTTTTTTCATCTTTTCTTCTTCCTTCTTTGTAGGGATGGAAATCTTTCTTACATTCTCTAAGATGCGAGTCATTGTGCCTTTATCACCTGTAAATCAGAATATATCGGCCCATTTGAAGTTAAGATGCTTTTCTTGAACTTTAGTTCACAAATGACATCTTTTCCAAGATCTACTTGCCTGTGTTTTTCTATCTCTTTTGAAATGTCATCTTTGTTCTTTACTCTAAATATGGTAAGATGAGGCTTGAATGACTTGTCTGACTTGAATCCAAGGGGCACAAGTTTTTTCTCGACCTGAGCTGCAAGCTCTACAAGCTGTTTGGAAGCGGCATCGTCTACGCCAATCCAAATCACTCTAGGAAATTTTGGATTTGGAAATGCCCCAGGTGGATAAAGCTCAATTCAATTGGCTTAAAGTCAATGCCTGAAAGCAATTTTTTCACATCTTCTGCGGTATCATCAGTTATCTCTCCCAAAAAAAGCAACGTGAAATGCATGTTTTGTCTGCTGACAGGACTTGCCTTTATGTTAAAATCTTTCTGCAGGTTAGCTATTGCATCTAATACACTCTCGCTGTGAACTTCTACTGCTACAAATGTACGCATCATAGAAATTCAGAATCTAGAGTCTATAATGATTTCCGGTAGCTTCATAGACTGGAGGGTCGAATTTGCGAATGTGACAAAGCTTATTGTCTGTTTGACGGGAATGCCTGGAGCTGGCAAGACCACTATAGCTGAGGCCCTAAGTTCAAAGGGATTTGATAAGATAACAATGGGTGATGCTGTAAGGGCAGAGGCGACACGAAGAAAAATTGAACCTACTGGTAGTAACTTGGGCAAACTCATGCTTGATCTTCGAGAAAAGAACGGACCTGGCGCAGTAGCTGAGCTAATCAAAGATCAGATACTGAATTCAAGTTCAGATGTTGTACTAGTTGACGGAGTAAGGTCGCTTGCAGAGGTAGAGGTATTAAAAAAAATTGGAACTGTAAAAGTTCTTGCAATACATGCATCAGGGGATACTAGATTCAAGTTCTTGACAGGACGTGGTAGATCTGATGCTCCATCTGATAGGGAAGATTTTACAAAAAGGGACTCTAGGGAAATTGGGGTTGGCATGAGCGAATCAATTGCCCTTGCCGATGAGACAATCTCTAATAACAATCTAACAATAGAACATCTTGTGAATACTGCATATGATATCATCAAAGGCTGGATAAAATGAAAATTCCTAATATTGCATGTAAGATAGAAACATATGCTGCGGTAAATCCATCAGAAGATCCGGAAAAGATCAAGTCTGCCGTATCTAATGTAATGCTGGATACTGATTATGAATACAAGGATGGAAGCATAAAGGCAATCTCAAGAGATCTGCACTCTTTATCAAAGATTCAGGAAACAATAGAGAAGCGTAGAGTAAACAGAGTGTATCGAAGACAGATGCGATACAACACAAAAGGCGATACTACTTGGTTTTATCTTAACAAGCAGGCAGCATATGTTGATGTCATCGCTATCTGTGATGAAGCAGAAGAGTCTCCCATGGGGCCAATTAAGGTAATCATACACTGCAAAGATTTGGAAAAAGTAGTTGACTGGCTTGCCCCGGAATCTGTATGATGAAATTTTACTTTTGTAATTTTATACCAAGACAGGTCTGCATTTTGTAGGGATAATAGAATAAGATACAATTTATGAAAAATTGCAACACGGTAAAACGGAGCGGAATTGTTGACGGAATAATTTGGAAAACGTAAGGCGTGGTCCTGTATAGGCAAAAGCATTCTCCTGCCACTTGCGCACCTTTGTGCACTCTACTATGTACTGTTTTTCACAGGACCACGCAAATTCAGTCGATAGAATTTGCGTGTTTTCTCATGGATTATTATACGTCTTCATAATATTTAACAATTAGTCATAATTATCACAATTAAGTATGTCTTTTTCAATAATTCTTTGATCTATAATACTGATTCAATGAAGACGTTATCTTTTTTTGAATAATTTTTACAGTTTATCTCTGAAACACAGTGAGAAGATCAGGCAAGGCCTTTGCGGCAGAAGAGCGAATTGAAAGGCTCATGCTTGTAGACATTGGTGTCTCTTCTGGGTTTACTTCAATCACGATGGCTCCATTTTGGCGTGCATATGCTGGTAAAAGATTTGCAGGAGATACAGCAAGTGAAGTACCAACCACAATCATCACATCACAAGAGCTTGCCTGCTGCATTGCTGCATGCCACACATCCTGCGGTAATGACTCTCCAAACCACACCACATCAGGTCTTAGAATATTTCCGCATTTGCAAATAGGTGGAAGTTCAGAAAAGCCTGTCACTATGATATCTTTAAAATCACATACAGTGCATTTGATTGTAATAATGCTGCCGTGGAGCTCGTAAACTTTGGTACTTCCAGCTCTCTGATGCATACCATCAATGTTTTGCGTTAACACATGAACGGGCCTGTATTTTTCAAGCTCTGCCATTGCAAGATGACCAGGATTTGGTTTTGCAGCAAGAATGTTTGTTCTTCTTTCTTCATACCATTCCCAGACAAGCTTTGGGTTTTCATAAAATGCATCTATTGTAGCAAGTTTCATTGCGTCATATTTTCTCCAAAAGCCATCCTTTCCCCTAAATGTTGGAATTCCACTTTCCTGAGAAATTCCTGCTCCAGTGACAAAGACTATTTTTTCTGCTTGACGCAGTCTATCGGCAACTGGTCCAAACATGTCACTTGATGTTTATCTCTAAAAGATCCTTTGCGGCAATTACGGAATCATGCACCGTCTTTGCCTCTTCTATTAACTCATCTGCATTTTCATATCTTGCCGAAAAATGTGTTAAAATAAGATTTGTTACTCCTGCTTTTTTGGCAAGCTCTGCAGCCTCTTTTGCAGTAGAATGATAGTTTGCTATTGCCTTATCACGCAATGTATCAGAATATGTGGAATCAAATGTGATATAGTCACAGCCCTTGAAAAATTCTTCCAGTTTCTTTGTAGGCCTTGTATCTCCTGATATGCCTATCTTTCTACCCTTTCTGCTCTCTCCCATTACGTCAGATGGTTTCACAGTCTTGTTTGCTACTTTTACCTCATTGCCATTCTGAAGCTCTCTCCACAGTTTTCCTTCAGGTATTCCAAGATGCTTTGCCTTCTCAGGATAGAACTTGCCTGGGCGGTCATTCTCAGAGAAGAGGTAAGAATATGCTGGTATGGAATGCTCCGCTTCGCAAACATGAACTGTATATGCAGGGTCATCAAAAACTGGTCCTTCCTTTATTCTAATAATTCTAACAGGAAACGTAAGTCCAAAGTTTAATATCTTCAAATTTGTTGCAAGAAACTCTTCAATTCCTGTAGGACCAAAGATGTCTATTGGTTCGGTTCTATTCTGAAGTGACATTGTTTGCAACAGGCCAAGAATTCCAACACAATGATCCCCATGTAAATGCGTGACGAAGATCTTCATTTTTTTATTCCATCCAAGCTTTGCCTTTTGGAATGCAATCTGGGCACCCTCTCCTGCATCAAACATCAGTATCTCCTTGTCTAAAACTAGACATGTGCATGTCATTCCGCGCTCTGCTGTTGGTTGAGCAGCTGATGTACCCAAGAATACCAGTTTCATCTTACAACAATAACCCTTGTTAGACTCTTATGCCTATAGATTTCGTATTTCTTTGCTTCGCTTAGCTCTGTGATACCTGTTCCCTTCTTGTATACCAGTACTAATTTCATTTTCTTTGGTACCACTGAGAGGAAATCTTCAATTATTTTTTTTGGTGGAGCAGATGATCTTGAAGCAGTTCCATATGGAACATCCGTAACTATGGCATCTATTTTTTTCTTGATCTTTGGTATGAATTGATAGGTAGAATTTACAACCAGCGGATCATATCCATTATCAGCAAGATTCCTTCTAGTGATATTGCACATGTCAGAATCAAAATCAATTCCAATAGAGTGCATTCCCATAGATTCAGCTTCAAGTAATATGGTACCGGTTCCACAGAACGGGTCGCATAAAGTATCGCCCTCTTTTAGCTGTGACAAGTTAACCATGCACCTACTAAGCTTCCAATCAAGCTCAGTTGGATATTTGATTGTCTTTTTTGGCCTTTTGGGCGTCATTATACCATCGGCATAGCCAACATATCTTGCCTTATCAGTAATGATTAGGTATACGATAAGTGATGGGTTTGAGAGAGATACACTACAACCCCATCTTGATTTCAGTATTGTTCCAACGTCTCTTTCAATATTGGACACATTGATCTTTTTTGAAGACAGGTTAAATGCTCTGCAGACAAATGATTTTGGGTTCTGTACAGGAACATCTATCTCAGAAATGTCATCGAGCATGCCAGAAATATTGCCACAAGCTCTAACAAATGTGGCCCTCTGAGCTATTTTCTGCCATGGCACGTTGGATTTTATGATTACAAGTTTGGGCTCTATCGAACATGTTGTTTTGACATCATAGCTTTTTGATATGGAAATTACTTCATCTACACCAAGTTCTGGGTGTTCACCAGATAATACGAAAAAACTCTGTGGCATTCAGCTGATTGCCTTTACTATTACAGGGGAGACATCTACCATGCTTGTCTTGCCAGGTATGGTATTTGTGCTAACTATTCTTGTAACTCCAGATTTTCGAATCTTTCTTTCGGCATCTCCTATTAGAAGAGCATGAGTACAAGTTGCGTATATCTTACCGCACTTTTGTTTTTTCAAATGTTCTGCAGCTTTTACGATGCTACCGCCAGTACTTATCATATCATCAACCAAAATAATGTCTCTGTTTCTTACTTCATAATGATTTTTTGATTTTATAATGACTTCTCCGGTTTTTCTATCTCTGTGTTTTTCTAGTGCAATATAGTCTACTCCCATCATGTTTGCAAAATTTTTTGCCCTCTCAACTCCTCCCATATCTGGAGATACTACAAGTGGATATTTCAGATGCAATCTCTTGAAATATTTCACAAGCTCTCCTATGGCAGTAACATTTTTCGTTGGTATCTGGAAATGTTTCAGCGCCAGAATGCTGTGAATGTCGACTACAATGATTCTTGTTGCGCCTGCCACTTTGAACATCTTTGCAACAAGAGACATGGTGACAACTTCTCCTGGAAGAAATTCTCTGTCTTGTCTTGCATACCCCATGTATGGAATTACCACATAAACCTCAGAAGAATATTTTTTGGCTTGTGAGACTAGAGCCAAAACACGAACAAGATTAGAATCGACAGGAGGATATACCGAGTGAACTACAACTATCTTTCCCTTTGGTTTTGTCTTCAAAGTAATCTTGCTTTCTCCATCTGGAAAGACTCGCAATTCGCAGCCGATGTATTTTGATTTTAATTTTGATGCTATTTTTCTAGCTAGATGATCAGATGAAGACTCTCCAATAACTGTAAAGCTAACCAACAGACTCATCGAGCAAAGGGCTATTCTTAAGTTTTGAGGAATTTTAGCATGGCAACATCGAGTATGTTTAAAGAAAGCCATTTACAAAATAAGATGAATGGAAAACCGCATCGTTTCCTTTCTCCCAAGCGCAACTGAGATATTGTATGAGCTTGGGGTGGGAGACCAAGTATTTGCAGTAACACATGAGTGTAATTATCCGTCAGAGGCAAAGACCAAACCAAAAGTGATTCACTCTGTCTTTGATCCAGAAAAGATGACAAGTCAAGAAATTGACAAAAAAGTAGTGGATCTCATGAAAGCAGGCAAAGACATCTATGTACTAGATGAACAAGTGCTCAAAAATGCAAACCCAAATCTCATTGTGGCCCAAGGCATATGTGAGGTCTGTTCACCCTTTACCAAAGAAATCAATAAGGCAGTTGCCATACTTGGAGTAAAGCCAGAAGTTCTAATCTTAGATCCAAGAAACCTCGGTGACATACTTGATAATATAATCGAGGTTGGCAAAAAAGTAGGAAAACTAGGTGAATCACAAGCTTTTGTTTATGACCTGAGATCTAGAGTCAAAATTATACAACACAAACAGAAGATTGTACGACCACAAGTTCTCTGTATTGAATGGCTTGATCCGCTGTTTACTGCTGGTCATTGGGTCCCACAGATGGTAGAACTAGCAGGAGGAATAAACGGAATCAGTGCAACAGGAGATCAGTCAAGAAGAATGGAACTAGATGAGATTGTCAAGTTTGATCCAGACATAATTGTGCTTATGCCATGTGGCTTTGACGTAAACAGAACCATGCAAGAATATGAAAAACTTGCAGACAAGGAGAAATGGAGATCATTGAAGGCAGTAAAACAAGGCCAAGTTTATGCAGTGAATGCAAACGAATACTTTAGCAAACCAGGACCAAGAATTGTGACAGGACTTGAGATCTTGGCAAAAATAATCAATCCTGATACGTTCAAAGATTTACAGGTTCCAAAGAATTCTATCCAGAAAATAGAGTCTGAATTGTAAAAATGTCCCGACATCCTCATTGGGTAGGTGTGAGGATGTAAGTGACTCCAAATGCTTGGTAACATTTACTTGTTATGTCTTTTATTTATCTTGAATCAACCTTTCACTTTCTTATTCTAAGATTTGAGAATATCATGAGCCTATGGAAGACTTTGATTAATCTGTCATCAATTAGTGGTATGGTTGCAATAGATGAGTAATTTGTATTCAAACGGATACGAAAAATTACAAATTAGGAGACATGTCGGATAGATCATTGGATCTAGTATTTTCCGATATTCATGCAGATATTCATGCTCTAGATACTATACTTGGCATAGCGTCAAGTCCAGAGTTTACAAAAAAGTATGGCACTTTTTCAAGAATAATAAATCTGGGAGATATCCTTGAAAGGGGAATCCATCCAAAAGAGGTCATTTCAAGATTAAGGTCATTTGAAACGAACTATCCGCTTTCTTCTGTAATGGGAAATCATGATGAAGCATTTTTGTATAATAGGTTGATAGGTGGAAGTTCAATTGAGAGCATGGACGCACATGCAAAACTAAACTCAGAAGATCTCTCTTTTTTCAAAGAAAATAGTGATGGAACATTTGGAAACCAAGAATTTATTGATAAAAAACACGGCCTTTTTTGCGTCCACGGAGGTCCACTTGATCCTGAAAAAATAAGGCCAAAAACCACTTCAAGCGAAGAAGCTTGGCTATACCAAAAGTCTTGGCAGAGGCTAACAGAAGAAGACTTTGAATTCTTCACTTATTCTGGGTATCATTACAAGGCATCTTCTGCTTTTGATGAGGCCAAAAAACATGTGAAAAACCCTATCATTTTATGTGGTCACCAACATAGAGAAGAAACAATAACGATGCAGGATAATCTCATTCGTAGTATTTACCCCTCCTTGAACGTAGTAAAGGAAAAGTTTTCAGGTCGCATTCTTGAGAGTAAGGAAATTGAAATAAACTCTTCTAACAATTATCTTATCAGATTGGGTATTGGTGGGCCTGCAGGTCACTATGTAAAAGACTCCGAGGTTCCTCATTTTGCGATTGTTCAATATGACCCAAAAAAGGTAATTTTGTTTACAGTATATACCTGACCTAGGATAGAATAAACTATGAGTGCCACAGAAATACTAAGAAACGACCACAAACAGATGCGTCGTCTTGAAAAGATAATCATTCAATGTTATACGAAACTCTATGCTGAACAAAACATTCCGTTCTCAGATCTAGAAAAAATAGTTGTAATCATGTCTGAATTTCTCGATGCCATTCATTATTCCAGAGAGGAGGATGCATACTTTGCCTGCGTTGGAAGCTATGGATCCCTAAAAGAAGAGATACAGGCATTTATGATCGAGCATGAATTTAGTCGTCGCATTGCAAATAACATTTCAGGATATTTACAGAAATGGAAAGAGGGAGAAAATGAAAGAGAACCTGTTGCAAGGTTTCTTAAAACTTATGCAATTTATCTAAATGATCATATGACAAAGGAAGACAAGTTTTTCGACACTGCAGAAAAACAAATCTTATCTCCTGAAGAGGAAAAAATGATGTATGAAGAATTTCGTGCAGTTAATGCTGTTGTGGCAAAACTTGATGAGATGATCAAGTCCTTAGATTATCTGGAACAGACTAGCTGGATGAAAAATTAATAGTCTTCAAAGATAGATTTTACTTTTGGATACAATGAAACTTTGCATTGTTCTAGTTTGTATTTTTGTTGCATGATCTGGGTACGAATCCACAATTATTATATATCATCACCTTAGTATGCAAACTATACATAATATCATGAGTACCATTGTAAATCTACGAGTGCATATTGCTCCAGTAGGCTTTGAGATTGATAGAATTGCGATCACTGCAAAGCAGATGAAAGCAGACAGAGTCTGGCTTTTGATGCATGGCGAGCCTGCAAAGGATAGGGCTCAAGGTTATATGGAAAAGATAAGGGCGCAATTGAGAAAGGAAAAGATCGAAGTTCATGTAGAATATTCGGATAGATTTGATCTCTTTAAGATACTCAAGTCAGTTAGAGAAATTGTAGAAAAAGAGAAAGATAATGATATTTTTGTAAACTGTTCTTCTGGCTCAAAAATTCAGGCAATTGCATGTATGATGGCATGTATGATGTTCAAAGGAAAAACAAAGCTTACCCCATATTATGCAGAGCCAGAAAGTTATGCTAGTGTAAAGGGAGAACAACTTTCTTCAGGACTAAAGACTGTTGTAAAGCTACCTGCATATGAAATTCACACACCAAAACCAGCATTGATTCAGGCATTAAAAATAATAAAGCAAAATGGTGGTAAAATAACAAAGAAAGAAATGGCAAGACTTGCAGAGGAAAAAAAATTAATTGTGATAAATGCAAAAGAGGAAAACTTTCAGCAAGCCAGGTTTGCAAGCCTCGACAAAAACATAATACAACCGCTCTTAAATGAATGGAAATTTGTTGAAATTGAAAGGATAGGGAGAACTCGCTGGATAAAGATTACACAGGAAGGAAACGGTGCAGTTGAATTTCTTATCTAGATCCTCTTGTGGCAAGCTCTGGTTTTAATGTCCAGACAACTCCCATTGCTATGAAAGGAATTGAAACTATTGCTGCAATCTCTAGGTATACTTTGTACTGTTCTGGGTGTTGAGGATCAGGATTTGACCACAAAAATGGTACTGGTAAAGCTGCAGCAAACCATACTATTGCTAATGTAATGATTATCTTAAGCGATTGTTTCCTCTTGGCGTCCATGTCATGAGTAAGGGGTGGTTCTATTAATTTGATATGGCTGATTTACTTTGTTGTGACTCCGCCGTCTACTGACAGAATTGCTCCTGTAACCCATGACGAATCCTCCGATGCAAAGTATAGTATGGCCTTTGCAATATCTTCTGGGTTAGCCAATCCTTCCTATTGGGTGCTCAGCTATTGCCATAT
>NZ_RCMB01000019.1 GCF_011319465.1 Candidatus Nitrosotalea sp. TS
AAATCCTGAGAAAGTCTTGGGAGATAAGATCTGTGAAAACCTGTGGAATCTATGATTATGTCAAACTCTGATTCCAAGTCTGCAATTTTTGGTGCTGTTCCGTAGTGAATCTTGCAACCTTTTGACATGTCTTTTATCAAACCAATTTTGTTGTACGTGCATAATCCCATCAATTTAATGGTAAATCGCTCGGAGTTGTTCATGCTGATGTACATCTTTTTTCCATCGTGGATAAGATAATCATTAAAGTCAAGATCACATTTTTTTGCAAACTCTTCCATTGGGCCTTTTGTAGTGCCCCAGGCACATATGGAATCATGGTTCTCCTCTGTGGATCTTTCAAAACCGACCACTTCGTGTTGGTTCTTCAATCTTGCAAGAAGATATGCACCAGCGACCCCTATGCCGACAACAGCTATTTTCAAACGAGCTTATACCTAAAATTACCTAATAAAAAGATGTGGCTGCATAAAGTCAATTATTCTATCAGTATGGCAGGCTTGTATGGTCTTGCAGTCCTAGACTTGTTTTTTGGGTCGTATTTGTTTTGATCAGATTCAGAAAAAACCTGAAGGCTTATGCCGTATTCATTTTTTATCAACGATTCTAATTCAGATAACACCTTTATTTCATCAACAAGACCAACTTTGTTTTTAGAATCTCTTTCGTCTTGAGGATTGGATAAAATGTCATTGACTGTTTTTTTGACAAAATCTGGATCTTTTTTTATCTCTTCTGTTTCTTTATCTGATATGAGTAATTTTATCAAATTTCCTATGTTGATATCTCCACTTGTGACTCTTTCTAGAATTTTCTGGTAAGCCTTTGCTTTCCATGGAGCGGCTGTGTATATTGGTAATCTTTCTTTGGGATTCATTTTTGTTACCTTGATTATGTTTCTGATATCACTCAATGTTGCATTGAGAAGAGTCTCCGATTGCACCGAAAGTAAATCAATTTTTGCTTCATCTGGAGTTGGCCAAGACGATTTTGATACCAAATCAAATTTCCAAGCTCTGAACCACATCTCTTCTGACATATACGGAGCAAAGGGTGACATCATTGCAACTCTTGCAGAAAATACTTCATGCAGAATTCCTGAATAGTCTGTTCTATTTTTTGCCTCAACCCGTCTAAGATACCATTGCAAATCAGAGTCAAATTCATATAAAATATGATGAAGGGCTTCCCTTAATCTCATTTTTTGAATCGAAGAAGTTGCTTTAGAAATTAATTGTTGTAAACGGCTTTGAATCCATCTGTCTTCTTGTGTCAAGACAGTATACTTTGCAGTCTTGTATTGTGTGCATTCGTCAAGCATGTTTTCTAGCTTGTTTTTGATACCTCGTACTGCTTCTTGATTGAAATCCGCATCTTGTAATAGTTCTGCAGAAATTAAGATTGCAAGTCTAATAGAGTCTGCACCATGTATTTTGATTGCGTCTCTGAGTGGTATTATATTCCCCATTGACTTTGACATCTTTTTACCGTCCATTAAGACTGAACCATTAACCACTATTTCTTCTGGCCAATACTTTTTTGGAAATATTGCCAAGTGATTAAAAATGAAAAATGTTAGATGGTTTGGTACAAGATCTCTACCTGAATGTCTTGCGTTAACTGGATAGTAATATTGAAATTCTTTTTTAATGCTCTCTAATCTTTCTGGATTTGTTTCTGAATCTGACGAGATTTTTTTCAAATCACCTTTATCAAAAAATACATAATCGAAAAATGAATCTGATATGTGTTCTGCGTTTATCTGGCCTGCATTGACATATTTTGCTATTATGTAATAAGCCATGTAAATGACAGAATCTGACAAACTTTCTATTATCCAATTTTTATCCCAAGGCAATTTGGTTCCAAGCCCGTGTTGTCTAGCGCAAGCCCTCTCTTTGAGCCAATCCACAACATGATTGAATTCATTTCTGATCTCTTCTGGGAGTATCTTCATCTCATTTATCCAAGAATGAACCTTTTCTTTCCACTCTGGGTTTGAATAATTGAGAAACCACTGATTATCCAAAAGCTTGACCACACATTCAGCACCGCATCTGCATCTTACAGGACTCTCATTGAGTTCGTACAGGATGTCTGCATTACCGCTCTCAAGAATCCATTTTTTAACATCTTCTTTTGCATCAGTAACTGTTTTCTGCGCAAATTTGCCAGTGTTTTGTTTGAGTTTGCCACCGTAGAATTCTTTTGCATAAAGTTCCTTTGTAGCCTCCTCCAACTTTGGATTATTCCTGACTATCTATGCCAAACTTTTCAATTATGTCTCTTGCTGGAATATTGCCATATCCTTCTGTCTCAATTATGGAAATGGGTTTGATTTCTGAAAGAGAGGGTAAGTTAGTGATATTTTCCTGTATTTTTTTTCAGATCTTCTAACGCCTGATAATCAAATGGTGCGTGAGCAGGTACTGACATTACAATACCTGTGCCATTATCACTTTCTACAAACGTTGCAGGCAATATGAATACCTCATCACCTCTTTCTGGAATTTTGACTTTTTTGCCTACCAGTTCAATTCCTGTTATGTTTCCAGTTTTTGTTACCTTCTTATTTAGAAATCCCAATTTTGTCGCACATTCTGAGCTAACTATCCACTCTTCGTTGTCGACTTTTGCAATCTCATAATTGGTATCAGGGTTTACCCAGAGATTAGTTACACCAAATATTGTCTCTGGACGTAGCGTGGCAGTTGGCAAAATGTAGTTATCATATCTGAATTTGATGATGGTGTATTCTGTAAAGCTTGGTTCTACATCGCCCAAAGTATCATGCTGAGAGACAGGGTTTTGATCTTTTGGACACCACCCTACTGGATGTGTTCCTTGAATAACAAGACCGTATTCCTTTAATTTTTTAAACTGCCACTCTATGAATTTGTTGTAAAAGGGATCTATGGTAGTGAATTCACGTCTCCAGTCTATGGAAGTATCCCATCTCTATCATGCCCTCCTTAATCTCTTGATGGAAATAATCTGCAATTTTTACAGGCTCTGAGAACTCTTTTATTTTTTCGTCAGGAACTTTGTATAATGTTCTGAATGCCTCAATAAGCTCCTTGTCATTTTCTTGCTACTCTTCTGGACATGCCAAGTATTGGAGTTCCAGTGTAATGGAAACCCATTGGAAATAACACGTTATATCCTAACATTCGCATGAATCTTGCATGGACATCAGCCAACGTGTATGTTCTACCATGTCCTATGTGTTGTGGTGAATTAGGATAAGGATATGCTACTGTAACAAAGAATTTTTTTCTTGCATCAGGATCGCTTTCAAATTGTTTTTCTGCATACCATCTTTGTCTCCACTTTTTCTTCAATCGATTTCCAATCCATTGTTTTGTCACTTTCCAAGAATGAATTGCTCAGCAGCAAGAAGTGCGTCTTTTATCTTAAGCATGTCTTTTCCGCCTCCCTGACCAAATGTGTCTTTTCCACCGCCTGAACCTCCGAGTATTTTGGCTACGTCTTTGACTAGATCTCCAGCTTTCTTAGTATTTACAGCATCTATGCCGGAGAATGCCACTATGCGAATTGAGCCATTTTTTATAATCAGAGCACAGTAGATGAGGGATTTATCAAGATTGACTGCTTGTTCACCGACTGCTATGTGATATTCGTCGTCAAGTTCTTCTTCGACTGTGATAAATAACTTGACTCTTCCAAGAATTTTTGCTTGAGCGATTGCAGACTTTGCAGAAGATTCTGCGGTTCTTTTCACTATTTGTTTGACCTTCTTTTTTGCGTCCTCTCCCGTCTTTGACAACATGTTCAAATGATTCTAGAACTTTTTCCTTGCTTGAACCAAGGGATTTTACAATCTGTGATATTTTCTTATCTTGATTCTGTGTATACTTGAGCGCTGCCTCTCCAGAAACAAATTCCAATCTGACCACCCCGTCTTGAATCCTTTCTGCTTTTGTAATTTTGATTAGGCCCAATTCGCCTGTTTTATTGACATGGGTTCCACCACATGCTTCAACGTCAAGGCCCTTCTATGTTTACAATTCTGACTAATTTTACCGGCACAACTCCGCCTTGATATATTCTAAATCCATATTTCTGCTCTGCCTCTCCACGTTCAAATTCCTTGATAAGAATTGGTATATCTTTTCGAATCGTAAGATTTGCAAGGTCTTCTATCTTCATTATCTCCTCTTCTGTGAGGTTTGAATGGTGAGTAATGTCAAGTCTGGCATAATCTTGTTCCTTGAATGCTGAATGTTGCCAGATCCAAGAACCCAAAGTGTTTCTTGCAGATGCGTTAAGAACATGAGTACTTGTATGATGTCGTGTTATACCATAACGTCTGGCAGAATCTATCTTGCATTTTACAATTTCTCCCTCCCAGTGGGGCTCCTCCTCTTGTTTCATGAATTACAATATTGCCATGTTTATTCACATCGACAACATCATAATTTCCAATTTTACCATGATCTGGTTCTTGACCTCCTCCTCTTGGATAAAATAATGTTTGATCAAGTATGACATGCTTTCCATCTAAGACTTTGAGCACTCTTGGCTTCGAATTCATGTGGTTCCTCTTTATAATATAGTAAATCTGTGTCTGGAATTCTATCCAAATTCAATTGTACCGTTTTTTCAGTCTTCTCCGATTGATGCAAATCAGATAATTTCTCGTAAAATGTAGATGGAATCTCTGAAATGATCTGTGTTTCTTTTAGAAAATCAGGCGTTATAGCCGTCAGACTCGTACAGTCGAATCAAGTCATCTACAGATAATTTCTTGTTTTGTGATTTTAACATGTTTGAAATGTTTGTCATTCTAACCCGTGATTCCTTATAACGATCCTTTTCAATCCTAACTATTGTTTTTACATCCTTTCTAGTTTCCTCAAGCTCGCGGTATGTGGATTTTAGGTAATCTACATGAAGGTCTATTAGATCATCAAGATCAAAATTCCAACCAAATCTATCCATTGTTGCCAGAGTGCGTCTCAGTAGCATTCTTAGATTGTATCCTCCACCTACATTACTTGGCAATGCACCGTCTGATATCGCAAATATCAGAGTTCTTAGATGGTCTGCAATGAGGTAGATTCCCTCTAATGGGGAGATGATTTTGTCCATTTTCACATTATCGATTCCTACCGCTAACGCAGCACTTTTTCTTGCTATTGATATGTCTGAAGACTCGGATAATGTCTTGGCAATAGCTCTGAAATATTTTGATATAATGTCAGAATCCGAGTCTATGCCTATCTTTTCTATCATGTGTTTTGTTATGGGCCCAAAACAGCAATCATAGGCAGTTGGAGTTCCCATCGTAATCCACGCAAATCGTTCAAGGCCTGCTCCCATGTCTATGATTTTTTGGTCTAACACAGAATAGTTTTCCAAATCTCCCTGAAATTCAGTAAACACTGCATTTCCAAGTTCCAGTCCTCGTACAAAATATTCTAGTGATGATCCAAATGAGCCTCCACCAGCCCATACATCTTCAACAAAAACTATCTCTTCTTTGTTAATTCCAAATTTGTCAGTAAGTAGTCTAAAATCAAGTTCAACACATTTGTCCTTCCAATAACCTTGTGAGTTTGGTATGCTGTGTTGACCAATCATGCAAAAACTTGAAAAATGTCTGCCTGTTACTCCAACGTTTTCTATGTCTTTGAATCTAAGACATGTTTGTGGCACAACCAAAGGATTTGCTGGAAATTCAAAGACTACCTTGGAACCCATTACTCTCTGAAAATCAACTATTGAAGCAATTGTAAAATAAAGATCATCTCTCCATCTGCATACTACTGGATATCTGCTCACTGACTTGTGTCCATTATCTACAAAAAAAGATTCGACTTCCTTCCAAGCTTGTGTGTAATCAAATCTTTTCCTGGTGGGAGGATCCCCTATGAAGGAATAACTATTTTCTATATGATCAGGACAAAGATTCTGTCCGTCATTTAATACCCAGAAATATCGACCACACTTGGAACAAGACTTTCTCTTGAATCCTTCCTTCTCAAAAAGCTCCACCTTGTAATACCTATTAGGGTCCGATGAAAACTTGGCAAGAATCTGACCCTTGTCCATTTCACAAGTTTTTGTCCTGATGGATATTAAGCATTCTGAAGCAACACATTAAATATGATCTTTTTTGAGAATTTCTTATGTTCGTATTTGAAAAGAAGGGCTGGAAAGAGGGAGACTATGTTTTTGCTTCCAAGCAAAATGGCGATTATAAAGACATTGTAGTAGGTATCGTAACAGGAATAGAAAATTCAAAAATTGGAGTAAATGGTATCATGATAAATCCAGTTGGTCTGAAGAACAAGGTTTCTCAAGGAAAGGCAGGTCCGCAATCAGAACAGATACTGAAAGATCCTACCTCAAAAGAGATCATCTTTGCCTTAATTTACAGAGTTGAACATGATAACTTTACGGGAATTTTTGATACAAGTACTGACTATGTGGAAAAACTACACAAAAACATTTACGGTATTATCACTGGATGGGTCAGAGAATCCGTTCCAGAGTTGATAAACAATGTACTTTCTTTACCTGATGGACCAGATAAGGATCAGGCAAAAAGGGTTTTGAAGCAAAGGATGGATACGCTATATGATAAAGACCTCAAGCGATACATGTATTCTATTTGTAGAAGTCTTAAGATCCTCAATTAGCTAATTCACTGCACGGGATATTTTTTGTAAGCGAGAATCTCCATAGTTTTATATTATGGCTCTTGCAAATTTCGTTTACAATGGAATATGTATACGCTGCATTGCTTTTGCACAAGGAAAAGAAGGAAATCAATGAGGCAAATATATCTAGTATAATCAAGGCCTCAGGAGCTACAGTAAATGAAGCTCAAGTAAAAGCACTCATAGCAGCACTCGCTGATGTGGACATTGAAGAGGCAATCAAAGCTGCACCAGTTGCAGTCGCAGCCGCACCAGCAGCAGCCGCAGGTGGTGCAAAAGAAGAAAAGAAAGAGGCTGAGGTACCGGCTGCAAAGACTGAAGAGCAGGCAATGGAAGGCCTTTCAGCACTGTTCGGTTAAATCTGTTATTTCTATTTCCTTTTTTGTAATTTTCTAAAGATTATTTACTATCTTATCTAATACCTTGTAATTTGATAGATCTCTCATTGTCTGTTCAGGCTACCGTTCTTGCCTTGGATCTTTTTGGAACTATGGCTTTTGCTGTTACTGGTGCATTCAAGGCAATTGAACACAAAGCTGACATTGTTGGCATCATTATTCTTGCAACAATAACTGGTGTAGCTGGAGGGACTCTAAGAGATATAGTGATGGGGCATTTTCCGCCGCATTCCATATCTGATCCTTATTACGTGATCATAACTGTAACAACTGGTTTTGTCATATTCTTTCTATATAAAAAAATACAAAAACACTGGAATCTATTTTTAAAATTTGATGCAATAGGACTTGGTGTTTTTACTGCTATTGGTGCAACATTTGCATACGAAGCCTATGGTATGAATTTCCTTGCTATTGCTATGGCAGGTATGGTAACTGCTATTGGGGGTGGAATCTTGCGAGACATGTTCGTAAATGAAGTGCCTATGGTATTTGTAAAAGAGCTTTATGCCTCTGCAAGTTTCTTGGGAGTCTTGGTTTTCTATATTGTACTCAGTATTGATTCCAATCTGGGGATTGCAACCATAGCCTCCATTGTGGTTACAACTGTGCTCAGACTTGTAGCCATGAAACACAACTGGAATTTACCAAAGGCACGTGAAAAGTAAATTTCTTGTTTACTGTGAGGTGTAGTTCTTTAGCTTGCCTGTCAGTGCAGTGGCTTGGGCGTGAGCTTTCTGAAGTGTCTGCTTCTTTGTTTCTTCAGTAAGATAGCCTGATTCTGTAGCAAGTGATCTGGCATGTTGTGCAGCTCTCGCAAGAATTGCACTGACGTTTTCTTTTGTGATATAGCCTATCTCAATAGATAGCGACATTGCTTCTTGGTGTGCTTTTGCAAACGCCTCTCTGTATTTTTCTACGTCAATTAACAGCTCTTCTTGATTGTATACTATATTTTCCTCCATAGCTGCGTTTAGAATAATTCCTGCCTCTACCGGTTTGACATCAAGCTTGCTAAGAAGGGTTGCAAGTTTTGTAGAAATTACATCACCTTTCTTTGCAGCTGTAGAATCTTTAGTTATCCAGACTGTTCCTTGATCAATCTTTGTAGCAACTCCAGCCTCCTTAAAGTCAGTAAGGATTGGACCTGGAGTTATTCCTGTGTTACCTGCCTTTATTATGACATCTATGCTTGCTTTGTCTCCACCTCTTGCTGCTAACATTATCTTGTTTTTTCCAAGTAGGATGTTTAGTTTGTGTGGACTCATGTTTGTGAACATTAAGACACATTGGCCAACTAGCTTGTCGATCATCTTTTCAATAGCAGGCATTTTCAGTGTTGCAAGCGCTTTTTGTGCTACCTTGTCTTTAATGCTGATAATCTCAACATCATTTTTGAATTTCTTTCTTAGTGGTAATAGCTGGGAAGATCTAACCTTTTCCATTCGCACTAGTGCTACTACTTTGTATTTTTTTGGAAGTTCCTGAACCTGTTGATACATCTGTGCTTTCTTTTGAGGATATTTTGTTCTGTTTTGATGCATCTTACTTTGCTACCGCCTGTGGTTTGATTGTTTTACCCATTGTGGTTTTTACCATGACTTTTTTGATGTTTCTATCACCGCTTGGAAGTTTTTTCTCAATGGTGCTGATCACTGCATTTGCGTTAGCAGCTAAATCATCATCTGCCATGGATTCATCGCCTATCTTGCATGCTAGTGAAAGAGAATTTCTTAGTCTTACTCTTATTGAAGATCTGAATCTTTCCAATATTGCATCTATGGGTGCATTAAATGGTACTGGAGTAGGCATTTTTCCTCTGGGACCCATGAATTGACCTAATGTCTTACCAACATTAGCCATGAGTTGAGTATCTGCAAGAAAGAAATCATATCCATTAATCAGCTTGCGAGATTCTCTTTTGTTTGTGCCAATTTGCGTCAGCTGTGTTCCGTCTACAACCTTGTCAGCATTTGCATTTTTGGCCTTTAGTCCAAGATCGCCTGAAGCAATCACGCATACTGATGCTGGTTGGTTTAATTTTTTGGGTAACTGGACTGTCTCATTGATGGCAAATCCTTTCTTAACGTCAATATCCTTGAAGACCATGATTAGCTCTAGAGATTGCTTGAATTTTCTCTCCTTTTGGTTCTTTTTAGCTTCGACTATCATCTGTGATATCTGGGACTCGTTGATCATTACGAAAGAACTTCCTGAATGCCTATTTAAAATCGTTTAGTGACAGAATTCTTCGGGAATGGCCTATATCTAAAAATTTCATTTTATAGAATTTAAGTTGTAAGAACATCAGATTTCGACAATAGAACTTACATTTATTAAATAGTAACAAAAAGTAGTCGCAAACTTGCACAAATTTGATGAACTAGATATGAAAATAATTACCGAACTTGCTCGAGACGGTAATATTTCTGTACCAAACCTTTCAAAAAAACTAGGAATAAACACATCTGTACTGTATAGTAGAATCAAAAGGCTCATCAAAAAGAAGCTGATAAAGAAGTTTACCATAGTTGTAGATGAATCCCTCATAGGCATTGGTGTAAGGGCTACAATGGGAATCAACAGAGACCCAAAGCTAAAGGATCAGATTCACAAATCCCTTATGAAAACACCTGAAGTTATAGAGATATCAGAAGTTACAGGTAGGTTTGATATTCTGATTACTTTGAGGGCAACGAATTTAGAAGAATTACACACTGTAGCAATTGAAAAAATTGGAAAGATAGAAGGAATACAAAATACTGAAACTTTTGTAGAGCTCCAGAGGACAGACAAAGATTCGGTATATTCTATAACTGAATAATTTACTTGAATTTTTCTTCCCACTTGCCTGCATCAATTTCTGCAGTTACTTCTTTGGGGTTCTTTCCATCTACCTTTATTCCAAGTGACAAGCATGTTCCTATGACTTCTTTTGCAGCAGCTTTGAAGTCTATTGCATAGGAGGAATCGATTTTAAGTTTTGCAACCTTTACGGCAGAATCTATAGTGATATCTCCAACCCATGTGGCACCTGATGTTCCTGATCCTTTTTGAAGTCCTGCTTCTTTCAAAATTAGAGCAGATGCAGAAGGAATTCCTACCTCAACTGACCATTTCTTGGTTTTTTTATCTACGGTAACAGTAACTGGAACCTTCATTCCTTCAAAGTCCTTTGTTTTTTCGTTGATTGCAGTAACTATCTGTAAAATGTTTACACCCAATGGTCCTAACGTAGGTCCTAATGGTGGACCAGCGCTTGCTTGACCGCCTGTTACAAGTGCAGAAACAGTTTGAACATCTGTCATGATTTCTTTTCCCTCTTTACTGTAAATTTAATCCTTACTACTGTGATGATGGTTTTAGATAGTTTGCATCTACAGTTACTGGTAGCTGATAAGGTGCATCAAGCAAAATAACTGTTGCCTCTTCTTTATCGTGATCAATTCTGGTAATTGTGGCCTTCATACCTTTGAAAGGACCTCCAATTATCTCAACTATTTGATCAACTGAAAGTTCTGACACTGTAGATTTCTTAACCAGGTATCCTTCAATATCCTTGAATTGTAATTCTCCTCTAAGTTGGCCTCTGATGTGTCTCATTCCTTGCAAGGCATCAAATGCAGCGTTTGCATCAATTGCTTCTAGTACAACATATCCCTTTAGGTTCTCTAGTAGCAAAACAGATTGTATGTTTAGCTTCTTTAACTTGATTCGATTGTCCAAAAGACCAAGTACTACCTTTTCCTGACCTCCTGTGGTCCTAACTGCAAAAAAGTGAGATTTTATTTCTTGTGTCATTCTTATCTGTGTCCTAAATTGATTACTGCAAATGTAAATTGTATTACAAACCCAATACCGCCAATACCAGCTATGCCTAGAAGCACTAATCGTAAATGTTGCATATAGTCGTCTTTGTCTGACTTTCTGGCAAGCTTGATAGTGTTTGCCATATCCTTCAACATTTGTCTTGGGTTAACCAATGAAGGAAGTTAATAAAGTGTCCTTATAATTCTTATTTTATGCAGTTACTCGTAGCATACCAATCTGATCCTGCTGGATCTAACATGGCGTCTTACATTGTACAAGATATGCAAAAACAAGAAGACATCTATCGATGGAAAAAATTTTGATCTTGTTGTGATTTCTACTCCTGCGATATCTGCTGATTGGATTGAAGAAAAATATCAATATGACAGTTACGTGTTTCTATCAAAACACGCTTCTGAAAGCGGTACTCTTGCACTCACTTGTCATAGCACTGGAAATTTTTCTGAAGCACAATTTGGTGGCTTCCCTAGACAAATAGCAATACCTCACCCTCATCTTCAAAAATCATACATGAAACATTTGTGGACAAAAAGAAATAATTTTTCAAAATTTGAGATTACTATTGAAGCTACTCATCACGGACCGACTGCTTTGAATAAACCTACTCTGTTCATTGAAATTGGAACCACACAAAAGGAATGGAATGACAAGAAACTCTGTGAAAATGTGGCTAAAATAATAGTAGAAGAAGTTTGCAAAGAACCTGAAAAACACAAAGTTGCGATATGTTTTGGTGGTACGCATTATCCAAAAAAATTCAACAAAGAACTGATTGAAGGCGAATTTGCTCTTGGAACTGTTATACCAAAACATGCCTTAGATAATTTGGATGGTGCACTCTTTTCTCATATATTGGACCGAAATAAAGAAGCCAAGTACGCTCTTGTGGATTGGAGAGGCCTTGGAAAAAATAAACAAAAAGTAATTAATCTTATACAGACCACTAATCTAGAGATGATAAAATTTGAATCTCGAGGAAAAAGTCTATAAAAAATTACTGGAAGTCCCAAAAGGCCAAGTTACAACATATGGCGAGCTTGCAAAGGCCGTTGGACTAAAAAATGGTCAAAGGCTAATTGGAAGAATCATGAACAAAAATCCCTATCCTGTGATAGTTCCATGTCATAGGGTTGTCATGTCAAGCGGAAAAGTGGGGGGATATGCGTGGGGTGAAAAAATAAAGACCAATATGCTTGCAAAAGAAGGGATAAAAATCAAGGATGGAAAAATCGATGATCCTAAAATAATTCACAGGTTTTAATCTTATTTCTTAGAACGAACTTCTGCTATCAAGCTTCTCAAGTGAGCAAGGTTTCTCACTTGATTTCCATTTACCTGTTTGTACAAGTTCCAGTAAGATTCATTCGGGATTTCTTTTCTTGCTTTTGATACTTTAAGCTGATGGCGCATTGCTCTGATCCTCTTTACGTATACTTCCTTCTTTCCAACTCTTGCTCCTCTGCTACCTTTTCTTGATCCATGTTTGGTGCCGCGCTTCTTTCGTTGGGCTTTCTTAAAGTGAGCTCTTCCTTTGGAAGTACCCTTGATTGGTTTTATCTCTATAACATTTGCAGTTATCAAACTTCGTATGTTGTCACGGGTGATGGCATCAGCAACATCATCTAGATAAGTTGGATCAAACTTTACTCTGTCAAGACCCACTCCAAGAATTCTGGAGACTAGCTGTCTCTTTGTTTTAAGATTTACTACCACTTGTTGACACTCTCGCGTTGAAAACCTTGAAGTTCATTTCTTTTGCCTTGACGATGATCTCAAGTCTCTTCTTCTGTCCTACGCCATGGGCAAACCTAATACCGTCAGTTTTAGGATTAAGTTTTTCTAAATCTTTCAAGTTGTGAACTAAATTATCAGTATAACCGGATGGATGGAGCCCTCTTGCGATTCTAGGTCCACCATAACCTATCTTTACAAGTGATGGCCAGCCTTTCTTTTGTTTTCGTTGATGATTATCCATTCCCTTTGGTTTTCTCCACGAAGCAGAAAGCCTGGCATATCTCCAACTTTCCTGTCTAACAAAGCTAGGCTTGTTCTGTGTTACTTTTTTCCTAAGTTCTAAGGCTTCTTTATTGATCGGCATGTAACGGTTTCTGCTTGAATTTTACAATAAATACGTTTCTTGATGGGGACATACATGATCCGAAGAGATAATAAGGAAATTCCAACGAACCGGTTTATCCAGATGATTGAGGATTTGGAGCCAGCCATTACTCGTCTACTAGTATCTCAGTTGGAACAAATTGGTATTAAACCAGGTACGATACACAGAAACTTAGCAAGTCAAGAATCTGGTAGATCTTATAGCAGAAAAAAATGAAGGGTTTTTGACTGCAAATAGTGCAATATCTGTTAAAACTGGCAAATATACTGGACGATCTCCCGATGACAGATTTATTGTAGATGATGAACAAACTCACAATACTGTAGACTGGGGAAAGATAAACCACCAGTTTCCAGAAGATAAATTTGACAAACTTTTAGAGAAGATGAAAAAACACCTAGAAGACAAAGAGATATTTGTTTTTGACGGATTTGTAGGGGCAGATCCAGAACACCGATTGCCAATTAGAATTATTACCGATCACGCTTGGCAAAACTTGTTTGTAAGACAGTTATTCATAAGGCCATCCGCAGCAGAACTTGAATCTCACAAACCCGAATATGTCCTTTTTTCAATAAATGACTTCAAATCTGTTCCTGAAGTTGATGGTACTAGAACGGATGTCTTCATCATACTAAACTATACAAAAAAGATTGTGCTCATAGGAGGTACTCCATATGCTGGAGAAATAAAGAAAGCAATGTTCTCCGTGATGAATTATTCTCTTCCACAAAAAGGAGTCTTTCCAATGCACTGCTCTGCCAACATAGGAAAGAATGGCGACACTGCCTTATTCTTTGGACTTTCTGGTACTGGAAAGACAACACTATCTGCAGATTCCAACAGGATGTTAATAGGAGATGACGAACATGGTTGGTCTGATAGAGGAGTATTCAATTTTGAGGGTGGCTGCTTACGCCAAAGTGCATTAATCTCAATAAAGAAGCAGAGCCACAAATCTGGGATGCAATAAGATTTGGAACTGTATTGGAAAATGTAGTAATCGACAAGAAAACAATGATGCCAAACTTCAACGATAGTAGCTTGACAGAAAACACGCGAGCGGCATATCCTCTTGACTACATTCCAGGTGCAGTAATTCCAAGCTTGGGCGGAAATCCCAAAGTCATCATCTTCCTTACAGCTGATGCATTTGGAGTGATGTCTCCAATTGCAAGACTGACAAAAGAGGGAGCGATGTATCATTTTATGTCTGGTTATACAAGTAAACTTGCTGGTACGGAAAGAGGAATCACAGAACCAAAAGCAACATTTTCAGAATGTTTTGGTGCACCATTTATGTCACGACATGCATCTGTTTATGCAAAGCTTCTTGGGGAGAAGATTACAAAACACAAGACTGTTGTATATCTTGTCAACACAGGATGGTCAGGCGGTCCATATGGTATCGGAAAGAGAATGAATATCAATTATACCAGAAGAATGGTCACTGCTGCACTGACAGGCGAACTTGATGCTATAGAGTACAGACATGATGATGTATTCAACCTAGACATACCTACCTGAATGTCCCTGGTGTACCGTCAGAGGTGTTGAATCCTCGTAACACCTGGTCTGAGAAGGATGCGTATGATGTCTCCGCAAAGAAACTTGCCCAAATGTTTGTAGAAAACTTTAGAAAATTTGGCAATGTTTCAAAGGAAATAGTGGACGCAGGACCCAGAATCTAGTTTTACTTACGTCTAGAGACTAGGCCTATTGTAACAGTTATCATTATGATTCCTGAAATTATTGCCACCTGTTTTGCAGGAATTCCTATGATACTCTGAAGGTCAAAGATGCTCTTTTGCGCTACTTCATTGACAAGTATGGTTTGATATGCTTCATCTGTTTCATTTGAACTCTTAATCTGGGCCAAGATCCAATATTGACCTTTTTCATAAACCGGAAGAGAACTTGTCTCTTGAGGCGTAACAGAAGTACTGATAATTTCATCTGTACCTGCCTTTATCAAAGAAATTTTTGCATACGACCAATTGCCAGGATAATCAATTGAAAAGTGAAGTGTTCCATTATTTTGGTCTACTAGAAGTGTTCCCTTTGTCATGTGAATCACAACAGGAATACGATAGCTCGTCTTGGAATCTTTTAGAATGAGAAATCCGTCATAATTCTCTTCACTTTTGACAGTATCAGAAATTTTCACATTCAATGTATCATTAGATTGAGAATAATCAAAGCCCAAGTTAGTTTCATTGGATGCAAAATTTACCTTCAGATGTGGCATGATAGAACCATCAAGGGTTCTCAGATGCAACGTTTTTGTTTGAGATTGGTTGTCAAAAGATAGATAGAAAACTAGACTGTGTGGAGATATTATCAGATTTGATTCTAGTGCTCTAGTGATATTCAGTCTTCCACTTCCAGCGGCAGAAATGGGGAAAAGATTACCGTATGCATCAGTAACTGGATCCGTTGTTGTAACCAGCAGCGACGCAACATCTGAGGGGGATAATCCGGGATATTTCTGTAAGATAATTGCAGCGGCACCTGCAACATGAGGGGCTGCAAAGCTTGTACCGCTTGTTAGATTGTACTTTCCTCCAAGAGTTGTAGAATTCACAAAGACACCAGGTGCAACAAGGTCTGGCTTGATGTAGAAAGGTGATACTGGCCCTTGGGAGCTAAAAGGTGCAATGAAATCTGGATGATAAAATGTATTCAAACTCCCTGTTGTATCTGAAGTCAATATGGATTTGAGCGCAATCCCGTCTTCCTGTGATAATGAAATCACAGGTATCCTTGGTGTGTATCCTGCGGTTTTATTTGGACCTATGAGCTCGCCAAAAAATATTCCAGTATCGTTGTTAAACACAACCAATGCTTTTGCACCCAAGTCTGCAGCATTTTTTTCCTTTTCAGAAAAATAGACTTTTTGTCCTTTCACATCACTTCCTCTTTCTTCTAGAAGTATGGCTCCTCTTACATCTAGATTTTGAAGATCTTGGAGTCTTCCATATCCGCCATAAACTATCTTGCCTTCTATAGGGCTTGACAAGTCTTGGACTCCTACCATTGGAAGAACTTGATATTGTTTTTTACCTACCTCAAAAGTTGCTACTAGACTAGATGTCAGATTGTTATATGATGCACCAACTGTAATTGCGTTAATATCCTTGCCGGGACTGCCAATGGTATTTTCTTGCGGGCCATTATTTCCTGCGGCCACAACTATGACAATTCCTTTCTTTACGGCCCTGTCAATGGCATTATCGATTTGGTCATTTGTTTTGTTGATTCCTAAACTGATGTTTACGACATTGACCCCATCTTGCATTGCCTGTTGGATAGCTTTTACTATGTAATCTGATGACACTGCCTCGCCAGTAGACGAGACCTTGTATGAAAATAATTTTGCCTTGGGCACAATTCCGGTGAAATTTCCATCGGCTGCAATAATTCCTGCCACCTCTGTTCCATGACCGTTGGTATCCAGGGGTTTCTCATTTGGATTGACATAATCGTATCCTCCAATTACTTTTCCAGACGGACCGTAACCTAAAAGATCAGGATGATTGTAGTCTATTCCGGTATCTATTATTCCGACTTTGACTCCTTGGCCTTCAAGGCCGTCTAATATGGCCGCTTTACCACCAACAAGCTCTATGCTTTTTTGTAAATTATTTGGAATCTTCTGTTCATTTGATTCTGATAAAAACAAAAATATGCAGAAAATAAAAGCGAGTGAAAAAATTAGTAATCGGTTAACCACAAATTATCTGAAATTTGACTTAGATAAAATGCATTTGCAACCAAAGCCATAAATGGCAAGAACTAGGTGGGGTTATCATGGCAAAATACGAACTTCCAAAGTTACCATACGCATACGATGCATTAGAGCCACACATTGATGCCAAAACAATGGAAATCCATCATTCAAAACATCACCAAGCATACACTGACGGCTTGAACAAAGCTCTGGAGACTCTAAGTTCTGAACTACAAAATATGGAGTTATCCAAATTACTTGCAAGCTTGGACAAAGTTCCAGAAGCCACAAGAGGAGCTGTGAATTTTCACGGAGGTGGATATGATAATCACTCATTGTTTTGGAACCATATGAAATCAAATGGTGGCGGAAAACCAGGTGGAAGCTTGGGTGACGCAATTAATGCGGCATTTGGTAGCTTTGATAGTTTCAAAGAGAAATTCACAAAAGACACAATCGCTATTCAAGGAAGCGGTTGGGGCTGGTTAGCATACAACCCACAAAGTAAAAAAGTTGAATTCACTACAATGCCCAATCAGACTAGTCCTAGAACCAAGGGTTTGATTCCATTATTGGGATTGGATGTTTGGGAACATGCATACTATCTAAAATACCAAAATCGCAGAGCCGATTACGTTGGTGCATGGTGGAACGTCGTAAACTGGGATGAAGTAGACCAGAGACTATCAAAGGCAAAAGCATAATCCTTTTCCTTTTTGTTTCTATTGCATTATTTTTCAATTTCTGTCAAGTTGTAATGAGAGGATGGAGAATAGAGAATCCGCACAGAAATTGATTGATGCGTTTAGGGTTCATTACAATTTCATTAGTGAACATGGAAGTATTAAGAAAACACCTGCAGAACAAGCAGGGATCAAATTAGAATTAAGGCAAAGCAAGATTGAAAACCTGATTAAGATGGCTTCAAAAAGATGATTAACAACCACTTGGTTTTGTGGTTCAATGCAGGATGTTAATGAAAAACTATCATCACACAGAATATCAAAACTCAAGATTGTACTGCTTCTTACTTCTGCTTATTTTGTTGTAGAAATCATTGGAAGTCTGCTAACTGGAAGTCTTGCTCTGATTGCCGATGCAGGTCATATGCTTACTGACGTTGGCGGTCTTGCTTTGGCACTTTTAGCATTAAGTTTCACACGCAGAAAACCGACACCTCAAAGAACCTACGGATTTTACAGAATGGAGATACTTGCATCACTAGCAAATAGTGTTGCCTTGATATTGTTATCAATTTACATCTTCTATGAAGGCTATCGTCACCTCTTCCAACCGCCCGAGATCCAAAGTATACCTATGACAATAATTGGTGCTGTGGGCTTGGCAGTAAACCTGTTTAGTGTGAGAACTCTTGGCGGTCATTCGCATGATCATGATGGACATGAACATGAACATGAACATGAACATGATGAGGAAGAAAATCTCAATATCAAAGGTGCAAGGTTGGAGGTTCTAAGTGATACAATAGGTGCAATAGGTGTTATTGTAACAGGAATTATCATTTTTACAACCAAGTTTTATCTTGCTGATGCAATTTTTAGCATAGCGCTTGCTGTATTCATACTTCCGAGAACCTGGTCTTTACTGAGAAAGTCAATCAATATTCTTATGGAAGGAGTTCCAGTTGGAATAGACTATGAAGATGTGAAAAATGCAATACTAGAGGTAAAGGGAGTAACAGGACTGTTTGACTTGCACATATGGAGTATAACATCTGGCATGAATGCCTTATCGGCACATGTTGTCATAATTGATCAAAGTAAAGCACAGGTGATTCTAAAAGAAGTAACTGGCATACTTGAAAACAGATTCAAGATCACACGTTCTACTATTCAAATTGAGAATTATCACGAATAAAATGTCAAACCTCCTGACATCTTACCAGAAGTATTTTTCAGAATGCATTTATAGGTGGATAAGAGAATTTTTTGCAAATGAGTGAAGAGCAAGCTCAAGCTCTGTTGCAACAATTACAAGCGCTTGAAGGATATTTGGCAGATTTGATGCAGAAAGAAGAGTCAGTAATGAGACTTTTGCAAGAAGCAGTGAGTGCTATAGAATCAATGAAAACTATGAGTGCCGATACATCAAATGAAGCCCTTGTGCCTGTGGGTATGGGAGCTTTTGTAAAAGCTACAATAGAGCCAAACCAAAAAATAATTGTCAATATAGGAGCAGGAGCCTCAATTGAACAAGACAAGGATTCAGCAATTAACTATATGGAATCTAGGATTAAAGAATTAGAAATAGTACTTCAACAATTGGCAGCTCAGCGACAAGAAGTATCCTTTAGACTTGAACAAGGTCAACAGGAAATGAACAAACTTATACAATCAAGCCGCGGTTCAATGCAGTAAGGAAATCTATCATGTTTGATAAACTGCGAAACGCGTTTTCTTCAGCAGTCAAAAGCTTTGGAGAAAAAGAGCTAAAGGAAAAAGACATAGATGAAGTTCTGTTTGAACTTGAGATCGCTTTGCTAGAATCTGATGTGGCAACAGAAGTAATAGATTTACTAAAATCTGATTTAAAAAAACAGCTAATTGGTGCTACAGTACAAAAAGACACAATAGTAGAATTTGTGAAACAAAACCTAAGGCAAAGCATATCAAACATGTTTGATGCAGCCGGAAAAATTGACATCTTATCTAACATACAAACTAAGAAGGAAAAGGGCGAGCCGTACATCATTTCATTCATGGGAATTAATGGCACTGGAAAAACTACCACTATAGCAAAATTTGCTAATCTCTTACGTGAAAATAAATTATCATCTGTAATTGCAGCGGCAGATACCTACAGAGCAGGAGCAATTGAACAGATAAGTGAACATGGTAAGCGATTAAACATAAAGGTCATAGCACAGAATTATGGCTCTGATCCTGCAGCAGTTTCACGTGATGCTGTACTGTATGCTAAATCTCACAAGGTCGATTGCGTATTAATCGACACGGCAGGAAGGATGCAGACAAGCAAGAACCTTATGGATCAAATATCGAAAATCAACAAGGTAGTAAATCCTGATCTGAAATTATTTGTTGGTGATTCATTAGCAGGAAATGATACAGTTAGCCAAGCAAGAGAATTTCATAATTACACCAAATTTGACGGCGCGATTCTTACCAAAAGCGATGCAGATGCACGTGGAGGTGCCGCTATATCTATAGTCAAAGTAACATCAAGTCCAATTCTCTATCTAGGGGTAGGTCAAGAATACAAAGATTTGAAACCGTTTGACAAGAACTCATTTTTGGAATCTTTGTTTGGACCACAAGAATCACTGTCTATGGTGCAAATCATGTCAAAAGAGAAGTATCAACAACAAACAGAACAAAAAGAAATTATTGTTGAAGAAAAAGTAAATGTGGCAGCCAAACAACAAGAACCAAAAGCTGAGATTAAAGAGATAAAACCTGAAATTGTGCAAACCAAACCAATCCAATCCACCGAAAAAACTCTAGTAGTCAGTGTTGAAAAAGAAATTACACCTGAACAAGAATCATCAAAAAAATCATTCAAATTCTTTGGAGATCCAAAGCCAGAGCAGAAGATAGAATCCCAACCTGAACGAAAAATAGAACCAAAACCTGAGATAAAGATCAAACAAGAAATAAAGAAAGAGGTGGAGACAAAACCAATAGAAGAAATTTCAAATGAAGAAGATCCTTTTGCGGGGGTAAATACAAAAGATATCGAAAAATATTCTGAACTATTTGATGTCCCTCCACCTGAAAATGATGACGAAGCAAGAAAACTTGCCTCTAAAATACGAAAATGGATTTCTGACGGCAGACCAAAACCCACAAAAGATAAAGATGTTATTGAAGAGAAAACCAGTGAAAACGAAGATGAAATATCTAAAGATGACAAATCAAAGAAGAAACGTTCAATGTTTGGATGGATGAAGAAATGAAATTAAAAACAAAAGACCTGTTAACATTAAATGAACTTGGCAAAGCTGAACTTGCTGAAATCATTGATAACGCAATAAAGATGAAGAAGGATCTGAAGAAGGGAATTTCTAAACCTCTTCTTAAAAATAAAACACTTGCAATGGTCTTTCAAAAACCGTCTACAAGGACACGAATAAGCTTTGAAACTGGAATGTTTCAACTAGGAGGACACGCATTAAATCTCTCTGCAGATGAATTGCAACTAAAAAGGGGAGAAACGATAGAAGATACAGCAAAAACGCTTTCGAGATACGTAGATTTGATAATGGCTAGGGTTTATTCTCACGATGAAATAGAATTACTGGCAAAGAATTCTTCTGTTCCTGTGATGAATGGCCTTTCTGATTCTTTTCATCCGTGTCAAATACTTGCAGATCTTATGACAATCAAAGAAAAGAAGAAAAAACTATCTGGCCTTAAACTGGCATGGATAGGTGATGGCAACAATGTATGTAATTCGATGATATACGGCTGTGCAAAAACTGGCATTGAAGTTAGTATAGCAACTCCAAAAGGATACTGAGCCTAATCCAAACGTTGTAAAAGAATCTAGTAAATTAATTGACGTGAAATTATCACATCATCCAGAAACTGCTGTAAAGGGCGCAGATGTTGTAGTCACAGACACCTTTGTTTCAATACATCACCAGACTACCGATAGGACAAATGACTTTCTTCCATATTTTCAAGTAAATTCATCTTTGATGAAAAAGGCTAATCCATCTGCAATTTTCATGCATTGCTTGCCTGCTAAAAGAGGTCAAGAAGTTACAAGTGAAGTGATCGATGGTCACCAGTCAGTAATCTGGGATGAAGCTGAAAATAGACTTCATGCTCAAAAGGCGCTTATGGTAGCCCTGCTGCGAGTCTAACGTTTATAAGAGCTTCACCAAAATTTTTTGTAAATAGGTAGTATCGATGGCATATTCACAAATATTACGCAGGTCTCGCGAAGAGAAAACCAACTATGGAAGAAGAAGAAATCTTCTAATGGGTAGGAGAGACTTTATCACAGTTCAGATATCAAATGAAAATACACTTGTGCAAATTCACAAACCAGAACTATTGGGAGACAAAGTTCTGTCATCGGCTCATTCAAGATCTCTTCTGAAAAAAGGCTGGAAGGGTTCAAGAAAAAGTATACCTGCAGCATATCTGACAGGTTATCTTGCAGGCAAAAAAGCACTGGCTAACTGGTGTCAGTGGTGCAGTTCTTTATGTTGGTACTAGACGATATACTCAGAGAATATCTGCAGCATTGAAAGGAATAATAGATGCTGGACTAGATGTACCTGCAGATGAGGAAACTTTTCCTTCTGCAGATAGAATTACTGGAAAACATCTCAAAGTCGCAAATGAGATTGACAAAGTAAAATCAGCAATAGATAATGAGGTAAAAACTAAATGAGCAGATCAGAGACAAGACAAAGATCTAGAGAACCCGAAGTGGAATGGGTACCAAGAACTACATTGGGAAAGCTAGTTGCTACTAACAAGATTACTTCCATGAAAGAAATCTATGAAAATGGTTATAGAATTCAGGAGTCCGGAATCATCAAGAAATTATTGCCTGGTATCAAAACGGAGGTCATAGATGTAGGTATAGTTCAAAAACAGACCACCAATGGAGAATATACAAGATTCAAGGCACTAGTGGCGGCAGGTGATGAAAACGGATGGCTTGGAATAGGACAAGGAAAATCAAAACAAATGCGAATTGCTATTGAAAAAGCCACCAGTCAGGCTTATCTTAATGTAAGTCCGGTGAAACTGGGTTGCGGAAGTTGGGAGTGTAGGTGTGATCAAAAACATTCCGTACCTTTCAAGGTAAGAGGTAGGGGTGGAAGCGTAACAGTTGAAATTATTCCAGGACCTAGAGGTCTTGGGTTGGTAGCAGGCGGTAATATTAAAAATCTGTTAAAACTTGCAGGTCTGAAAGATGCATGGACAAAAAGTACAGGATCCACAAATACAATGACTTCTACATCACGGGCAGTTTTGAATTGCTTGAGACAAACATTTAGTCAAGGTTGAGTATAGAATGGGAAAAGCTTTCTTAGTAATACGAATGAAAGGAACGATTAATGTTCCGCACTGGGCAAACACTACTTTAGATCTACTTCATTTAGATAAGAGATTTAGAGCCACAATAGTCCCAGAACGGGATAATACAAAGGGAATGTTGAACAAGATCCAGCACTATGTATCTTGGCAAGAAATTGACGTTTCAACCACGAAGGAACTTTTAGAAAAAAGAGCAAGAAAAGAAGGTTATAGAAAACTTACCTCTGAAGATATCGAAAAACTTGGATTCAAAAATACTGACGAGCTGGCAAAATCATTGGCAGATGGTGCCGTTGCATTATCAAAGTTAAAACCGCTCAAACCATGGTTTGCTCTTGCTCCTCCAAGACATGGATTCAAGAGAAGTACCAAGAAAATGTATGGTCAAGGCGGAATATTGGGAAATCATAAGGAACTTCTTACACAAGTAAAGATGATGATTTAAGATGGCAACAAGACTACGAAAGACCAGAAAATTCCGAGGAGGAAGACATCATGGATGGGGACAGATAGGACAACACAGAGCCAGCGGTCACAAAGGAGGACTTGGACAATCTGGTATGCACAAACATCACTTTATCAGGATGCTTTTAACAGATCCACGACATTTTGGTCATGATTCTACTCACCCGCCACATCCAAACCTAGTAAGGAAATGGGCAAGTGTAAGAGATCTAGATGATATCTATGCAAAACATGGAAAACAAGAAGGCGGAAAGAAGGTAATAGATCTCTCAGAACTTGGCTATGACAAGTTGTTAGGAGGAGGACAGACAAAGAACGCTTACGTAATAAAAGTAGGACGATTCTCTGCTACTGCAGAAGATAAAGTCAAAAAATCTGGTGGTGAGGTGCTTGCTGCAGAATGAGTGAAGAAGAGGCACCAAAAGGTTTTCTTAGAACAATAATTTCAAAAGCCGAGACTTACATTCCACAGGTACCAAAACCCAAGAAAAAAATTCCTTTACACGTCCGTTTGATATGGTGTGGAATAGCTCTATTTGTTTACATGATTATGGGACAGACTCCACTGTACGGAGCATCAACCCCCTGCATTTGACTTTCTTGCCTTTGCAAGAGTAATTTTTGCATCCCAACAAGGAACTTTGGTGGAACTGGGAATTGGACCTATAGTAACAGCAGGACTTTTGATGCAGCTCTTAAAAGGGTCTGAAATATTTCACTTGGATTTCAAAAAGCCAGAGGACAGAGAGCTCTATCAAACAGCAACAAAAATTGTAACGTATATTGTAATCGTTGCCGAGTCTTCACTATATGGAATGGCAGTATATGGGCCAAGGCTTCCTAACCATGAGGTTGCCTTTATCTTAATTGGACAACTCATCGGCGCATCTGTAATAATCATGCTATTGGATGAATTGGTTCAGAAAGGATGGGGAATAGGAAGTGGAATTAGTTTATTCATTGCAGCAGGTGTAGCTCAGCAGATAATCTGGTCACTCATAAGCCCAATTCCTGCAGGTGATGGAGGACCAGTTGGTGTCTTTGCAAACATCATTTATTCCGTTATACATAGCAACTTTAGTAACCTGCTATTTCGAGTAAACCAACTGCCTAGCATTTTCAGTCTCTTCATTACTGCTGGAGTATTACTAATTCTTGTATATACGCAAGGAATCAAGGTGGAAATTCCTATCGTATCAACCAAATACAGAGGATTTTCTGCTGTATATCCAATCAAGTTGATGTATGTCTCAAACATTCCTGTTATCTTGGCATCTGCTCTTACTGCTAATGCCGTATTTATTGGTCAGATACTCTGGGCCAACTTTAATCCAAGAAATGCAAACCCTGTTCTGAATTTCTTAGGTATGTTTGATCCAACTTCTCCATCTACCCCGACCGGAGGTATACTTTACTATGTAACAGCTCCTCTTGGTCTTGATACTGTAGCACTGGATCCTACCAGAGCCGTTCTGTACATCTTATTCATGGTGGGCATAGTTGTTCTCTTTGGTAGACTTTGGATTGAACTTGGAGGATTGTCTGCTAAAAGTGCTGCAAAGAACTTGTTAGATGCAGATGTGCAAATACCAGGTTTTAGACGTTCTAATCAACCAGTAGAAGACTTGCTGCAGAAATACATCCCATCTGTCACAATAATAGGTTCTATTATTCTTGGACTATTAGCTGGTATTTCAAATGTATTGGGAACGTTTGGCTCAGGAACAGGAATGCTGCTTACAGTTGACATCTTGATTAACTATTACAATCTACTGGTAAGAGAGCGAGTAGAAGAAGTAATGCCTGCCCTGGGTGCACTGCTTGGTAGAAAGTAAAAGAGTAATAATTGTTGGAATTCCAGGCGTTGGAAAGACTACCATTGTTTCCAAGGTTGTTGACATCTTAAAAGAGAAAAAGATCAGTGTCAGTGTATTCATATTTGGTACTGTGATGTTTGATGAAGCAAAGAAGACCAAAGGAATTCAAAGCAGAGATGATCTTCGTAAACTTACAGTTCGAGAACAAAAAGATCTCCAATCCATGGCTGCAAAAAAAATAGCTTCGATAACAGACGAGGCTGTAATTGTAGATACTCATGCATTTATCTCGACAAAGGAAGGGTTCTATCCTGGCTTGCCTCACAATGTTTTAGAAATTCTAATGCCTGACAGCTTTATCATGATCACTGCCAGACCTGAAGAGATCTACAATAGGAGAATGAAAGATAGCACAAGAAATCGTGATATTGTATCGATTGATGCAATAAAGAAAGAACTTGATGTTACAAGCGCAATGCTTTCCACTTGTTCTATACTATGTGGCTCTCCAATTAAGATGGTTCTCAACACTGAAGGCAAAATTGACGAGGCTGCAAAAGGAATCGTAAGTGCAATGGGATTTAACAATGGAACATAACCTAATCTTTGATTTCTTAAACATGGTATCATTGCAGATTCCAGGTCTCTCTAGAGGACCCATGGGAAGCACCAATCCAATAGTAAAAGGAATGATTCCATCTGTTATCGGAATTATGTTAATTGCAATCGGGCTCAATCTTTTCAATGCAATGATAAAACGTAGGATGGTGGATCAAAATAAGGTAAAGAAGTTACTCAAGGACACTCGAGCTTGGCAAAAAGAACGTATTGCGGCCTTTAAAGCAAAAGATCAAGAAAAAATAGATGAATTGAACAAGAAATCTGCGTACATGAACAAGATGAATATGGAATTAATGCAACTGAACATGAGGCCGATGATGATTACCTTCTTGCCTCTTATCTTGGTATTTTATTTTGTGTTGCCTCCACTTTTTTCGTATACGGTCGCGGTATCACCAATACCGCTAAATTTCATTCCGGGTAACTTTTTCCAGCTAACATGCACCGCAGATAAGGTTGCATCTACACCTAGTATATGCAAACACGTAAACGATCTATATTTCTGGGCATGGTATTTCCTGTCATCTGCTTCATTTAGCGGTATAATCATGCGGCTTACCAAGACTACAATGGACACAAGTTGAATTGCTCAGATCAGTAATAATATCAGGCTCACCAGCCATTGGAAAGACTACCATAGCAAAGGGTCTTGCAAAGGAATTTGATCTGAAATATGTTAGTGGCGGTGATGTACTCAAAGAGATGGCAAAAGAAGAAGGATTTCAGACTGAAAAGGATGATTTCTGGGATACTGAAGCAGGGATGAAATTTCTGAATATGAGAAAAGGAAACTCGGAATTTGATAAAATAGTTGATGAGAAACTGAAGAAAATGGTACTAACCGAAGATGTAGTCATAACTAGCTATACTCTTCCTTGGCTGGTGGAAGATGGAATTAAAATTTGGCTTGCCGGTTCACAAGAAATTAGCGCAAAAAGGATGACAACAAGAGATCATATATCATATGAACATGCACTTGGAATTGTGAAAAAAAGATATGAAGAAAATAAAATGATATACAAGAAACTATATGGCTTTAATTTTGGAGATGATCTATCCGTGTTCAATGAAATACTAGATACGGATGGTCTGGGTCCAGTTCAAGTGCTTGAACTTGCAAAGAAGGCAGTGAAAAATCATTATGACACTCAAACAAATAGAAAATCTTAGAGTCATAGATCAGGACATAACAAATGACTCGTATGGTACTTACTATGATAAAAGATCAATAGAGCAACTTCTCAACTATGGTTTCATATTGTTGGATAAACCAAATGGTCCAACAAGCCATGAGACTGTTTCATGGGTGAAGAAAATATTGAATGTTCCAAAGGCGGGACATAGCGGCACTTTGGATCCGCAAGTCTCAGGACTTTTGCCAATTGGTTTTGGTGAAGCAACCAAGGCACTGATAGTTCTTTTGCTTGGACCAAAGGAATATCATGCTTTAGGTAGACTTCATTCGTTGCCTTCTAAAGAAAAATTGAATCAAGTGCTGAAACTATTGACAGGAAAAATTTACCAAAAACCACCACAACGATCAGCCGTATCAAGACAAACTAGAATAAGAAATGTGTATGAAATTGAAGTTGTAGAAGAAAAGGAACGACTCTTGCTTTTACGAATCTTGTGCGAAGCAGGAACGTACATACGAAAAATTTTCTACGACATGGGAGAAATTTTGGGGCCGGGGGCTACAATGATAGAGCTAAGGAGAACCCGGGTGGGACAATTTAATGAAGAGTCAAACCTTGTCAAAATGCATGATCTTGTAGATGCATATGCATTATGGAAAGAAAAGAATGATGAGTCAAAGATAAGAAGAATACTCATGCCAATTGAACATTGCCTAAGTGAGATAAAATCAGTAGTAATAAGGGACTCGGCGGTAGACGCGTTGTGTCACGGAGCTCAATTGGCAATACCTGGAATCCTTGAAATCTCTAGTGGACTCAAAAAAGGAGACTTGGTTGGAATCTATACTCAAAAAGGCGAGATTGTGGCTCTTGCCGAGACTATAATGCCAGAAGACGAGATAGTTGAAAATACCAAAGGATTTGCATTTCAGATAAAAAGAATCATCATGGCGCCTAACACTTATCCCAAAAGCTGGCGCTCAAAGGCAGTAGTTAACAATTAAAAAGGAATCAAAATCACCTTTTGAAAGTTGATTCCAAAAGGAGCTACGATTTGTTTTGTTGTAGGAGTTATAGGAGCGGGAATAATTGGAGGTTTCTTGTTTCAGATCTCAAACCAGACGCCCTCTCTAGTATACCAAGATGGTCCATCGCTTTCCATAATCACTGAAAAAATAAACTATCATCTAGATGAGCCGGTTCACATAAGGATAATTAATTCAGGCACGGTACCTTTGACGTTTTCTGACTCTTCATTTGGATTGAAGATTCGAGGCTTGGATGGCACTATCATATACTTGCCAGCATCAATTCAAACAATTTCCACATTGAACCCTCATGAGGAGAAAATGTTTGTCTGGAATCAAACAAAAACTGATGGAAGTAAAGTGATTGAAGGTAGGTATAAAATAGAGTCCAACACATCACCAGACGCAGACAATGTATTGAAAAAATCAGTTACAATAAACATCTTTCAGTGATACTGCTGAACTTGTATACTGCATCAATTAACGTAATATATGGTCAATTTTTACAACGAAGTTGACTTGGCGAATTGATGCCGGGGTCGCCTAGCCTGGTAGGGCGCGCGCCTGGAAATGAAAACCATAAAGCGCGTACTCGCAAGGGTCCGAGAGTTCAAATCTCTCTCCCGGCGCCTTAATTTTTTAGAATTTGGAAAAATCTGAAAAGATATAGTCTGATGACAAAATCTTTGATTTTGACAACTTATCTAAAGTGTGATATTGACACTTTTTCGCCAATCTTTAGATCTTTTTGGATCTTTACTTTTTTGATGGCATCTTCAAAGTGCCTAATGGTTACCTTTGCATGTTCGACCTGTTTTTCTGCCTCTTTTGGATCTGGATATTTCTCAATAAACTCGTGTATGACAAGAGATACTGCAGTGTTTGCAATGGAGGCAACATCTGCACCACTGAAACCTTCTGTAGCTTCTGCAATTTTATCCAGGTCTACATAGTCTGGATTTATACCGTTTTGAGTTCCAATCTCGTTCTCAATTGGAATATCTTTTGAGTTTATCTCAAGTATCTTGAGTCTACCAGCTTTGTCTGGTATTGGCACCATTACCATCTTGTCAAATCTGCCTGGCCTAAGTAATGCTCTATCTATCATATCGGCTCTGTTTGTTGCAGCGATAACTACTACCCCGTGAAGAGTTTCTATGCCATCAAGTTCTGTGAGAAGTTGGCTGACAACTTTTTCTGTAACTGCGGTCTCTCCCATCCCTCTTGTTGGTGCAATAGAGTCGATCTCGTCAAAGAATATGACACATGGCGAGGCCTGCCTCGCTCTTCGAAATACTTCTCTTATCCCACGTTCTGATTCCCCTATCCATTTTGATAAGAGCTCAGGTCCTTTTATTGATATGAAATTAGCTTCGCTTTCTGTTGCCACTGCTTTTGCCAAAAGTGTCTTGCCGGTTCCACTTGGTCCATGAAGCAGTATTCCACGTGGTGTTCTATATCCAAGTTTGAATAAAATATAGGATATTTCATAGGCCACTCCACTGCTTCTTGCAGTTCCAGCTTTACATTTTCCAATCCTCCGATTTGGTCCCACTTTATGTCAGGTTTTTCAATGTAAACCTCACGCATTCCAGCAGGTGTGACTTCACGCAATGCAAATCGATAATCTTCGTCATTTACAACAAGCTTTTCAAGAGTTTCAACTGGAATCTTTTCATCTGCTAAATTAATTTCCGGCAATAGTCTTCTCAAACATTTCATTGCGGCTTCTTTGCAGAGATATTCCAAATCAGCTCCTACAAATCCATGGGTTATTGCCGCAAGTTTTTCCAAGTTTACATCTTCACTTAATGGCATGTTTCTTGTATGTATCAAAAGTATCTCCTGTCTTCCCTTTTTATCAGGGTATTCTGATCTCTATTTCTCTGTCAAACCTACCTGGTCTCCTAAGGGCGGGATCTAATGCATTTGGCCTGTTTGTTGCTGCAATGACAATTACCTTTCCTCTTCCCTCAAGTCCGTCCATAAGTGCAAGCATTTGAGAAACTACTCTTCTCTCAACCTCGCCAGTTACTTCTTCACGTTTTGGAGCAATAGAATCTATTTCATCAATGAATATGATGGAAGGGGATTTTTCTCGTGCTTCTTTGAAGATCTCTCTGAGTCTTGCCTCGCTTTCTCCATAAAATTTACTCATAATTTCGGGACCTGAAATGCTAGTAAAATGGGCGTTAGTTTCATTTGCCACTGCTTTTGCCAAAAGTGTCTTGCCAGTTCCTGGTACTCCATAGAGCAATACACCCTTTGGAGCCTCAACGCCTAGCTTTTCAAAAATTTCCGGATGTCTCATTGGTAGCTCAACCATCTCGCGAACTTTTCTAAGCTCATCGCTCATGCCACCAACATCTTCATACGCTACCTGCGGTACACCACGTAGGCTCTCCTCTTTTTCAGCAATGTGGAATATTGTTTTTGAAGTTACAATTACTGCACCTGCCACTGGAGTTACTCCAATGACCTGAAATGTGAGTCTGCCGCCAAAGTATGGTACCATAATATTGTCACCTTTTACTAAAGGAATGTTTTCTAGCGAATCTGTAAGATATCTTTCATCTATTGGTGGCATCGCATCAAGTGGTGCCACTATGATCTTTTCTGCTACCACAGCCTTTATCTTTCGCAACATGACCATGTCTCCTACCGCAACTCCTGTGTTGTTTCTGGCAAGCCCGTCTACTCTGATTATCCCTTTTCCTTCATCTGATGTATAGAGGGGAAGACATTTTGCAACAGATTTTCTTTTTCCGGTGATTTCTACAATATCGCCACTAGATACTCCGAGAACATCCATTGACTCATAATCAAGACGTGCTACACCGCGACCAACATCACGACTATATGCTTCTAATATTTTGAGCTGAATTTCGTTTTGGCTTATGGGTTAGATTAGTTGTCTACGGCATTATACCTTGTTATTTGCTTTATTGGCAAGTTTTCCATAAATTCAGTGCTCAAAAATGACGAGATCCAAAGCGCTTGATCTGAAAAAAATCTAAACCATGGTGTTAAACTCTTTGCAATCACATTTTTTTCCATCAGAATTTACATGGATGCAATATCCGTGAGGAAAATGATCATGTCTGGGATGACTGCAATCTATCCTATTGCATATCTCGTAAAGACTCATCCTTTAGTGTAGTTTTGGTAGGATAAAGAGAATGCGGTTGACTCAAGACACTATGTTATCATGCATGGATTTACACATATTCGACCAAACTTAATATTGTTAGATGGCAAAACAAACTCGTGTTTCCAGAACATTGTTCAATTAGGAAAAATGGACAAGACTGTCCAATGCCGCCAGAGTTTGTCATTTCTATAAAATCTAAGGATGATGAATACATGGTTGGAGTCACATGTGACAACCACAAGAAAATGTTTGTTGATAGACTGGGTTCCTTACAGAAAGAAGGTAAAGTTCCGCAAGGATCGATTCACTTTGCAGATCTAAAACCCGTGGGAACAAGTTGTATTAAAATCGACCCAAACGACCTGATTCAACTTTAACTTGGTAGATTGGTTTTTTTCCAGCAAGTGAGAGAATCAAGTTTTTTACTGTTATTTCTGCCATCTCTCTTCTGGTTTCTACGGTTGCGCTTCCAATATGCGGAGTTATCAGCACGTTTCTTAATCCTGTTAAATGATTTGAAATGCCTATGGGTTCATTTTGAAATACATCCAAGGCAGCACCTGCGATAATTTTTTTCTTTAATGCTGCCACAAGGTCCTTTTCATTTATTATCTTGCCTCGTGCTGTGTTTACTAGAAAAGAAGTTTTCTTCATGCTCTTGAGCCGTTTCAGATTCACTATCTCATGTGTCTTTGGTGTATATGGAGCATGGATGCTTACTACATCACTTCTTCTGAACAACTCATCAAGTGAAACATATTTTGCATTCAACCTCTTTTCTTCTTGAGGGGAAAGCCTTTTTCTGTTGTGGTATAACAATTTCATCTCAAAACCAAGTGCTCTTTTTGCAACTGCCTTGCCTATTCTTCCCATTCCAAATATGCCTAGGGTTTTTCCGGAGAGATCCGTGCCAAGAAACTCGTATGGCCCAAATATGGTTCTCCATTCATTTTTGCGAATCAGTCTGTCTCCCTCGCAGACTCTTCGAAATAGAGCTAGTACGAGTGCCACGGTAAGATCTGCTGTAGCCTTTGTAAGTACCTCTGGGGTATAACTTACAGTAATTCCTTTTTTTAATGCGGTATTGACATCAATGTGGTTGTAACCAACACTAAAAGTAGAGATTGCCTTGAGCCTAGTTCCTGCATTTATTACATCTGAATCGATTCTGTCGTATGGATAACAAATTAAGCCATCTTTGTCCTTTATTTTGGAGATGAGTGAATCCTTCGATATTGGAATCTTTCCAGTATGGATCTCAACTTGGTATCTCTTCTTCAATTCTTTTACTGCAAAATCGTGCAGACGTCGAGTAAGCAAAATCTTCATTGAAAAAAGCACTCAAAAGGTCATTATAAAAACTCATTTATAACAAGTCTGTATAATAATATTGAATTGAAACACAAAGAAGAGTTTGCAGTTTGTGTTCAATGTAGTAATCCAATTGAAAAATGTGTTTGTGTTTGTCCATTTTGTGGCGAGCGTGATAAATGTGAGTGTGCATTGTTTGATGCTGCTACCGGCGGTTAAGTCGCAAAATAGGAATTATAGCATTATTAATATTTGATGACTGTCTAGATTCGTCGTGGCGTCAATAGATTTAACGTGGGTTATAGGCGGCCCTCAGGGAGGCGGCGTTGAATCTGCAGCTAATATCTTTGCTGGTGCCTGTGCTGGATGCGGTCTGAAAATTTTTGGAAAAAGAGAATATTATTCTAATATCAAGGGAGAGCATAGCTATTTCGGGGTAAGGGTTTCCGACAAGGAAGTTCGTTCTAATATATCTGGAATTACAATGCTTGCGGCATTTGACGCAGAAACTCTGTTCAGACATACTGATGATGTACACGATGACGGCGCAATTGTATACGAGTCTGATCTTGAGCAGGTTAAGATTGACGAAATCCCGACTCTTGACAAGCCATTCAAAGAAAGATTAGAGAAATATCTTTTGTCAAAGAATAAACCGTTTACTGTACATGGAGTATTGGAAGCAGCAAAAGAAAGAGGCGTCATTTTGTATCCTGTATCCTTTAAGACAATACTTTCTACTCTGGCAGATGAAATGAATAATCCTACCATTCGAGGAATGTTTCGAATGTTAAATGTCCTATCTGTGTCGGTATCAATTGGTTTGCTGGGTTTACCGCCTGACACTCTGTTACGATCTGTGGATAAGGTCTTTTCAAGCAAGCCCAAGATTGCAGAGATGAATAAACATGCCGCAAACTATGCATATAATTATGCGACAGCCAAATATCAGAAATTCAAATATCAACTATCTCCAATTCAAAGTAACTCTGATGTTATTCTAGTACAAGGTTTCCAATCTACTGGTCTTGGAAAATTAGCTGCTGGATGCAGGATTTCAATCATACTATCCAATTACACCCGCATCCGACGAAAGCGTATTTTTGGAATCAAATGAAACATTTGATGTTGAAAATAATAGGCCAGGCTCTACCATAATAGTACAAACAGAAGATGAAATTTCAGCAATAGGAATGTTGATTGGGGCTGCATTGACAGGTGCAAGGGCTGCAACTAGTACCTCAGGTCCTGGATTTTCTCTTATGGCAGAAGCGCTTGGTTGGGCTGGAATAAACGAAGTGCCAATTGTAGTTACACTATACCAAAGAAGCGGTCCCTCAACAGGACTTCCTACTAGACATGGACAAGACGATCTGCTCTTTGCGATATATGCAGGCCACGGTGATTTTCCTAGAATTGTTTATGCGTCAGGTGATACTGAAGAGGGATTTTATGATGCCGCAGAATGTTTCAATTTTGCAGAAACATTCCAAATGCCTGTAATTCACATGATGGATAAATTCATTGCAAGTACTGTGTCAACTGTAAAAAGATTTGATCCAACAAAGGTTACAATTGAACGAGGCAAGCTCTTAGAGAAAATCGTTGATGATAATTACCTGCGTTTTGCCCCCTCTGAAGATGGCATATCGCCAAGATCTAAGCTAGGGCTTGAAAATGGTATATTCTGGAATACCGGAGATGAAAGCGATGAACAAGGTCATATCTCCAGAAGATCCAGTGAATAGAATGTACAAGATGGACAAGCGAGCAAAGAAGATTGAGGTGGCGTTAGAAACAATTCCAAAGGAAGATCAAGCGGTAAATCATGGAATTTCTGACTTTTGTATCGTAAGCTGGGGCTCTACCAAAGGCCCAATTCTTGATGCAATTGAAATGCTGAAAAAAGACAACTATAACGTTGGGTTTATACAAGTAAAACTATTGCATCCGTTCCCACAAGATCATGTCAAATCTTTGCTAAAAGGCGTCAAAACCATAATAGACGTGGAAGCAAATTACTCTGCTCAACTAGGAACATTACTAAATGAAAATTTGGACCGTAAAGTTGACTATTATATTCTCAAGTATACTGGAAGAGCAATGACTTGTACGGAATTATATGAGTCAATTAAAAAAATAATAGACGGAAAGGCGGAGAAAAGACAGGTGTTATCATATGGCGTCTAATTTATCAGATTACAAAACCGAGGTGCACAATGACTGGTGTCCCGGCTGTGGCGATTTTGGAATTGTAAGCGCTATTCAGATGGCGCTTGCAGAAATGGCAATACCTCGTCACAAGGCTGCGATCTTTTCAGGAGTCGGATGTTCTGGCAAGACGTCTCATTTCGTAAATGTCTATGGTGTACACACGCTACACGGAAGAGTAATGACTTTTGCGCAAGGCGCCAAGCTTGCAAATCCGGAAATGACAATAGTTGCTGCAGGTGGTGATGGAGATGGATTGGGTATAGGTGCAGGACATTTTGTAGCAGCAGGAAGAAGAAATGTGGACATGACCTATATCATATTCAATAATGGTGTCTATGGCTTGACAAAAGGGCAAGCTTCTCCAACTCTTAAGCTTGGCTTGAAGACAAAATCGCTTCCAGAACCTAACGTAAACCAATCCGTGAATCCAATTGCATTGGCAATAGCTAGCGGTTTTACATTTGTTGCACGAGGATATGCATATGATGTCAGGCAACTAAAAGATCTAATCGTTGCAGCCGTGAAACATAGAGGACTTTCTTTTCTTGATGTCTTACAACCATGTCCTACGTATAATGACATTAACACAAGAGATTGGTTTGCAGGAATGGATAATGTTGACGAAATAACAAAGAAACCGCGTCCACGAATCTACAAGTTGGAGGATACTGGGTATGATCCAATTGTGCATATAGATTCACCAGATGAAGAAAATGAAAAGTTAACACAAGCCCTCATAAAGTCAAATGAATGGGACTCAAAAATCCCAACTGGAATATTTTATAAAAATGAGATGATTGCTCCATATGATGAAAGGATAGCGGATAGAATTCCAAACTATCTTGAAAATCCTCCGGCATATCAAGAAATTTCATCAAACGGCAAACCCATAACAGATATTTCAAAAATTCTAGATTCACTTCAAGTCTAAGGTGAGTTTTTTCCTGTAAAGAATAATCTGTACGTTCTTGATACTAGTGACCCAATTTGTTAAATCCCATTAACGACAATGATATAAGTTATTAGCATGATGAACAGAAGAGTAGTTCTACATTGAATTTAGAGGAAGTTAACAAGATATTCCGCAAATCAATTATCAAGGGATACTTCGAGCCTAGCCTTCTGAACCTGGATTTTAAAAAGTCAAGCATAAAACATCCCACCATGAGAGATGATGGTCTCATGCAAACAAATTTTCTTCATCTGTTCTTTGATATTGAAACCGGCTCTGACTATCCTGATGGTGACGAGTGGTTTATGGCAGAATTTCTCTTTCCTTACAATATCAAACTTCCTGATAGCCTGAAAGGTCCAGATTACTTTAGTACCATATCAGTTGGTGAAGGAAAGAATTTCTGGAGACATCGAGAACTCATCAGATACAAATACGGTAAATCAAAGAAGCTTGAAGAGTCTTTAGATTTTATAGAAAAAAAATATCGCGAATTGAACTCTCTACTAGAACCTTTGGAAAAAGAAATCAAGTAATTTTCCATTCGTTTTGTGAAAACGTATAAGTTTCATTTTCTGACGTAGCTGAATTGATATTCCATCTCCCAGTTCTATCATCAAAATAATACATAACTTCTGTGATGCTGGCAGGTATCTTGTGTGGATCAAGATGATAAGGAAGAAGTTCCAAAACAAAATCTGTTTTTTCTATGGCTGCATCAAACAAATTTCTATTGTCTAGATCTAGCGTGAACTTTATGCTTGGCTTGCCAATGAATTTCATGTAAATTCGCAGTGTTTTTCCTCCTCCTCGTCGTCTTTTCAATTCTTTTAGAATTGCCTTGAACTTGTCCCATCTTGCATTTCCAAACCACTTGAAGAAGGCATCACTGAATGCAAGAGGAAAAACGATATCAATCATTGTGGTAAAATCCTCGTCAGGCTGTTCTTGTGAATCTTCCTCTACTTGGAACAAGCTATGGAGCAGGCTGTATAGAACTTCTAATTCCCAAGGGGATACTCCATAGAATTTTAGCGAAAGAGGAAGCTTGGCTGCACTCATCAACATGTAATTCTAAAAAATTCTAATTAAAGTTTCAATCTTATTTTAGGAATAGATCTTGGTTTCTACTCGTCCAAGTCCAAATTCTACCCTGCATTGGCATATTTCTAAATGGCGTACAAATGACTGATTATGTGGAATCTGATTAGTTCGTTTGCCCTTTTGTATTGGTATTCCAGGTCTCCTATTTTTGCATAATAGATATCGTCTAGAATCTCCTTTTCCTCTCTTGTTACCCTTCTGTCTAGTAGGTTGTCATAACTGGGTCCATCATAAAATATCATCTTGGTAAGTTCTATGGCCTTGTATGCAAATGAATTGTTATGCAAAACAGCATTTCTCTTCTTTGTTCCAATTGCTTCTCCAATAAAGCAATGTTTACTGTTTTCCTGTCTTAGCGTATCGTTGACTATGGATGATGATATGGCGAGTCTTTGTGTCTGGGAAAGATGATTCCACAGGTACTCGACTTTTTTCAGGTATTCTAGCTCATGTGTATCTAGTCGATGGCTGTTGTCATACCATGACATTGCCATGTATTATCTAGGCAGAGGATTGATTTAAGATTTGAACGGCAATGATTGTCCTGTCTTGTAAGAGGGCTAGATTGTCAGTATGTACTTGAAGAGGTACAGGATGCCTGTTGCTCCTATGAAAAATACCATTGGCTTCCAAGCCAAAACTGGAAAGCTTGGGGTTTTAAGCTGAACCTTGTAATTGTCAACAATTGCCTTGACATATTTTCTTATTCTTTCATTCCATATTTTGTATTCAATTTGATGCTTCTTGAGGAGAGACTCTATTTCGTACAAGACTGGCGTTCGCTGGCAAAAGAGGTGCTGCAAATAGTCTCGCGAAACCTCAACTTCGGCCTGTATTGCTACCAGCCCTTTTTTCATTTCAAGCAGCCTGACATGCATCTCCCAGGGCTTTTTCAGTTTCAATGAAAGGCCGTGGCCTATCTGCAGTGTCTGCTTGTGCTCAAACTTGACATGAGTAAAACCCTCATGAGCGAAGACTTTCAGCAATTCGTCAACGCTTTTCTTTACTACGATGGTGAGCTGTTCTACTCCGTTCTTGTCCACTTTTACCATCTCACTCATTCCATCTAGGAGTGATACCGTCTTTGGATACCGGGTGAAGAATTCCACCATATGCTGCCGTCAAATCTAGCTCTATTAAAACTATGGCTGCATCAGATTCTTGTTCCAAGTCCACGAACGTACACACATTGATCATATGAAACAGCCATTTCATTCTCCTGGATTCTTCTATCTGTGAGTCTGGCACCAGAGTCTCTAATGAGTGCAGCAGGAATAGCTTCAGCTCCTTCTCCCATCTTGAGATTTGCAATGGATGCTAGATCATCTGCCACAGCTTGAAATGTAACTTTGAGTGGATTTCCGTACAAATCTTTTTGACCTCTAAGATCTGATAATGGCTCTATCCCGGCACATGCAATTGCAACACCTACAGTTCCCGACCTTGCTGGCATCAACCTGCTATCTATTATGATTATTCCAACGTGAACATTATATGTTAACAGAAATTTGCGTCTTAGCTGTTCTGATACGGCGTAAGGATCAATTGGGTATAAAATAACGTCTCCTTTTTTTGCATTAGATTTGTCAATGCCTGCATTTGGCGCCATGATGTAATCTGAAGATGTTATAACAAATCCCGGAATCCCGCCAAAAATAACATCTGATTCTCTTAGAATAATCTCGGCTATTTTCGGTTTAATGTGAAATTTTGACGCAATAGTTCCCGCCTCCAAAGATGGAGACACTTTGTCATATTCCACTGTTCTTCCTTGAGAATTTGCAACATACTTGCTTGATATCACAATGACGTCTCCATCTTGAAGTTCTAATTCCTCCGTTTCAAGATCTGATTTTAGGCTCTCAAACAGATCAAACCTCTCAGCCTTTGGCAAGGACTTTATTGAAAATACTGAAAGCGACATGAATGATTCATAACCGAATTTACTATTTAGCGTTCTGCAGGTATGGTACTATTCCGGTATACTTGATTTTTTGTTCTTTGAGATGACCTTTTTTCTGACCATGAATGCCACTATGCCTACGGCAATAGCGACAAGCACACCATCTAACAAAAGATGGTTATTGTCATTGTTGGTAGTATCTATATTGACATTAGAACTACTCTCAGATGTTGTGTTGGAAACCGTTTGGTTTGCTGTTTGTAATTCTCCTTGGGATACATAAATTGGGAAGGTAACCTCATCAAGTGAAACTGAGTTGTCTTTTGAGAGTGCAGTGTCATTTAGATCAATTTCCACTTGATAATTTCCTGGTTTTTCAAACTCGTATGGTATTCCTACCTTTCCAGTAATTGTTGATCCTCCTGGTAATGTGAGAATCTGGCTTGTTTCATTTTTTATGATAAAGTTGTAGTAAATGTCACCACGTAGAACTTTACTCTGTGGATCTATGAACTGAATGAGAATAACAGTAAGCTGACCTGTAACAGGATTTGCAGGAGAGGTTGAGAGGTTAACAAATGCCAGTCCTTTACTTGATAATCTAGTCTGCGGTGCAGATTCTTCTTGCGCATAAACTGCATATTGGAATAATGATAAAAACACGATTAATACTGATAATTTTAAAAGTCTTGAAACCAACTTTTTTTAGATGATTTTCAAGGAATGTAAATCTTTGTAGGCGGCTCTTTCTGCAAACGTTTTAATTTCTAAAAAAGATATTTCTTTTATTGAATATCACTGAAAAGATTCTGGCTAGAGCATCAGGAAAAACCAAAGTGTCTCCAGACGATGTCATATTTGCTAATGTGGATAAGGTGATGGTACATGATGTATCTGGACCTGGAGTAATAGCTGTATTTGAAAAATTAAAGAAGACTGGAATGAAGATCGAAAAATTATGGGCTCCGGAAAAAGTGTGGGTTGCCGAGGATCATTTTGTACCTGCAGCTGACAAAATATCTGCTCAAAATGTGGTATTGTTGACGCAATTCACAAAAGAGTATGGCATAGAAAAGCATTTCAAATATGGCATGGGTCAGTATGGGATCTGTCACACACTTTCTCACGAAGAGGCAATGGTTTTACCAGGCGAGGTCTATGTCGGGGGTGATTCGCATACAAACACCACTGGAGCACTAGGTGCATTTGCAGCAGGACTTGGACATACTGATGTAGCGTATGTTCTATTGAATGGAAAGATCTGGTTCAAGGTTCCAGAAACAATCTACTTTAAGCTAAATGGAAAATTGCCTGACTATGTAATGGCAAAGGACTTGATATTGAAAATAATTGGTGACATTGGTACTGATGGTGGTGCATACAAGACAATGCAATTTGGAGGATCTGGAATTTCCGAAATGTCTGTTGAGGAAAGACTAACTCTAACTAACATGACTACAGAAGCTGGGGCAAAAAGTGGAATAATTGAACCAGATCAAAAAATACGAGACTATCTTGCACAGAGAGGAGCTACAAATTACAGTGAAGTTCACGGAGATCCTGACGCTCAATATGAAAAAACCTACGAATATGAGGCGTCTGAACTTGATCCAATTGTAGCTAAACCATTCTCTCCAGAAAATATCACAGTCGCACGGGAACTATCATCTGTATCGCTTGACAAGGCATACATTGGTTCATGTACTGGCGCAAAACTTGAGGACTTGAGAGCTGCGGCAAAAATACTTAAAGGAAGAAAAGTAAAGATTAGAACTGAAGTACTTCCTGCCGCGATATCTATCTTCAGAAAGGCAATGGATGAAGGGCTTGTAAAGATTTTCATGGATGCTGGCGCCATGGTGGGTCCACCAACATGTGGTGCCTGCTGTGGTGCACATATGGGAGTCTTGGCAAAAGATGAGGTGTGCATTAGCACCACAAATAGAAATTTCCCAGGCAGAATGGGTCATGTTGAATCAAAGACGTATCTTGCTTCACCCCTTGTTGCAGCTGCATCTGCAATCACAGGAAAAATCACAGATCCGAGGGACATTAAATGAAAGGCTCTGTAATAAAATATGAAAGGGACAACATTGACACAGATGTAATATTGCCAGGTCCATACCTAAAAATTCATGATTACAATGAGCTTGCAAAACATGCCATGGAGGGAATTGACAAAGATTTTCACAAAAAAGTAAAACCAGGCGATTTCTTAGTTGCGGGTAAAAACTTTGGCTGCGGCTCTTCAAGGGAACATGCACCAATAGCACTATCGTACTCTGGAGTCAAGGCAGTTCTGGCATTGTCCTTTGCAAGAATATTCTATAGAAATGCAGTAGATGGCGCATTCTTGTTACCTATTGAGATAGAAGAAAATGCCTACAAGGACATATCTGAAGGAGATCAACTCGAGATTGAAATATCTAAAAATGAAATAAGGAATATGACAAAAAATGCGACCTACAAAATAAAGCCATTTCCAGAATTGATAGGAAAAATAATTGCAGCGGGCGGATTGTTCAACTACAAACCATAGAAAATCTACTCCGTAACAATTGTTCGTTATACCATTATATCTCCGATTTGAATGTGAATAATTAGATGGCAAAGACCTTGTTTGAAAAGATCTGGGATTCACATGTAGTAAAAGAAGGCAACGGCCGTTCTCTGTTGTATGTTGACAGACACCTAGTGCATGAGGTTACATCACCACAGGCTTTTGATGGACTACGCATGAATAAGAGGAAGGTACGAAGAACAGATCTTACTTTTGCAACCATGGATCATAATGTGCCAACAAGCAACAGGTCATTACCTATACTGGACCAAACCTCTGCAACGCAGATAAAGGCACTTGAAAGAAACTGCAAAGAGTTTGGAATTGAGCTTTTTGATATTAACAGTCCAAATCAAGGAATAGTTCATGTCATAGGTCCTGAACTTGGAATAACCTTGCCTGGAACAACAATAGTCTGCGGCGATAGTCATACTTCCACTCATGGAGCTTTTGGTGCACTTGCTTTTGGAATTGGTACAAGTGATGTAGAACATGTACTGGCTACTCAATGCATATGGATGGAAAAACCAAAGACATTTGAAATTAGGGTGGAAGGAAAACGAAAGAACCCTCATGCGATAACTGCTAAGGATATCATACTTTCAATAATACGACGGATTGGTACTGCCGGAGGCACAGGTACCATATTTGAGTATAGGGGAGAGACAATCTCAGAACTTAGTATGGAACAAAGGATGACTATATGCAATATGTCAATTGAAGGAGGTGCAAGAGCAGGTCTTGTAGCTCCAGATGAAAAGACATTTGATTATTTGAAAGGGCGAAGATATGTTCCCAAAAATTATGACAAATTAGTAGAATATTGGAGAGAAAACTTGAAGACTGATAATAACGCAAGATTTGATAAAAGTTTCACATTACATGCGGATACAATTGCGCCTCAGGTAAGCTGGGGAACAAATCCTGCAATGACTATTGATGTCACAGGCAAGGTTCCATTTCCTGAGGAATATGCAAAAGGAAACCCTGAGGAAGAAAAAGCTGCAACCAAAGCCCTACAATATATGGGACTCAAATCAGGAACTTTGATTACTGATATTGAACTAGACAGAGTTTTCATTGGATCTTGTACAAATTCTAGATTGGAAGATTTGACTGAGGCTGCAAAAATAGTAAAAGGAAACAAAGTTTCATCAAAAATAAGGGCGATGATTGTACCTGGCTCACAGCATGTGAAGAAACAATCCGAAGAATTAGGCCTTGATAGGATCTTCAAAGATGCAGGTTTTGAGTGGCGAGAATCAGGATGTAGCATGTGTCTTGGAATGAATCCTGATATTCTATCTGCTGGTGAAAGATGTGCAAGCACTTCTAATAGGAATTTTGAAGGCAGGCAAGGTTCTGGTGGTAGGACCCACCTTGTTAGTCCTGTAATGGCGGCCGCTGCTGCAATTCGTGGTCATTTTGTTGACGTACGTGAGTTGGATTTGAACTGAGATGGAACCTTTCATAACAATCAAAAGTATTGCAACTCCACTTGACAAGGTTAATGTTGATACTGATCAGATAATTCCGAAACAATTCTTAAAACTGGTTCAAAAAACTGGGTTTGGACAATATTTGTTTTATGACTGGAGATATGAAAAAGATGGAACTGAAAAAAAAGACTTTGTTTTAAATGAACCAAAATATAAAAATTCAAAGATATTGTTAGCAAGAAACAATTTTGGATGTGGATCAAGCAGAGAACACGCTGCTTGGGCGCTTCTAGATTTTGGGTTCAGAGCTGTCCTGTCTACATCATTTGCTGATATTTTTTATAACAACTGTTTCAAAAATGGAATATTACCAATAAAGGTAAATGAACAAGTATTACAGAAATTATTTGAAAGTAGATCTGAGATTGAAATAGATCTGCAAAAACAAACCATAATCAATGATGATACATCTATATCTTTTGATATTGAACCTCATTGGAAAAAAATTCTCCTTGAGGGTCTTGATGATATTGCAGTTACACTACAACATAACGACGAGATCTCAAAATATGAAGCCGCTCAAAGAAACTCTAGCCTTGGAGTTTCTTAATTATTGTATTTACCAGTTCTTTTTCTCTTTCAACACGACCTGGTGAATCCACATCAATCCATGGATTCTTTCCTATATCGTAAGCACTAATCTTTCCTTCTTTTGATAATGGTTGGAGAATATCATATGAAAGATTCATTTCTTTTCTTTTATCTTTTTTTGACTTGATGATCTTCAGAATTTTTGAGTTTAGGATGTAGATTCCAAGACATTCGGCCATCTCGAGTTTTATTGTTGGTTTTTCCCTAAATTCAACGACTATTCCATTTTCTACTATGGCATAACCTGTCTCTTCCTTCCTGTACTTTCTGGTAGCTATTGTAGCTAGGGTATTTTTTTCTCTATGAAACTGATACATATTTTTGACATCAAGAGGGGTCAGGTTATCAACAAACCATAGCAGAAATTCTGAATTTTTTTCCAGAATCTTATCTAGATGTACTAGATCTCCACCAGTCCCACTTTGAGAATCTTGAATAAATCTGAAGTGGCTTTTTTGCCCTTTTGTAATTTTCAAAATATTTTTCTATTTGTTTGCCTAAATCCATCAAAATCTGCAAGGATGATTATATCCTCTATGATCTTAAATGATGATAGGTATTCCACAATGTGAGCAATTAGTGGTTTTCCATGAACCGGTATCATTGCTTTTGGAATATAGTCTGTAAAAGGCCTTCCACGTGTTCCACGCCCGCCGGCCAGAATTACAGCTTTCAAAGCTACCTGTATGATTTCTGTTTTCTTCTTCTAGCACTAGGGCCGCCAAATTTCTTTGGTTCTTTTCTTCTGTCGTCGCCGCTAAGCAAGTGTTTATCGTATTCTGAAATTTTCTTTTTTAGATCTTCGCGAACTGTTCTTGTAAATGGATGATCTTTTGGCTCTTTTCGGGTCTTTGTCCAACCTGTCAAAGCTCTTGATATTGCAACAGCACTTGCATATGATTGTCCCATAAAACCGCCACCACGTACTTTGACTGAAAGATCAATTTTGTTTCTAAGTTCTCCTGTGATTTCAAGCGGGGCAAGAATTACTTCTCTTGCTATTTCTTGTTGCATCATCTCTACTGGAACATTGTTGATTCTAACTCGACCTGCTCCCTTTGTGATAAAGGCATGAGCACGTGCAGTTTTTCTTGATGCGAAATAACCTTCAAGTTTTGCCATTATTCGTGCCACCCTACAGTTCTGCCTAGCTCTCCAAAAGTTGTATAATATGCAGCCGGCCTTCTTATCTTTGCATCTTCAAACTGAGTAGTCTTTTTTGATTTTAATTCATTTGGAACTCCCAAATATGCTCTCAGTCTCTTTAAGGCTGTCTGACCAGAAGGCTTGTTCTTTGGAAGCATACCTCTTACCATCTTTGTGATCATTGTATCAGGTCGACGAGGATGGAATGGACCAAATTTAGGATTGTTAATACTTGCTACCTCGAGAAACTTTCTATATTCACCAATTATCATATGTCTGTCACCACTGAGCATGATGTTTTCAGAATTTACAATTGAAACTCTTGTACCGTTTATCAATAATTTTGCTACGTGTGAACACAGTCTTCCAGCTACCTGGTTTGTACCATCTACTATTATGTCCTGAGGCTTTTTGGATTCTGTCTTTGCCTGTGTCTGTTCTTGTTTAGCCAAGTATTTTCACTCCTTTACCTGTTGGGTTATTCTTGATCATCTGTGCAAAGTCTATGATCTTTCCTCCTGATTGTGTTATTTTCTTTGCTCCTGTTGTGGAAATTGAGAAAGAGCATAATGTTATCTTGTGTGAAATGTTTCCAGTACCCAGAACCTTTCCAGGTACTATGACTATGTCATTATCGCTTACGAACCTGTCAATTTGACCTAAATTGAGTACTCTTTTTGTTCTGGCTGGTTTTAACGCCATCTCTGAAAGTCTCAACCAGATGGGTGCCTTGTTCTTCTTTGAGGCCACTTTGAGTTCTTTTGCCATTCGTATGACAACTTGATTAGTCATGTGTACTTATGCCAATTTTTACCCAAATATAATATATGCTCAGCCAAGTGCTGCCATTGTCTGCTGAAATTCGCCCAGTCTCTTCTCTAACTCTTCAACTGCTGCTTTTACTACTTCGCCTGGGGTCAAACTTCCTACAGTTTCTACCGTCAAAATATGTTCGTCAACGTTGTTACCTTGAGTTAGAACTGAAACTGTCGCAGAATTCCATTTTGCATGCTCGCTACCTCGTCCAAGTCTTGCATAAGCTTCAATCTTCAACTTTTGGCCTGGCGCCAAAGCCACGATGGGAATATTGGGATTTACTGGCTTTACAACTTCATCTTCAGAACTAAGATCTTGTGACGTAACAGTGCGAGTTGTGTCAGAATTACCAGAATCTAGCATCAATAAGACTCTACAACGACTACATCCTAACTCGCTATTGCAGTCACAGGCGGAAGGCTCTACGAATCTAGAAAGGTCTGTTTTCAATGGTAGCATGGCAAGTCTGTGCGATACGCCTTCATCTGCCAAAACTGAAGAATTTTCGATCATTACAACATCATCAATTGCAAAGGTAGGCACACCAGAAAGGCAAATCCTTCTGAGCGCATTGGCATATTGAAGCGGTATTCCCTTTAATTTAACAATAATTCTATTTTCATTTTCTTCAATTATCTCTAGAGAAGTCAAACCTTGTGGATGAAGACTGAAATTCCAAATAAAAATCTAGCGAGTTTTTCTGTATAGATAAATACCAAGAATGGATACCTCAGTCATGGATAAAGTTACGGTTGTTAGGTTGTCTGTAGAGGGCGAAAAGTTCGAAATTATAGTAAAACCAGATCCTGCCCTTGAGTTTAAACTTGGCAAAAGAAAGGAAGTTTCAGGTGTCCTAGTTTCAGATGAAGTGTATTCGGATTCAAACAAAGGAACAAGGGCATCCACAGAAAAACTGATGAAAGCGTTCAAAACCACAGATTCTATTTCTATTGCAACAATTATACTGCAAAAAGGAGACCTTAATCTCACTACAGATCAGAGACGAAAGATGGTCACAGAAAAACGTAAACAAATTGTAGATTCTATTGCAAAAAGCTTTGTAGATCCACGATCCCATCTTCCGCACCCGCCGCTTAGAATAGAACAAGCAATGGATGATGCTCGAATCTCAATTGATCCGTTTAGAAACGTAGATGAACAAATTAAAGAAATTGTTGAACAACTCCGATCAATTATTCCACTCAAGTCGGAAAATATGTTACTTGAAGTTGTGGTACCTGCACAATTTGCAGCTCAATCTTATTCGGTATTGAAGTCATTTGGTTCTTTGAAGAATGAAGAATGGCAATCAAATGGATCTCTTAAAGTAATACTAGATATACCGGCTGCGGCAAGAGCAAATGTGATTGATAGGTTGGGTTCGGTAACAAAAGGTACTGCTTCTGTTGAGGTTTCGAAATGATGGACATAAAAAGAAGATATGTCATACCTGGCGACGTTATTGTAACCGGACCATTGAGACCAGAGCAAAACGTATACCAAGAGGGCGACAGAATTATTTCAACCTGTGTTGGAATATCTGAAATTTTCGAGAATGCTGTAAGAGTAATCCCACTAACGGGCGTATATGTACCAAAAACAAATGATTTGGTAATTGGAAAAGTAGTTGGAACTTCTCCGTTGTCTTGGGAGTTTGACATTAATTCTTGTTTTATAGGCTTTTTACCAGCTCAGGATGTTTTTGGCAGAGATTATTCTCCAACTAAGGATGAATTAAAACAAAGATTGAACATTGGAGACTTGGTAGCTGCAAGAGTAGCAAATTTTGACAGATCACGAGATCCGCTTTTGAACCGTTCAAGATAGAGATCTAGGTAAAATTGATGCCGGTGAGCTAATCGAGATAGCTCCGAGCAAAGTACCTCGACTGATAGGCAAGAGAGGCTCAATGATCCAATCTATAGAAATGGCAACAAAGGCAATCATAACAATTGGCCAAAATGGATGGATTGTAGTATCTTGCGACGATCCAGAGGGATTATTAAAGGCAATTGAGGCGGTAAAAATGGTGGATGCCCTAGCGCATACGCCTAACTTGACTGAAAGAGTCAAATCTATGCTAGGAATACCAGAGGATGAAAATAATGACACAATTAATGAGTGAAGATGGAATTAGATGTGATGGGAGAAGAGTAGACCAATTAAGAAATATCTCGATCAAAGTTGGCGTTCTAAAGAATGCTGATGGGTCAGCATATATCGAATTTGGTAAAAACAAGATTCTTGCAGGTGTCTTTGGACCAAGAGACGTACATCCAAAACACATGGCTAATCCTGATACTGGAATTTTGCGTTGCAGATATCACATGTCGCCATTTTCTGTAACTGAGAGAAAAAATCCAGCTCCATCAAGAAGAGAAATTGAGATATCCAAAGTACTAAAGGAAGCACTTCAACCAGCCTTAATCTTGAAAGATTTTCCAAGAACTGTTATTGATGTATTTGTGGAAGTTCTTCAGGCTGATGGTGGTTCTAGATGTGCTGCTCTTGATGCAGCGGCAGTTGCATTGGCAGATACTGGTATACCAATGAGAGACTTGGTATCTGCATGTGCAGCAGGTAAAGTAGCTGATAGAATAGTTCTAGATGTAAACAACGAAGAAGATCAAGAAGGACAAGCAGACATGCCTGTTGCAATAATGCCAAACTCCGGAAAAGTTACTTTGATGCAACTTGATGGAATCTTGACATCGGAGGAATACAAAACATGCTTGCAAACAGCCATAGGTGGCTTGCAGACAGGTCTATGAGGTTCAAAGAAGAGCTCTTATTGAAAGATACTTTGAAAGTGGAGTGCAATAAAATTGGAATCTGTAATAATTGATCAATTAAAACGAGATAAAATCTTAGACTTGCTCAAGCAGGGAAAAAGATTGGACGGTCGTGCCCTTGACGAACAGCGTCCTCTGAGCATAGAAACAGGAGTTATTCCAAAAGCAAATGGTTCTGCTAGAGTGAAGCTAGGAAATACCGAAGTCATTACGGGAGTTAAAGTCCAGCCTGACAAGCCATTTCCTGACTTGGGAGACAAAGGAATTCTTATCTGCACTGCTGAAATTCTTCCACTTGCTGATCCACATGTAGAGCCTGGACCTCCAACTGAGGAAGTAATTGAACTTGCCAGAGTTGTAGATCGTGGTATAAGAGAGACTGAAATGATTGATCTGCATCAACTTGTTTTAATTGAGAACAAGTCCGTTGTAGGGATATTCATTGATAGTAGTGTTATTGATTCTGATGGAAATCTCTTTGATGCCTGCTCATATGCTTCAGTGTCTGCAGTACTTTCCTCAACCATTCCAAAATACGAAATTAAAGATGAAGCACCCGTCTTAGTTGAAGGAGTCACATCAAAGCCTCCTGTGAAGACATTGCCAGTTTCAGTTACTATGGCAAGAATAGGGGATTACATAATTGTAGATCCTACCAAGGATGAAGAAGCATGCATGGACGCAAGAATTACTATCACCACAAACTCTGCAGGTAATATTTGTGCATTGCAAAAGGGTGGGGAAGATGGATTCTCAGTTGATCAACTTTTAAAGTGCTCAGAACTGGCACTCTCCGTGGGAACAAAAATAAGGAAGAAGCTAGAACAGTTGATGTAGTATGGCAAAAGGTAAAGGAGCTTCGCTAAAAGGTCTGGGTCAAAAGTATGGATTAAAACCACGCAAAAAGTTCACTGCAGTACATAGACTTCTAAAGACTAAGCGAAGATGTCCTGACTGTGGCTCTATTCAATTTGGTAGAGAGGCAGTAGGTATATGGGTATGTAAGAAGTGTGGTTTCAAAGTAGCAGGCATGGCCTATGACGTTAAACTATAGCGCTAAAATCCAAGTTTTTGCTGGTAAAAAAAACAAGGCAATTTTCAAGTCTTTAGAAACTGATAACAAATTTTATGATGAAAATCCAACTCAGACAAAAATGACGCTTGATAAGGAAATAGAAATTCTAATTGACACTCAGGAGATTGCACATCTTCGCGCCAACTTGAACTCTACATTACGTCTGATTCAAACAAGTAATGACGCAATAGAATCGGTAAAAATATAAGCAAAACAACTACTGGGACAAGCATGTCCTCAGGAGAACAAATTCCACCATGGTTACAAGAACAAGTAGGGAGATTACAACAGTTACAACAAAATCTTCAATCAATCATGGCTCAAAAGCAACACCTTGAGGCAGAACAACTTGAAACAGAAAGAGCTCTTGAGACGTTAAAGAAGACAGGTGATAATGACGCTGTGTACAAGGCAGCAGGTTCGATTCTTGTTAAATCGACAAAACCCATTCTAGTTTCAGAGCTTGAGGAAAAAAAGGAACTTGCAAATACTCGTATAACTGTACTAACGAAACAAGAATCTAGACTTAAGGAAAATCTCAAAGAATCTGAAACAAAAATCAGAGAAATGTTACATGGATCTACTGCTCCAACTGGACAAAAAACAGATACTCCTAAATAAAATACTCGCTGAATTTTAGCGGTTCAATGAAGATCGAAGACATGCGAATGGTAATTGACGAACGAGAAAAAAAGAGTGGTCATTCCTGATCTTTTAAAAGAGATTGGAGTAAAGGTGGAGATGAAAAATATCCCAATAGGGGATTATATCGTTGCCTCTGAAACAGTGGTTGAAAGAAAAAGTATTCATGATTTTATTTCATCTGTTTTTGATGGACGGTTATTTGATCAATGCAATAGACTGAAGGAGCATTTTGAACATCCTGCAATCATTATAGAGGGTGACATTGACGAAATAAACCAAATTGCCGAAAACCCGCTAGTCTTCTACGGCGCGATTTCCTCTGTAGCTCTAGATTTCAAGATACCTGTTTTACCAACCCCAAATGCGTCAAATACCGCTAAATTGTTAGTTGCAATGTGTGCAAGACAAGAAAAGACAAAAGGTCCATTCTTGAAGAAGATACGAAAATCAGGAAATATACATCACCAACAATTGTCTGTTTTATCCAGCTTGCCTGGAGTAGGTGAAAAACTTGCATCAAGGATGTTGGAAAAATTCGGGTCTCCAAGTAATTCCTTTAGTGCATCCATCGCAGAACTTTCAAAAATAGAAGGAATGGGTGAATCACGTGCACAAAAGATACGAAATCTACTTGATGCAGAAATAAAAAATGACAAAAAAATTGGTCAGAAAACTTTACATGATATTTGACATACAATAAAATACTGCTGATTGACTTTAACAACTAAATGATAGTTTCTCATTCTTGGCTGGCAGAACATTACAATGATCCAGATCTTATCATATTGGATTCTCGAGGAAGTGTTGCCTATTCATATGCACACATACCGCGGTCCCAGCCTCTTGGTGTGGAAAAAGTAGTTACAACTACTGATTCTGGCGCAAATCTTGTCCTAGAACCTGAAAATGCCTGCAAGCCTGTTTAGCTCTCTTGGAATTGATGAGACAAAGACTGTAATAGTATATGGAGATTACATGGATCCATCTGCAGCCAGGATAGCCTGGACTCTGCTATATTATGGGCATGAAAAAACAAAGATTCTTGACATTGGAATTAGAAGCTGGCATCAAAAAGGACTTGCAATCACAAAGGAGGTCCACAAACCAAATCCTACTACTTTTGTGCCAAAAGTAAATTCTACTATTCGAATAGAGGCAGAAGAACTTCAAAAGAGAATAGATTCGGCTTTTATCATTGACGCTAGATCACCGCAAGAGTATATGGCGGGCAGGATACCAAATTCTGTTCTTTTTCCTTTTACTGATGGCGTGGGAGAAAAAGGTGCTCTTTTCAAAGAAAAGGATGAACTCATAAAGATATTTGAAGAACAAAAAATCCCAAAAGACAAAGAACTTGTGTGCTATTGTGCGCTTGGCCATAGGGCAGCAAACGTGTTCACGCAGCTTAAGATTGCTGGTTATGAAAATGTCAGACTGTATGACGGTTCACTAGCTGACTGGATGGGACGAAGACTACCGCTTGGATGATTTACGTCTTATTTTGCTTCCGCATATTGGACAAATAGAAGCTTTTGATGAACTCGATTTACAGCCAGGACAAAAGTAAACCCAACTTATCTTGTCTGCACCTTTTGTCATAATTGGAATGACTTTCAAATTCAGATGTTTTGCTACATTTGAAACTGCAAAATCATCTGTCATTAATTCTCCTCCTAGCTGCAAACATAACGCAATAACTGAAATATCTTCTTTGGAAAGCTGTTGATGATCTCCACTCTCTTCTGCTTTTCTGAGTGCCATCTCAGTAAATTTACTTTCAGGTTCAACAATTTTTAATCTGTTTGATTCGATTAGAATCATTATTGCATCTTGGCTTTTTTTGATATGCTTGATTTCCTCAAAAACTAGCGGTGTGGTATAGCTGATATCCTGTGACGCAAATGGTATGCCTGCATAAAAAGAGGTAGCATCTAAAATTCTAAAAACCAAGCTTGCTCATCTGTCTCAGACCTCTTTTCTTGAGTCTTACAAACACTGCGTGTTTTTTGTATTTTCTAATTGTGATGACCTCATCAAATCTTGCAGTCTTGATTACTTGAGCATCCATGATTATATTGGAATCATGACTGCTTAGTATCTCAATTTTTTCATCCGGCACTACTATGGAAGGTAATTTGTTGACTGGCGCTACCGGTGTTATTATTAGAACATCCAAGCTTTCATGAAGAATTGGACCTCCTAAAGAATATGAGTGTCCAGTTGAACCGCTTGGAGTGGCAATTATCACGCCGTCCATTCTTTGTGTGACGGTATCATTTTGGAATCTTATCTCAAAAAGTGATGTTTTGGTTAGATTTTGCCTGTTAATGTATATCTCATTTAGTGCAGGAGGAAATTCTTGTCCTGCACAGGATGCAACTACGCGAGTTCTTTTATCAAGAAGTATGTTGCCCGATATTATCTGCTCTATTGCAGTATCAATCTCTGGCATAGTTATTTCTGATAAAATTCCTCTATTGCCTCCAACATTTATGGCCAAATTTGGAGTCTCATTTTCTAAATATCTGAAGGTGCGCAGAGTGGTACCATCACCGCCAAGCGTGATTGTAAGATCAAGCTTTGCAGTTTTGAGATCTTCTAATTCATCTACTTTCTTGGCTCCTTCAACTTGAACTGGAGATACTGTGTGTACTCTTATTTTTCTCTCAAGTAGTTTCTTCGCTACTTTCTTTGCTGCGTCTTCTGCTTCCTTTGAGCCAACTTTGCTGACGATGGCTACATTATTGAGATCCAATCAAGAGTACTATTCTAATTTTACTTAAAAAGCATATGATGGGTATAAAATATTAAGAACCATCTTCTGTAATTCAGTTAGAAAGACGTTATGACCTACGCACATCCTGAAGTTTTGATAGACACTGAGACAGTGGCAAAAAACATAGGTAATAGCTCAATTAAGATTGTTGAAGTTGATTATGATCCAGAGAATGCCTACCGACAGGGACATATTCAAAATGCCAGTCTGATTTGGTGGAAAAGAGACATCAACGATCCTGTGACCAGAGATATAATTAACAAATCTCAATTTGAAGAATTAATGTCAAGAAATGGAATAACATCTGATTCAGAAGTAATTCTTTACGGTGATTTCAACAACTGGTTTGCAGCTTTTGTTTTTTGGATATTCAAGTATTATGGACATGAAAAACTAAAGATCATGAACGGTGGCAGGAAAAAGTGGGAAATGGAGAAAAAGCCATATACAAAAGAAGAACCGCAGATTCAAAAAACAAAATATGTGTCAAAACCACCTAACGAAGGAATGCGAGCTTATCTATTTGATGTGAGGAGAGCCCTTGACAAAACAGACACTGTTCTAGTTGATGTACGTTCTCCAAAAGAATTCTCAGGGGAAGTTACAGCTCCGGCAGAATATCCTATGGAACATGCTCAGAGGGGAGGACACATTCCAGGTGCACATAATATTCCATGGGCTACTGCTGTAAATGACACTGATGGTACTTTCAAGGCTGTTGACGAATTAAAGAAAAATTACGAACCCAAAGGAGTTACACCAGATAAAGATGTGATTTGTTATTGTAGGATAGGAGAGAGATCATCTCATTCATGGTTTGTCCTAAAGTATCTGTTGGGATATCCGCAAGTTAGGAATTATGATGGCTCTTGGACTGAATGGGGTAATATGATTGGAAACCCAATCGAAAAATAATGAGTCCGATCAGGAACTTCCTGTACTAAACAAAGGAATATTCTATGCCATAAGGGATGGTTCTACTGATCTCATCATGGAAGACAAAACCAAGCGAGGTCTTACAGTACAAGAACAAGCAATAGATGAAAAATACAACGTAATTTCAGAAAAAGGGATGATCTATGATATGGATGGTATTGGCCATAAAGTTGGCATACGGTGGTTCTTTCCTAAGGACAAGTATAGTTTTGAGAGGGTATTAGAGCATGCCAAAGAGATGGAAGAAAGATACCGAAAGATCCGTGAAGAGACTTGCCCGGACTACTGAGAAGAGTTTTTAAAGACTTTTTCTAATAATAATAACATGTCTCTGCTTCTAAAAGATAAAGTATACTCTGTCCAGTCTGCCACTTCAAAGAGAGGGATTTACCCACTACACAGCTATAAACTAGGACTTTATCGCCTGCCAATAAAATTGGAAGACAAGTATGAAATAGATTCCATTGTTAGCGGTTTTAAGAAAGTTTTTGTCATGGATCAGTTTGCTGACCGAGTTTATGCGACATATCGCTGGAAAGAGGAGAACATGCCAGATCCAGATGAACGAGGATACAAACAGATTGAGCTTGAAGTTCAAGTTGAAGTTGTAACCGGAGAGGTAGTTGACATGATATATCAAATCTATCCAATTGAAAAATACGGTGACGGTTTATGGGTCAAAGATTATAGAAGAAAAGCTGATGCAAATGCTAAGATGATGATTGATACTATATTGCGCAATAGCATTCTTGCCGACAAGATGATTGAACACATTGTGAAAACTAAACAAGTAGAACCAGAGATTGCTATCAAAGAACTGGAAGAGATGACACCATTGGCACAGATAGTTCCAAATGCCAAACCAAAACCAAAGCCAGCTGCACCTCCGCCCGGACAAGAGGCACAACAACCAGTAGAAATAGAAACCCCATCTGGAGCAAAACAGGGACCAATAGATGTTGAATTCAAATCAAAGCTCAAAGTAACTGAAACGTTTACTGCTCCATCAAGTAGTAACAAGATCAAGATCTTTGGACCAAGAAAAGGAAACGAAGTGTTAGGTATATGGGGTGAATTTGTCTCAGTAGATTTTGATGTCTGTGTGGGAGACGGTGCATGTATTGACGCTTGTCCTGTCAAGGTTTACGAATGGGCAGACTTTCAAGGAAGTCCATCATCTGATAAAAAGCCACTAATGGCAAGAGAACCAGATTGTATCTTCTGCTTGGCATGTGAGAATGTTTGCCCTGTTCAGGCAATCAAGATCTCAAAGAAGGGCTAGTAAAACAACGGTAAGGCTATAAGGACTTGTGAGTTGAAAGACTCCAAATGCTGATGCATAGTCTACCAACTCCTTTAACACAATTCCTATGGAATATGTTCATCGGAATAGCCCTTGTAATCACTCTATACACCTGTAATTTCTATTATCTAGTTTTCCTGGCACGACAAAAAAAGAAAACAAAATCTATCGAGTTAAAAGAAATCCCAACAGTTACAATCCAACTTCCAATTTATAATGAAAAATACGTCGCGGCCAGATTGGTAAATGCTGTCTGTGCACAAGACTATCCAAAAGAAAAACTGTGTATCCAAGTATTGGATGATTCTGATGATGATACCTTCAATATTCTGGAAGATCTAGTTGACGATTACAAAAAGAAAGGATTCGATATAACTCATGTAAGGCGGGGAAATCGAAAAGGGTACAAAGCGGGGGCACTTCGTCATGCAATGAGCTTTACAAAAGGTGACTTTGTCGCCATATTTGACGCAGATTTTATTCCGCCTTCGTGGTTTCTAAAAAGGGCACTTTCGTATTTTTGCAAGCCTGAGATAGGTCTAGTGCAATGTAGATGGGGGCACGTTAATGAAAAATATTCAGCTTTAACGATGGCACAAGCACTAAGCTTGGATTTTCATTTTCTCATAGAACAAAAGGCAAAAAGTAACTCTCATTTATTTATGAATTTCAATGGTACTGCTGGCGTGTGGAGAAGAGAGTGTATTGAAGACTCTGGGGGATGGCACACTGCAACACTAGTGGAAGATCTGGATCTTAGTTATAGGGCACAGATGAAAGGCTGGAAATGCGTATTCATACCTGACATTGTAGTAGATGCTGAACTTCCCGTACAAATGAATGCGGCAAAGAGACAACAATTCAGGTGGGCAAAAGGATCAATTCAATGTGCAATAAAATTATTGGGAGATGTTGCAATAAAGAGAATCCCCGTTGAGACAAAGATCCAAGCCTTTGTTCAACTTACAAGACACATATCATTTCCATTAATGCTGATACAATTCTTAATTCTTCCAATATTACTAGCTTCAAAAATCAATCTGTATGTAATCAGTGGACTGCCAGCCATTACAATAATGGCATATCTTGCTATGGGACCTCTGGTGTATATTATGATAATTCGAGACTTGTATCATGCAAGTTGGAAGTCTAAGGTACTGTCATATTTTTACATGATCTTCTATTCTGCAGGCATGTCAGTGAATAATACCGTAGCTGTCTTTGATGCGCTCTTTGGAAAGAAGAATGAATTTTTGCGTACTCCAAAGTTTGGAATAATAAATAAGAATGATGATTGGAGAGACAAAGCTTACGCTTTACCTTTCACAAAAACTACATTGCTTGAGATATTCTTTGGCGTATATGGAGTCATAGGAATATTTGTTGCGATCTTTTCAAACAATCCCATTTTTGCTCCAATAATAGGAATTCAGGTTGTAGGATTTTTCTATATAGCGTATCTTAGCATATCTCATTCAACATTTAAAAAAGGCAAATCAAGAAATATGCCTGTTACATCAGGTACTCAAAGAATGGCAAATACATACTACAAGCTTGCAATGGCAGGAATTATGGGACTCATAGTCTTAGGTGTAGTGATGGCTTTTGAGGAATATGGTACCACAATATACCCGCTTGACCAATCTAGAGGGCTTTTGTCAAGAATTCAGGCTACATCTGACCCGCAAACCATTCACAACGATCTGAAAGATATAATGATGCTTCTCCCAACTCATGGTAATCCAGTATGGATATTTCCTACTGACGACACAGACTTTGGATTAATGCAAGGAGACCTACAGACTATGTTAGGAACCGTAGATAAAGTTGCAAGCACATCTCCTGACAGTGCAGCATTTCATGCCGGAATGCTAAATATTCATACGCAAGCTTCAGCAATTTCATTTAGTCTAATTGATGCTACACCATACATGTATGTGAGCATATCAAACATTTTGTTTGGTTGCATATGGGTAGCTGTGATAATTGGAATATTTGCAATGTTGAAGAGAAAACGAGAACGTCTAAGAGCTTACGATTTGGAAGAGACCTAGGAAATATTTAGCTCATGTCTTACTTCATCTACCGCTCTAATTCCAAATAGATCGCGGATTTGTTCCATTCTGATTGACTCTTTTACCAAATCAGCTCCGAGCTCACTTATCAAAAGTCTAAAGACATCTGTAAATCTGATTTCCCACCTGTCAGAACAATCCATGATCTTTGATATGCTCCATTGTTTTACTTCAAGAGGAAGTGGCATCTTTGATTCCACTTCGATAGAAAGTCTATCAAATAGATTTACCATATCTGCAGTCTGAGCTACCATTTTTTGTATGTCCTCTAACGTGCCATATTTTGATTCTGATCTCATACGTATGTTAGACTGAAACTCAGAAAGACGGAGCAAACCCATGACTTCCCTCGAAGTACTCTGCGAGGTCTTGTGGGTCACATCTCTAATCTCATTTAATTGCTGAGAAATCTCGTATGTCTTTTTATTAAATTCGGATATGGAAGATGAGTTTCTATTGAGTAATTCTGCAAAATCTGACATTTTCTCTTCGAGATCCTTTGTTTTGCCTAGCACATTGTCCTTGAAATTGCTAAATTCAGCATTTACATTTCTAATGTCATTACCTAACACATCAAGAGAATCTGTTTTCTTTATCAACGAGTTAATCTCTGTGCTTACGTTTCTAATCTGAGAATCAAGACCAAAGATTGGCTCTGTCTTTGTGACGATTCCGTCAATTTCAGTTTTTATGTTTGATATGCTTTCTTCAAGATGTTGCATTTTTTCAGTTTTTTCAGAGATTTCCTTTGTACTCTTCTTTACCTCATCAATTTCAGAGCCAATGTTTGATAATGACTCTGCTCTGCTTGTAACGCTCTTTATCTCCTCGCGTATCTTCTCGGTCTTTTCTGATACGTGCATTATCATCTTGGTGTTATTTCTAATAGAGTCTAAATTGTCTGCTAAATTCTGCATGAGCTTGTTGGTATCGGGAATATTCTCTTGTTTTTGATGAATCTTGCTAACTTGATCCTGAAGACGATTTATCTGATCATTGATTTTCTCTATGATGTTTGAATGTGCTTTTACCTGGCTAATTCCATGGAAGAGTCTTTGTGTATCTTCTTCAAGAATGGTTATCTGTCTTGAACTTTTCTGAATCTGATCTAGTGAAGAATTTACTCCATCTATCATGCTTTTTAATGAGATTAGTATTTTTTGATTTTCAGTGAAAATTTTGGACATTGTTTTCACTTCTGATGCCAAAACCTTGGTTGCCTCAGAAATTGAGCTCATCTTTTTGAGAACATCTGCAGTACGATCTTTGGTTGATCCCTTGCTGTTCTCAGTCCTTTTTGTCTGCTTCACTTTAAATTACAATAACCGTAGCCGATAAAAAAGTTCGGTTTTAATTTTCTTCAAAAAATAGCCAGAAATTAGTTGTTGACTAACTCCGGATCATGTAGTACCTCATGCAAGGTCTTTTCTACTAAACCATTTGCAGTCTCAAAGAACTGCCTTGGACAGAATTCGCAATTTAACATATCTTACCGTACCATACGGTACTATTAACATAAAGGTAATTTTGGTATTACCCAAGGTAGATTTTACTTTTTTTGAAGCTTAAGTGATGCCGAGTTTATACAGTATCGTAGTCCAGTAGGAGCTGGTCCGTCATCAAAAACATGTCCTAGATGAGAACCACATTTTTTACACATGACCTCAGTCCTCATCATGCCATGACTGGTATCAGTCTCCACTCGTATGTTGTCTGGCAATGTCTCCCAAAAACTTGGCCATCCCGTACCAGAATCAAATTTTGTTTCAGAACTGAATAACTCTGTCTCACAACAAACGCATTGGTAAACTCCACTATCTTTGCAATTGTGGTATGGACCAGAAAAAGGCGGCTCTGTACCCTTCATTCTACAAATAAAGTACTGATCTTGTGTGAGCTTCTTTTTCCATTCGTCATCTGACATTTCTGATAACACATTGTATCTTTTTTTGAATATTAATCTTTAAAGTCATTCACGTGCAGTTTGTTGGGTTATAACTAATTGTCAAGTTTTAAATTATGATACAAAGCGTGTTTCTCATTATGCAACGAGACTTACAATTAACAGTAAGAATGGTAATTAGTTTTCTTGCACTCACGCTAATCTACCTTGTATTTTTGAGCTTCATTGCCATGTACTTTGGCTTGGGTATCCTGCCAATCTCAATAATTGCCGGATTGATGATTGGGGCACAATGGTACTTTTCTGCTAAGCATAGTTCTTTGGAGCACAGGAACTAAACTTGTAACTAGGGAAGAATATCCAGTTTTACATGAAATAGTAGAAAGATTAACGCAAAAGGCAAATCTTCCAAAGCCCAGAGTAGGTATCATGCCAAGTGATATACCAAATGCATTTGCTACAGGCAAGGGTCCAAAGAGCTCTGTAGTAGTCGTGAGTTTGGGAATAATGAAAATTCTAGACAAGGACGAACTTGAGGGTGTCCTATCTCATGAAATCACTCACATAAAACATCAGAGATGTTACAATAATCACCCTTGCAAGTTTGTTCTCTACTATTGCTTGGTATCTCATGCAATCCTCAATGTTCAGTTCAATGTGGGGTGGATATGGTTCGGGATACGGAGGAAGGCAGCAGCAAGGAGGGAATCTCTTTTTGGTCATTATTGTAGCTGCAATAGTGTGGTTGCTAAGTTTCCTAGTGATCCGAGCCATATCTAGATACAGGGAATTTGCTGCTGACAGAGGTGGGGCTCTACTTACGGGTCAACCAATGAATCTATCTCGTGCATTGATGAAGATAGAAGGAAGAGTAAAGGTAGCACCAAAGCAGGGACTTCAAAAAATGGAGGGAATGAATGCATTTTTCATAGTACCGGCAATATCAGGTCAGACTATTGCAAGGTTTTTTTCTACACATCCTCCATTAGAGGAGCGCATCAAGCGTTTAATGGAAATTGAACGACAACTTCGTGACTCTGATACGGCAGGCATCTAAACCTAGAAACCAGTCATCAGCAAGTTCTACGCGTACAAATATCTTCAGAAAGCAGTCAGATACCCCAGGTATAATTCATCATAATCAGTAAACCCGATCATCATTCTGCGAATCATGTTATCTGAACGTGCTTTATAATGTGACCGATTTCTAAATGAGACAATCTGATTTGACTTATCGACAAATACGTCGAAGGTAAGAATTTTTCACCAAATAGTTGGTCTAGATTATGTTGGGTATTAAATAAAATTTCATGAGAGTTCTGTACATGACTGGGGAAATTCTGCACAGGATAGAGTCTGCAGGAATAGACGGTATTAAAAAGGCAGACCTCAAGAAAGCATTTGGTAAAGAATGCGATGACATACTTGAGAATCTAAGGCAAAAAGACAAAGTCTTCATCGAGAAAAAGGGAGTTGCCTATTTCGTCTGGACTAGGGACAATTACATTTTACATCTGACAGAAAATGATACAAAATTCAAACTCATGCTCAATATGGTAATTGGTGTAAGCCATTCTGTTGCAAGGCTAAAAGAGCATACTCAAAACCTCCGGGAAGACATGGAAAGAATTTCTTTACAAGAAAATTTGCCGCAAAATGTTGATTTTGAGAACGTATTCAACAAGTGTATCAGTGAGGCAGGTACCTCTATAGGATGGACTCCATTCTCAAAGGTAAGAGAAAAAGTATGCGAGACACAGAATCTCTCAAAAGAAAAATTTTACTCGCTCGCAAGTGACCTAGTTGAGAGGCATCGTGAGAGATATGAGGTCTCATCAGGTGGCCAAGAAGGTATCATCATTCGTGGAATGGTTCATGGTTTTGTGAGGAATGTCTAATGTATGCATATGGATTAGAAAACAACCCCATATCCCAGTCAGTCCTACACCACTGAAAAAGATGCAAAGATACTTGGAGGGAAAAGACACAAAGAAGCAAAATCTGCCATAGTTGAATGTATGAAAGAACTAAATGGCAAAGTACAAGGAAGAGATTCTGCAGATAATGACTTTAGAGTAATAACGGTAATCCAAGATGTAGGTTCTGGGAAGACTCACTTGGCACTACATATAAAAAATTTAAAAGGACGCTACAATGCAGAATGCTCCTTTGTTGATTTGTCTACCATATCGCCCAAGACCATGTCAAGCATTTACAATGCAATAATCAAAGGATTTGACAATGACTTTTTTGTTCAATTAAGAACAAAATTCCTAGTATACATAAGAGAAAGAGCAGAACAGGGTGATAACTCTGCAAAGAAAGCCATCAACTATACTGTGATAAACAGGCTAACTGGATTGACAATTAAAGAAAAGGTAGAAGACATTACAACTGGAAAAGAACATGTTTCTGATGAAAATCTAAAACAATTTCTTATTCAGAGATTCAATTATCATCGAAGCCGCATTGATAAGAAGTGTTGTAACAAACTCCTTTGAAAACATACAAAACCTTGAGGAATTGCTTGGTATGATTTCAGCCATATCAAAATTTACACATAGGTTTTTGGGGAAAATTACACTTCTTGAAATAGATGAATTTGATGGCAATAAGGATTCGATAGAATTTGTAAAGGGAATGATAAACTCTCACATTCCTGCGTGCACATTGCTTTTGATTTCAACTCCATCAGGGATATGCAGAAGTACAAAACACCAATCCATCTGTTTTTGATAGGCTTGAGAAAGCAAACTACAAGATTGATCTGGTAGGCTCAAACTCTAAAGATGAACTTGCAGAAATTGCCGTTGAGTACATAAAACACAATGACAAACACGGTAAGCTTGGAGTCAAGTCAGAGGAGGAACTGATCGATAAAATCCAAGCACTCTACGAGGAATTTCCAGAATTTAGAAGTGTTAGATCTGTGATAAACATACTGTATCACGCAATGGAAAAATCAGAAGAGTCGGGTCTTGATAAAATTGATGAAAATGTAATTGATGATGCCATAAAACAAACATATCCTGGACTAAAAGTGCGAGGAAGTATAATGGACATACCAATATCTGATTTTATTGCAATAAGAAAAATCTGCAACGAGCCATCTTCAGAAAAAGATCTCAAAGAGGCAGTGCACAACTTGGCAAATCTTGTACATGAAATGGGAGGTATATGTAAACTTGAGAAACAGAATTTGTCCCTAGATGCCCTGTATCAGGATTCATTTGGAGCCAAAGTAGGGGTAGCCATAATAACAAACTCAAACAATGATCATAATATCGATCAAATCTCTAACATATCAAAATCGGCAGTTGTGGATAAATTAGTAATCTTGACTAGCCAAAAGATCCAAAGTCCCTACAACGCGACAATAGTAAATGTAGACAAGTCAAAGATGATTGATCTGATTTATTTCAACAACAAGTATATTGGCAAGAAAATTGCTGAATCTGATAACGAACGAGCAGAAATACTGGCAAAAACTCTCTGCATCATCTAAATCTACTGTGTGTATATTTTTAAAATAAGGCATATCATTCTTTAGCATATGGCAGACACTGAGCTGGAAGAACTTCTGGCCCAACGACACAAGGATGTTACGCTTTTTGATTTTGAAGGAAAAAAGGTACCCTGTATCATAATGGAAGAGAAAAGATTTGATGATGTCATGAAGGCAATAGCTGGCAAAACCAGTCTCGGTTGAAACCAATCTTAATATCTTGCAGGATGGACTGGGTCATGTTTTTGTTAAAATGACATTACATTTTTCGCAAGAAATTGAAGAAAAAGTATTATTGTATGCAAACGAATCTTTTGATTTCTTTGAAGCCTTAACTGAGACATCTATGTTGGCTCTGTCTTCTCCTCATTCAGAATATGGTCGCTCTAATGTATTTATGATCCAACTTCCTAAACCTGAAAAAACAGCAGACGCTTTAGAAATAATCAAGAAAGGTCTTAAGGTGTAAATGCGGTTGCCGGGATTTGAACCCGGGTCGCAGAATTGGCAATCCCGCATATTAACCAAGCTGTACTACAACCGCTTAATCGATTTAGAAATTTTGAGTCTATTAAAGGGTACTGTTTAGAAACATAATTTTTTAACATCTGAATACTAAGGAATATTGTGAATTCTCAACTTGAAGAAAAAGTGAATCAAAAAATAAAAGAAGTAACTGGAAAATCAGACGAAATCTTCAAGATAATAAATTCATTAGATGATCTCAGGACCCATTCAGATTCTTTTGCTTATGGGATTGCTATAGGAAGATTATA
>NZ_RCMB01000001.1 GCF_011319465.1 Candidatus Nitrosotalea sp. TS
TTTCTAAAACAAGAAACTTATTCATTAATTATTAAAGGCAATACTGGTACTGGAAAAACTACACTTGCTCTAAGTATTTTACGAGAGTTTGGAGTAAATAAGAACTGCCTTTACATTTCGACTAGAATTTCTCCGGACCAGATTTTCCAGTATTATCCATGGGTTGCAAAATTCTTTAATCAAATAAAAAAGATAGAACCAACTGAATCAGTTGATACTACGGATAGTTCTATGTTTGTTGACGCGCGGCTTGACGAATCAGGCCCTCTTTTTGAACGCATTACAAATGAATTGATGGATGTAAGGGCACCAACTATTATTATTGATACTTGGGATGCAGTTGGATTTTTGATGGATAAAGAGACACTGTTGAATAACTTGAGGGTACTTCAAACATGGAGAGAGCGTGCCGGTGCAAGGATGATTTTTGTAACAGAGAATTCAGAAGACAAGATATTTGACTTTCTAGTTGATGGCATAGTCGAGCTCAGGCAGCGACAGGACAACGAGAGAATTGTACGAGAGATCTTCTTGTCCAAACTACGCGGAGTGCGAATTAACAAACCCTCTTACATCTTTTCGGTAAACAACAGCCAGTTCCATAGCTATGAACATTTTCAGCCATGGAAACTTGAAGATTCAATGTATTTTCCTACTTCAGCAAAAGATATAGAGAAACAAGATCTGTCAAATAATGAGTCTTATTTTACCACTGGATACCAGGAATTAGACAAAGTGTTTGGAGGGGGTTTTCCCAAAAACAGTATCATAAGCATCGAACTTGATTTTCATATTAATGCCAAGATTGCACTCGCGTTTCTGAGCAAAACTATTGCAAATTTTATTGCAACTAAGAATCTGATTCTATTTCATCCATTCGAAAAATCAGGTCTAGAATTGCTATCTCACTATCAAAAATTATTTAGCGCCCAAAAAGATTTGGTAAAAATACTTTCAAATACAATTAATCCAAATACTCAAGCCAAAAACAAAAAACATCATAAACCCATAGAAGATGCCATCCTAGCAATTAAAAAGAAATATCGCAAAAAACATCTGCTAAGCATATTTGGATTCGATATTGTAAACTTGTTTTCAAAAATAGATTCTGATTCAAAAACCTTGGACCTTTTTGGACTGATTAAATCAAATTCTGACTTGTCTATTTTCATATCTAGAAGATCACACGTTAACAAACACAGTCACTTGTCTGAAATCTCGGACATTCGATTGTCGATTCTTGAGATTGACGGCACCGTATTTTTGCAGTCAGAAACACCATGGTCCCAGCTTTATGCGATTGAACTACCACAAGAGAAAGGAAATGGAATAGAGTTGGAACCAGTAGTATAGGAGATATGATGGGACAGACTTTTATGTTCAGTTGGAGAAATAATAAGCTATGAAAAAGATCATGATAGTCGATGATGAATACGACATTACCGAATCTATAAAAAATGGATTGACAAGGAAGGGATTTGAGGTTACTGCATATAATGATCCGGTGAAGGCACTTGACGAGTATGTTCCAGGTTCACATGATCTCTTGTTACTTGATATTAGAATGCCAAAAATGAATGGCTTTGAGCTTTATCGTGAAATTATTAAGAAAAACGACAGCATTAAGATCTGCTTTTTTACTGCTTTTGAAGTGTATTATGATGAATTCAGAAAAATGTTTCCAGACTTGCACGTAAAGTGTTTCATACGAAAACCAATCACAATTAGTGATTTGATATCCCACATAAACGGCGAATTGAACGAAAAATAGCTCTTTTCCACAAAAGGATGCCGACCACATGTTTACCCCAGTTTTTTTGTAAATAGAACAATGTTATAGAACAATTTACCATAATGACTTATATCTAATAATCTGCTATGGCAATAGTCTAGAAAATGTCACAGCAACAAATGTACAGACCCATGTTGAACATTTACGATCTGGTAGATAGAGTATTAGACAAAGGCTTGGTCATTGATGCAAACCTCTCTGTATCACTTGTAGGAATTGAAATTCTTGTCATAAGGGCAAGAATTGTTGTATCAGGAATTGACACGTTCTTACGATATGCATCGGCACTAGGACTAGCGGCTCCACCGGGACTGCCACAAAAATAAAAATCAGGAAATCGATACGCATTGGCAGTATGTCTAGTTTGCGGCAAATTCGCTGACATGGGTCTGAAAAAAGCAATGGGTGCAGGATGGGTCTTTACAAGATGTCCTGAATGTCAACGTGGAACTCCGCTTGATATTGTAATAACATACCTATCAAAAACAGGAACTGAAGAATATTTAGATGGTTTTTGTGATAGACACTGGTTTAAAGATACTGGAATTTGTGGGTATTGTAAGATGAGGCGAGAGGGACACACAGAGAATGTCGTCTAAAGAACTTTCCCCACGACAGCTTACCATTGTAGATCTTGTTGACAGAATTTTGGACAAGGGGGTAGTTTTGACAGGCGATATCACAATATCAATCGTAGGGGTAGATCTTCTATCGTTGAAAATAAATCTCGTAATAGCATCACTTGAAACCGCCAAGCGATATGGAGTAAAACTTCCTTGGGAGAAATGGGAACAGACACAACCAAGAAAGGTATCAGTGAAAAAGGTACCCTTGAAAAGTTCAAAGAGATGATCTTGGTTGAAAGGATCTAACATACAAATCGAAGAACAGTCACTACAGAAAGTGAATCTCGATGGGGATAAGCTCCAGAAAGGTCTTGCAAAGTTAGTCCTGGTGGTAGTTGAGCTATTACGACAAATTCTAGAGCGCCAAGCTCAAAGAAGGATAGATTTAGGAACCTTATCCGAAGAAGAAGTAGAGCGGTTAGGGCTTGCCTTTATGCAGATAAAGGAGAAGGTAGGACAAATATCAGAACAGTTTGAACTAAAGCCGGATGAGCTTGAGGGTACGTTAAAGGGAGTCCTAAGTTCAAGAGATTCTCAGCTTAAGGGAACATCACTTGTTGATGTGCTTGATAGTTTACTAGTAAAGGGCGCAGTAATAGGGGGCAGAATAACGGTATCAGTTGCAGACATTGACCTTGTGGCCCTTGATCTTCTTGCAACACTTTCTGCCATTCCAAGCGTTACAGATGGAACGAAGATGAAACAATGATTGATGGCAAGTATCTTTACTGCATTCTAGAGGGTGCACAAGGCGGCAATTTTGGAAATATCGGATTGTTTGGCAAGAAAACATATGCCGTTTCTTACAAAGACATCAGCGCCGTATTAAGCAACATTCCATTCAAGGAGATAAAACCCGAGATTGAAGCCATAACCTCACACCAAAAAATAATAGATGAGGTAAGATCATACGGCACTATTTTGCCAGCAAGATTTGGAACGATATTTAGATCCGATGACGGTGTAAAAAAGATGCTAATTCAATCATACAAGGATCTAAGATCAAAGATTACAAAATTAAAAGATAAAGACGAGTACGGATTGAAAATAATAATAGACAAGTCAAACCTGAATAATCTTAAATTAGCATCTCACAATACTCCCGAGATTAAAAAACTAAAAAAAGAGATGGCTTCAGCTGGAGAAGGAACAGCATATTTTCTCAAGATGAAGATGGATGAGGCGATTAGAAATCAGACATACAAGAAAATCGAGATGTTAAGCGGACATATACATGAAGATCTTGCCAAGACTGCCAAGGATAGTTGTCTTTTAAAATCAGATTTTGATGAAATAGTGTTAAATGCAGCATATTTGGTAAATCGAGACGAATCTAGTCTGTTTCACAAAAAACTAGATCAACTTAAGACAAAATATGAAACACAAGGCTTTACGTTTCACCTGAGCGGACCATGGGCGCCATATTCATTTTGTTGAGGAGATAAAATGCTCATAACTTTTCTTATTTTGAAATTAACATTCCAGTCAATCTTAAATGAATGTAATAAGCTTGCCTTAGAACAACAATCAAAAGAAGAGATCAGACAATTGAAATCCAGGTTGCTAAAGATTAGGCTTGAATATGAAACAGGGCGAATTGATGAAACAACATACAACACAAAACAAAATGAGATCTTGCGTGAACTTAAGGGGATCTCAGGATGATAATTGAAGAGTCAGACAGAGCAGTACTTCACGCCATCCAAGTAAAACAAATTCAGATTTTCATCAAAGAGCAGGTTGAGAAGATAAAAAAAGACGCATTTGTTGCACGCGATGAAATGATTCAAAAAAGAGCAGAGAAGATAGAACAGGTAAGAGAGAAGCTAAATCAGACCACTCTGGAAATTCAAAACAGACATGCCAGCATAAGAACAAGGCTAAATCAGGAAGCAGTTTTCAGAGAAGCAAACATCAGGGTCAACAGAGGACTTGAGGCACTTGAGAATTTCATTCAGATTTTAAGGGATACACAGAGTGGGGAAGAGATGTTCAAAAAGGCAATTCGTGATCCTATAATATCAGGCTCCCTTAGAACCGAGGCAACCAAAGTTTTAACATCAGAGTTTTTCAAATCAATCCAAAAACAGCTTGTTATGCAAACCGAGTTTATCAACATAGCAGCTCATGAATTACGTACCCCCATCATGCCAATTCTGGTAAATGTTGAGATATTAGAAGAAACTGTTGGTAGAGACAACCCAGAGATTAAAATAATAATAAGAAATGCAAAAAGACTACAGCGTCTCACGGAAAACATACTAAGTGTTACCAGATTAGAAAGCAAAACACTTACACTTCAAAAAGAATCTTTTGATTTCAACGAGGTTATTTCTGCCTGCATTAGAGATGAATCAATTCAGATGGAGAACAAAAACATCAAGATACTTTACGACACAGATGCCAAGAAAGTACTGGTAGAAGCAGATAAGGATAGAATCTCGCAGGTTGTTTCCAATCTACTGCACAATGCAATAAAATTTACAAATGCTGGTAAGATAATTGTCACCCTAAAACATAGAAACGAAGACATACTAGTCAGTGTAAAAGACAATGGAAGAGGAATAGATTCACAGATACTTTCAATTTTATTTTCCAAGTTTGTAACAAAATCTGACAAGGGAACCGGACTTGGGCTCTACATCTGCAAGGGAATTATCGAAGCTCATGGCGGTAAAATCTGGGCAGAAAACAATAATGAACCAGAAAAAGGGGCAATCTTTTTCTTTACTTTACCTGTTTGACACTATAGAGAATTCATCAGCCAACATCAGAACTGAATCACTTGATATTTTCATTATTCCATTTGATATCATATACTGAACACCTCGTATAAAATCATCATCAGATATTTGTCCCTCAGCCCATAACCCCGCATCTAATTTGACCCAATGCGGTATCGGTATAGATGATGAATCGGATGTAGGTGGTACCGATGGGATCGTCACAATATGCTGCTGGATCAGATATTGAACCCCTGATATGAAATCTGAGTCACTAACCTGATTTTCTGCCCACCACTTTGCACTGTTTCGTACCCATGAGGGGATATGATCAGGCACTACAGATGCGTTGTCTAGTGTAGGTATATTGTCCGTGGTGGTATTCGTAAATATTTGAACGTCTGTTTGGTTTCCATCAAGTATTATTTTATCTGCACTCAACTGCGATTCCGTGGCATTATTCAAATCAATTACACGAAAAACATAGCTGCCAGCTTCGAGACCTGGAAAATGGACCTCCCCAATTATACCTACTTTTGATTCTGCCACTTTGTTTCCTGCACTGTCATACAACTGCACCGCAAAGTTTCCATCGGATTTTGTTATCTTCTGTGTACTAGATTTGTAAACTGAGACGGTTATTATCGGCAGTTTGCTTGGCCACGGTGTGACTATTTTAACATTAGTTGATATGCTAGGCAAGATATCAAATGGATAGCTATAGGTCAAGCCATTTGTGGTCAATATAGTTGCAACATAATATTGCTCATCTGTTATGGTTGGCTGTAACCAAAACCTAATGCTGTTTCCATTATTATCTGTGGTACTATTTGTCCAATACTGATAGGAGCCATTGTTTGATCTTACCATTATGGTTGCATTATTTATCGGAGTAGATCTGTCATTGTAGACAACATTAAAGAGAATACTTCCCGGCGACGGTATGTGGAATTGAAGTTCGTTGCTATCGCTATCAAGTGTTATGTACTGAACGCCAGAATACATGCCGCTCACATAAAGTTCAATCTTATACATATGACCTGTAGGGAGAGAAAGATCATATGGATTTCCTGTAATCGAACTTATTGTTTGAAATAAAGTATCTGAGTTGTCATGATATATTTTCAGAGAAACCCCATGGTAGTCTTCCCTTTCTCCATTAATAGACATTAAATCAATTGTTATTGTTCCCATTTTCTGTTGTGTAGAAACTCCATTTTGATCCTGTTCATTATCAAGGGTTGTTAACAAATCATCTAGTTGACTGGGAAGAGTATCAAAAGGATTCGGCATGGTTGAGTTTGAAATATACATGTACTGGACATATGGAATTATATTTTTAACGTATGTACTGTTTATACCATCATTAGCATAAGAAATAACTGAAAAGTTTGACTTGTCATAATTTGTATGCCATCCACCAAATAAGTCAGTTGACGGCAACCCAGAATTATCATATATTACAAGATTATCAACGGTACCAACATAGGATGGTATTGTGTCAGTACCTGGATTTCCAATGATAGGTGAAAGACCTAATGATTTTGCATAATTACTTAGGTGTTTGTAATAATCTTCATTTCCTGATACATATGACATTCCATCGAGGAAGATTCCGTTAACATTGTACCAATTTTTGTATTTGTCAATGTAATTTGTAACTGTGTCAAATGCAACATTTTTGGTATATACATACCCACGACAGAGATTCCAGCACTTTGTAACTTTTGTACGCCCGTATTGTAATTTGGATCCTGTGTTCCCGGTCCACTATCAGGATTTATTATTGCAATTATTGGAATTGATGGATGAGCAACCTTTTCCTTTACAAGCTCATCCCACGATGGACCAGGATAAACATAAAGAGGAATTATGATTCCAGTGGGTTTCTGAATCGCATCTGCACTCGGGGGATGAGACAAGATAGCAACACAGACCACAGATATTATCAGTATCCACGATAAAGAAAAAACGCCAAAGTTAATTCTTGAAGATATCATTGTCCCATACACCAGATATCTCTATGGAATACAGTATGTCCCTTGAACCAATACATGACTATCAATAGATTTACACTGTACCATATTGAGACTAGCAATTATCTCAATATAGGAAAAATTTACTATAGAAAAATTCTGTATCAGTTTTTCAAATTTCTTGGTCCATGCTAAATTTTCGTGCGTGGTATCGAACAAAAATGTAACAATCTTCTAGTAGATTCCTACAATCCCCTTTTATAGCACAGTATGAACCTGTTCTTATGAAGTATCGTAGTAGAAATGAGATTGTATCAATGATCTTAGATTCTGTGAGTTCAGGCGCTACAAAGACAAGGATAATGTACCAAGCATATTTGTCATACACACAACTAAAAGAATACTTGGCTTATCTAGAACAAGGCGAGATGATAAAATACGAAGAGGGAACTCAGCTCTATAGAATCACAGAAAAGGGTAGAAAATTGATGCACTTGTATGAAGAGATTGGAGAATTGGCCTCTTCAAAAGATGTTGCAATGGCAAAGATAGTAATTTAAAACCACTTTTTATTCAACCTTAAATTATAGCTTGCCCACATCCTGATGGTTATTGCGTTTTAATTCTCAGCGTACCAAGAATCGAATTTGTGATTTTTTTAAAATTGCCTAAATGTCAACTTTTATAATCTGAGCTGTTTTTGCATCCACAATACTTCACACAGATACCATAAAAAACTAGTACAACAATTTTCTATAACAATTTACGAGTATCCCAATATGATCCCTGTTGAGGCATCTATCTCGACACGGATAATCCGCTCCCTTACCAACCCAACATCCATTGTTGCAGTCCAGACATTCCCTGTAAAACGGCATTTTTGAATATTATAGTAGAATACAGTTGTTGAAGAAAAGCCCTGGCTATACTCTTCACTTGTATAATGTCAATGGCGTCTTTTGAACCCGCCGAACGCCCATTATTTTTTTTGGGATGTTTTTGGTCTATACTTACTAATACTTGATCATCAATTTATTATTAAAGTAAGATTCTTCTGTACTAAAAATGACGGATATACCTACAGAGATTTGTAATATATTTACATTCAGAATCAATTATCAAACGCAGTGTTTACACCTGTCTCTGACGGACTATCTTTTCTGTTTATTATCTCACAGAATGTTTCTATGTTTAATGGCTTTACTAGAAAAGCATCAAATCCATTTCTCATGATTTTCAACATCAAGTCCTTATTTAGAAGTAATTTAGTGGTCAGGATTAGTTTCTGTTCGTTTAGTTTTCTAATGATAGCAAGAAATTCTATCATGTCGTTGCTAAGAGGTTTAAACATGTTCAGATCAAGCACGACAATATCGAATTTCTGCTCAAGTATCATCAATAAACCGGTGCTGATTTCATTAGATATAACACACTCAAAGTTTTTTTCTTCGAGAATCTTTTCAATCTTTTTAGTAAGATTATCGTCTTCATCTACAAGCAATATTTTGACACACTTTATCTTTTCACAATACGTCATATTTTTTATCACTTTTTATATACAAGTATGGACTGTTTCAATCTATTAATAATTACTCATCTATCTATTGCAATCTTTAGTAACATACATCATTATTCTACTGCAACACAATAATTTTGAAAAACTTGTCAGTGAACAGATTATCCAAATAACACACGTAGAACAGTATTTAATATAAAATTTCTATAAGAATTCATTATAAGATTATTGCAAATTGCTTTACAATACCTGAACTGTATGATAAAGTATGATTTATCGAAGTAAGGCAGAAATTATTTCTGCCATCCTGCAAACAACAGACTCTGGTGCAAGCATAACTAGGATCATGTATGGCTCATATCTGTCTTACACCCTTACCAAAAAGTACGTTAATTTTCTAATGGAAAACAACATGGTGGTATACGAGGAAAAAATACATCGCTACAAAACAACTGAAGAAGGAAAGAAATTCACGCGCATGTATGGAGAAATTAGTAAAATGTTTAATTCAAAATTAAATAAACCACCGGAATTTTCAAAATAGATATTGGAAGAATGCACTAGTACAAGTTCCACATATTTTGTATTTCTATGGCCTTGGGTTCCAGCGGCCTTTCATTATGAATGCCAGTGGAGGTTACATGGCGTTCAGTATTACCACCTGCTTTTATTGTGTTTTCCCAGTGGACAGGAGCTAGATTTGAAATGTCGACTGTTTCTCCGTCAGATAATAGCCGTATTGGATCAATCACCCATCCATATTCTGAATCTGTCCTTCCATAATGACCACGAAAGATCCAGGCTCCAAATCTATCTTTTCGCCAAAAAACTGGGTCATTTCCGGCAAAAATCTCTCCTTTTGACCATATCATCCATATCATATCCTCTGAATATCGCATTATCTTATGGTCTTTGGTCACATCTTTTTACACTGCGTTAATTTATTTAAAGTGCCATGCAAGAATCTTCTAGGTTTTCGATCCTTAAAAACAAGAATTCATAATTAATTCATGTTTGCATTCACATTACCAATTAAAAATTCAATGATTTATCTTGCAACACATGTGATTTTCAATCGGAAAAATTTACTGCAGGTTTTTTCCTTGTCTTAATAGTTTAACATTGTACAATACAATTAATGCTATAATTGATAAGACAAGCACTGCCTGTGTAAATGGAAATTCTGGAATGCTGGATGCATGATAACCCTCCAGTCAACGCGGCAGTCAGGTTATCTGCTATTGGAGTTCCCAGTCCGGTAACAGGATCCCAGCCAGGCCTGCCAGATATCCAGAGTTTCCCACAGTTGATATGATTCTTGTATGCGGTATTGGAATATTGATTACCTTTTACAGAGTTGTTAGAAACTGATTTAAAAAATGGGAAAAAGGGTTTTGGATAATGGCTTAGTTTATCCATTTTATGCAATATGCTGCATGACCTGGTACTAGAGTGTTCCATGTTACGTTCTGTGTTGTCTGAGGTGCAAGGTTGCCCGGATGGCTCTCAGTTTCAGTCAGTGTAATGTCTTGGTTTGGAGCCGCACCGCTCACACATGTGCCCAGTTGATATCCTGGAGCGCTTGTATCGTACCATGTGTCTCCGGCAAGTGTATTGTTCTGAGAACTCTGGCTTGGTGTGTGAATGGTAAATGTCACGGTATACGACCTATCATTTTTCAGTTGGAAGGATACTTCTGGATTTGCCATTGGATTGTATGTCCTGTACCCTACTGTTATTTTCATGGCCGTGATAGTACCATCATATCTATTGTTGCATGTTGATGGCGCCTGTCCCATTGCAAACGCTTCGTTTGCCGATATGCCAAGTGATACCACAAGGATCATCGCAAAACCTAGCATGAGTAGGTTTTTGCCACGATGAGTATGGCTTTTTGTTCTATACAAGTCCACTCAGATTATTTCATGGTCCTAATGGTCTATCTTGGTATGGGCTGAATCTTCTGTAGTTTGTGTAGTTTGGTCAGAGTCTAAAAGTAGGTCCAGTGATCTCCATTTAATCAAGGCAGATAGGATTGTTGAGGCATTGTCTGATTGTATTGACAAGTTTTGCGTTATCTAGTTTAGCACCTGTAAGGTCAGCACCTTTTAGGTCAGCCCCAGTAAGATCTGCATTGCTAAGGTCAATTCCTGACAAGTCAGACCCTTCAAGTTTTGCCTGCACAAGCTTTGACCATGTCAACTTTGAGTCTACAAGATTTGCGTCGGAAATATTGGCTCCGGTAAGGTCAGCAAATGAAAGATTCACATCTGGGAGATCAGTGGATGTTAGATTTGCACCTACCAGATTAGCGTTGAAAAAGTTTGCACCTGCCAGTTCCGAGTTTGACAGATCAGTTCCCTTTAGATTTGCGGCAACAAAGCTCGTACCATAGAACCTGCCGCCAGTTAGTTTTGCGTCGACAATATATGCTCGGCTTAGATCAGCGCCAGAAAGATCCGCACCACTGAGATTGGTGCCACTTAGTTTTACGTCAACTAGACTCTCAAAAGCCAGGTTGACTCCTGGCAGGTTTGCATTATTAAGATTGGCCCCTGCAAATTTAGCATCTGTTAGGACTGCACCATCAAGATTTGCATTCATGAAATTAGCTCCATAAAACTTGGCTCCCTGAAGATTTGCACCTTCTAGGTTTGCGTCATAGAGATTAGCCCCTGAGAGGTCAGCACCACTGAGATCAGATTTTGAAAGGTCTACTCCCTTGAGTATTGAACCTGAAAGATCCGCACCACTAAGGTTTACTTCAGATAAGACACTTCCAGAGAGATCACACCCACTCCAATTTATCCCAGCTGTAGGCACATTCAAGCAATTCTGATTAGTATGGGTCGAAGATTGTGAGATGTGGTTTTGCGTTGATAGAACTAGCATTCCGTTATTCACAAGTTGTTGTAAAACTTTCAGAAAATCACTATCACTTATCTGACCGTTTACCCACAACTTGGCATTTTTCTTTACCGAATCAGGCAGGATTGCGTTTTGTGAAGAATATGCATAGGATGATTGGGTGAAGACGGACACTGCTAGCAAAATTACCAGTATAAGAGAGAATTTCATTATGTTTTTCATAGTTTCCTCCAATCTGAATTAACCGTATGCAAAACTTTCACGCTAAACAGCCTAGTGTCCACCATGGTCATGTCCTCCATGGTCACCGTGATCTCCTCTCCAACCGTGATCATTTCCATGGTCGTTTTGCTGCTGCTGTTGCTGCTGTTGTTGCTGTTGTTGTTGCTGTTGCTGCTGTTGTTGCTGTTGTTGTTGCTGCTGTTGCTGCTGTGCTGTTGCTGTTGTTGTTGCTGCTGTTGCTGTTGCTGTTGTTGTTGCTGTTGCTGCTGCTGTTGCTGTTGCTGCTGTTGCTGCTGTTGCTGTTGCTGCTGTTGCTGTTGCTGCTGTTGCTGTTGCTGTTGCTGTTGCTGCTGCTGTTGCTGAGAAGTGTCTTGTACATTTTGTTGTTGCAATTGCTGCAAAGATTGTTCCCGTTGTAACTCCCATCCATGATATGGTCCGTGCTTGTGTTCTAATTTCTGCCATTGTTGCAATGATTGAATCTGTTCTTGCTGCTGAGATGATAGTTGTTGATTTTGTTGTTCAAACGAAGATTCTTGTGTAGATGATTGTTTTTGCTGCTGTTCTTCCTGTTGTGAAACAGAGATCTGTTCTTGTTGTTGACTTACGGTAGGATCTTGATTGTTTGGACCGTTGGAAATTTTATTATCCTCACCCCATGTCTGCCACTGTTGTTGCAATTCAGAGTCTGGATTGTTTGGGTTGTTTGTGATACCATTAGTCCATCCGTTGTCATTCACAAAATTCTGTTCCTGTCCGCGATGTCTATGCCAAAAAGGATGATGACGGGAATTTTGTTCCATTATAATTGGAGGCTGCGCTGTCTTCGTAGGGTCTTGGGTAGTTGCTGTGCTCTGTGTAGGTGTAGTGGTCTGAGTGTTTGAAGGGTTTTGTTGTGCAGGAGGAGGTGTAGTGGTTGTCGTGTTTTGTGGCAGAGTCGAGTTTTGTGGAAGTATTGGAGTTGGATTAACCACTTGGGTTATAGAGTTTGAGGTATTAGAGTCAAAGTTTTCATCCCCGGAATAGACTACGCTGAGATTGTGAGAGCCTTCTGAGAGAGACGAGGTATCAAATCTAGACTGACCATTAGATATCGTGCTTGTCCCCATAATTGATTGGCCATCATAGAATGTTACTATACCTGTTGGGTTTTCACTTCCCGGGGTAGTTGCAGAAATGGTAGCAGTAAGAGATACCTGTTGTCCAACAACAGACGGATTTTGAGAGGATGATATTGTCATAGTTGTAGGTTCTAATGTAACCTGCAAAAGTGTAGGCGATGTGCTTGAAAGAAAGCTCGAGTCTCCCAGATAAGTTGCAGTTATGGTGTGGTTGCCGCCTGAAAGCGTGGTGTTAAGTGAGGCAGTTGTTCCGCTCAGTGCAACAGATGAGCCTGAGTTTGTTCCATCAATTGTAAACTGCACATTACCGGTTGGTATGTTTAAGCTCTGTGATGCTGGAGATACTGCTGCAGTAATTGTTATTGGTCGATCCGATACTGACGGATTCTGCGATGAAGTTACAGTAACAGTGCTTGTCTGGCGTACCATCTGTAAAAGCTGAGCAGAGTATCCTACTCTGAAGTTGGAATCGCCCGAGTATGTTACAGATATTGTGTGAGAGCCATACGGAGTCATATTAACAGACGCAGTGTGCCCACTTAAATTATCAGTACCAATGTTTTGTCCGTCCTCATAGAACGTTACAGTCCCTGTCGGAGTTCCAGAGCCTGGGTATTCAGCGTTAACTGTGGCAGTCATGGTTACTGATTGTCCCGATGTCGATGGATTTTGGGATGATAGCAGTATTGTTGCAACATTGGCTTGGTTTACTATCTGCGTCACAATGCCTGTGCTTGAAAAAAAGTTAGAGTTTCCTGAGTAGACAGCTGTTATCACATGCAATCCCACGGGAAGAGACGATGTGCTCCATGCTGCCTGTTCTCCTACTAGCGATACTGGCAATCCCACGTTTGCCCCATCAACTTGGAATTGGACAGTTCCTGCAGACGAAGGAGGATATACAGTTGATGTAAATGTCAGATATTGACCTGATACTGAGGGGTTTGCAGAGACTACCATGGTAGTACTAGTGGACGATTTTACGATAAGGCTTGTGTTTGCGGTTCCTGCTTTGTGCACAAAGTCATCGCCATAGTTTGCAGTAATGGTTATTGATTTTGACACAGAAGGCGTTGTGTAAACTGCACTGCATGCAAGCGACCCATTGTTTTGTGGAGAACATGCTGTAAAGCCAAACGAGCCGCCAGAATTTCCATCGTTAAATGCCACGGAGCCTGAGGGTTTGGTCTTGGTGCCATTTGCGTCATAGATCATCGCAGTAAATGTTATTGGTGATTTTAAAGGTGCAGAGGCGGGATTCGGCGTTAGGTTAACTATGGTAGTACATCTAGGTGTTGGCGGATTTCCTTTCAGAGTTCCAGTACTTGCAAAAGTTGATCCGCAGTTGTCCAATACATTTCCATCGTTTTCTAAAATGTTCTTGTTCTCAATTATGCCAGAGTTTGTGATTGTGTTTGTATTGGTAATGTTTCCCGAGTTTGTCATATTTATGTCAGGACTGATATCAAGGACGGTGCCACTGCCTATGACAAGGACACCGCTTGAGTTTATGACCATGTTGGAAAGCAGTGTTACCGTTCCAACGTTATCAAGTGCAGTATAGTTTGATATCTCATGTGGTAGTGATAGAAGTCCTGTGTTTGCAAAATAGCCTTTGTTGTCAAAGGTTCCACTATCAATTTCTATTATGCCAAGGTTTGCAAGTGTCCCTCCTTGTTGGTTTAGGACAAGTCCACCGCTGTTGTCAAGAAAGTTATCAATTTTGAGAGCACCCTCATTTGTCACGGTTCCCGAGTATTCATTTAAGATTGCGCCTGATGAGCCAGTTGATGAGAGAACACCCTTGTTGTCAACTGCACCAAAATTAGTTACAGTTCCTCCCTGACCGTTTTCTGAATTTGTGCCAATTATTGCAAGTTGTCCGTTATTGATTACCGTTCCCATGTTGATTATGGTGGCATGGTCACTCATGTTGGCATTGTTTACAAGTGTTACATCTGTTCCTATAGTAACAGAATCGTTTTGATCAAGTGAGATGTTAGTGCTGATTGAGCATGTAGTCTTGTTTCCATCAGAGCTCCAAACCCCATGCAGCGTAAGACATGTTGTCTGGCCTCCCGAGTCGTCAGATATTATAAAGTCGGTAGCGGCGGCATCATAGGTTGTAAAGAACATCAGAAATGAAGAGATTCCAAATATTGTAATGATCAGAGTTTTGTTCATGACCACGGTTCTTCCCAAGATACGGCGCATATGAAATAACTCGAGATTCTCATAGTGTTGATTTTCCAACACGTGAAACTCTCTCGTAGAGATATGAATACTTTCAATTATGAATCGAATACCTCTGCCAATAATTTAAAAGAGTTGCGTAGGAATCTTCTGTAACTCTTTTCCATCGAGGTATTTTTTGTTTTTGTGATATTTTTCATATAGGATATTGTATGATCTAGAGGTCTGACAAAAAAACAGTACTATACAAGATTGAGACAGCTGGTAGACCTGAACCTGGTGGAAAAAATTGAATATACAACAGGAAGAAAAACTCATAGTGAATCGGTTTACACTACGACCCTTTTTGGAAATCTGATATATGGAAGATGCATACTTGATGTGCAAGAGATGGTTTCCAACATGAGAAATCCAAAGGCTGCAGAGATATTGCACCGGAGCGCAAGGTTCAGTCCAGAAGAGATTGTTCGATTTATGTCAAGATGCATGCAATGATACATGCAGTGATACCATCAGATGGAATTAACAGCTTGCATGTCATGCATGTAACAAGGTCTACAAGCAGTTATGAGATACACAAAGTCTTGAATGTAAAATACGACAGAGTGGAGAGCATTTAGAAATTGTTAGAGAGAACGGAGAAGAGTATTACAAGGTATCACAAAAGAAAGGGTGTTGAATGAAATTTATGATTCTATTACAACAGACTCGATGAAAAACTACAGAGGATTGAGATCTAAAATAATAATCAAAACAGCAAAAAGATCATAGTCTAAAAACTATATGGTTTTCAAGTAACAGAAAACTAGAGAGAAAGTAAGATGCTGCGCAAGCTACAGAAAGAAAAAAGAAAAGAAAAAAGAAAATACGTATAATATGGCGGTAACGTGGTTTTTAGTCAAAAACAAGGAAATTTTTACGCATGGGTTATTCGTGGATATCTGATTTCCTTACCTACTTTTGCCAGTTTCATTGTGTAGTCGTTCTCAAAGCTTTGTGTAGTAACAACATAAACCAAGAAAATCATATGATTTTAGCAGCAAAAAACCATATGATTTTACAAGACCATTTTTAATTTCTTGTGATTGCATCATAATACATCATGACACAGAAAATTTATGAAAGACATGCAATGCGACTGGGTCATCAAACCAGATATTCACTTATGGTTACAATACCAAAAAAGATCTGCAAAGCTTTACAGATAGAAAAAAATACGAGACTCTACTTCAAGCTTGAAGGCTGCAAGTTTGTCGTATCAAGAGACATCAAGTCTCTTGAGGATGCCATGTGTAATGATAATAATACTGTTGAAACAATTGAATCCACAAAAAAAGAAAATGGAAGCAAAGAAAAAGAGATCATTGTGGACGGAATATCCCTTGCTGACCTTCAGTACTAGATGATGGCGACGATATCAGCTGACCAAGCTTGTAGAGCCCTGCCGCATTTGAAAATACTGGGTCCTTTGCTATTCTTAGCCTGTCTGGTACCTTTTGTTGCAGAGACTCGTACAATCCTGCAATGAGCGCGCCTCCGCCTGATACATAGATCTCGTACTGCCTGTCCAGTCTTGTCTTAAAGACTGCAAGCCTGTTTGCAAGAATTGCAGCCAGTGCATCAATCCTCTTCTTGTCTATCTTATTTTTCTCGTGCTCGATGTAATCTAGCTCGCCATCATACAGATAGTCGCAGGCCTGTGGAATCGACACTCCGGCAACTGGTTTTAGGTCCTCAAAGAGCACAAGCTCTGTTGTTCCCTGTCCGATTGATAGTACAATGCCAGTCCTTGCATCCTCGGAAAGTAAGGTGCCTATTGATTGAGGTATCACAAGTACTTTTCGCGGCTTTAAGCTTCGCTCTATGATCTTCTCAAGATGGCCTTTCTGCAATGATGCGCCATATGGTAGTCCCATTACAATCAAGAGCGAGCCAAGTTCTCTCTCGCATCCAAGCTCCCTTACTGCTTGTTTTATTACAGCTACAAAGGCCTTCTCCTGTACCATCCTGCCTTCAAGTACTGCCCGCACCAGAACCGCATCAGGATATATTGCCATCTTTGCTGCTTCATACCCTACTGATTCAGCCGTTCGTTCCTTGCTACTCTCCCAGCTGTTCAGCCTCCTGATTCCGCATATGGAAGGAAATGATGCCCGCATGTGTGCAGAGACACACTTTACAAATCCTGTTCCAGCGTCTATTGCAATTACTCCATTGTTGGTTTCATATACCATTGTATCTCAATGCAATGGTATCAAAATTAAAAAATCAGTCTTGATTGTCAAGCTCGTCCTCGTTGTATCCGTCAGCATTGTTCATCTCATTTTTGCCATAGGTTTGGGGATCGTCAAGCATGTTCTCGCGGTATGCATCAGGGTCATCAAGCATGTTTTCCATCCGTGCATCATAATCGTATCCGTGTCTTTTACCATACCTGACAAGATCTCTTCTGTAGCGCCATGTTGCCCGGCTGCCATACCTTTTCTGTAAAAACTGTTTCCTCTTTTTCTTCTTCTCCCTTTCCATCGTTGCTCGAAGCTTTACAAAGTCAGTGTATGATACCGCAACAAGGTTCATTTGGAATAAGCGGTTCCAGACAAGCTTGTGCACGTGTTTTCTTTCATACCCTATCCTGTCCATGATAACATCATAGTAGGAAGGCCTGTTGCGCGTATTCCAGTATGCATCGCTTTCCTGTCTTGCAAGATCTTCCTTTTTCTTTGCAAGCTTCTTCTGGTAGAGCTTTTTCATGTCCTGATACCTTTGGAACTTTATCACACAGGCCTGCGGTTGTTTGCCCTCTACTGGCACAAAATCATCGTCTTTGTATATTGTACCATGCACATATTCGTCCATGTCATAATCAAGCCCTATTACAAGCTCGGTCCCAGTTCCCCATCCGTACTTGTAGCACACCTTCTTTGGTATGATTACATATCTGCTTGTCCTGCCGCTCCTTTGTATGGTTGTTGTAATTTTCTTGTCGTGTATAGAGTTTGGCTGCAGCTCGCTGCTCCATATACTGAGCAGAAAACATCTCGAGCCTTCCATGTTATCAGTAAAAGTAACGAAACCTTGCAAAGTTCTCAAGCCTTTTTGATATCTCGTCATTATGCGTCTCTACCTTTTGTTGTAGCTTTTTTGGAAAGGATATGATAAACGAGCTCTTGCGTGTACTCTTTTTTGTCTTCTTTATCTTCCTGATAAAATACATTATATCAATCTGGAAACAATCTGCCAGAAATTAAAAAGAGAAAAAGGATCAGTTTTGTAATTTTATTGATCGATTCCTAACACACGTCTCGTTTTTGTTTGGTTTATCCCTACTTTTATATCCTACCAGAGTCATACTAGAGTATGGAAAAAATATCCGTCTCCATCTCGCCCGAGCTGCATTCTGCGCTGATACGGGCCTCACTTGACAGCGGTACAAGCGTGTCACGTCAGATAGAGACATACCTCAAGGAGCATCCTGTAATAATGAGATACATCAACGAGATAAGGTCCGAGCCAGACGCAGGAGTCTATGCAGCAAATCCCAAGCGCCTCAAAGATTCTAAGAAGAGCCTAGCCGTTTCCTCATAGGTGTCAGATCTTCCCAGGTAACGTCACGGTATGATTTGCCATAAATCTCGTATCCTCTTGTACCATAGTAGGAAACTATATGATTCAAAGCTTCAAGGCGTATCTCGTTTTTTCCATAATGCGGAGCTATCAGCTTTTCAACAAGAATCACCAGGTCTCCTGCAGAGCCATGGTATGAATGAATCTTGTTTCGCACCAGCATCTCAAGCATTACATGATCATCATGTATGGTAACATGGGCTACTGCAGCTATCTTTTCCTCAACCTCCCTTAGTACCACAAGGGAGTTGGGTTCAAGGCTCCATTGATAGTAATATTCAAGTGTGTACCTGTCCATCTCTGGTACAAAAGACTTGAGAGATCTTTTGGTGTCAGTATGTCTGATGTACCTAAATCCATGTGGAAGTTCAGGTTGCTCTGGCATGACCCACCCTCAAGATTGTATTACATAGTTTTGAATCTTCTGTCATGTTATACCATTACCGTCATGCCAATCTATTTTTTAATCCAGTATCGTTTCAGTGACAAGCTTACTCTGGAATATCTATGCAATACTGTAAACAACTGTTCCCTGCTGCAGAGACTTTGTATCTTCTCTGATGCATATGCGTCATAACTTTTTGCATAGTCAAACTTGTGGCGTATACAGACAGGTTTGGCATGATCTGCCCACATGGCAGCTATTACAAGCTCATCTTTCAGGTGTGCATCAACTGCGTTTGTGTAGATCTTTTTTATGTTTCCAAGTATTGCCCGTGTACTTTTGTCAATATGTAACAGATCTATTATTCCTGTGAACATCGATATATATGGAGTCGAGCTTTGCAGTACGCTCTCAGGAAAACGGTATGCATTATAGACGATAAAGTCAATCCGCCTTGATTCTTGTTCCTCATAGTCTTTCATGCATTGTGCAATATAGTCACTACCCTTCTCGGTGGTCCTGTAGGTTCCGCGTTCTGTCTTTTCCAGCAGACCTTTTTCGACCAGGCGCCTGATTGCGGTTCCTGTTGCCCCTTCCTTCCACCCAAGACTGCGCGATATCATGTCCTGTTTTCTTCCATCGTGGCACTCGATTAGGATCTGTACAGTCTTGTCCACAAGCATATTACAATATACATGTATATTAAGTCTTATATAGAATATACATGTATATCATATTAAGGTGTAAGAGATGACATTCTTTGATCCTGATACCATCTGCCCGGGCTGTGGCATTGACAAGATGATAGAAGATCCTGCAAACAGGGAACTTGGGTGCAGAAGATGCGGTCTTGTCCTGCCCCTTACAGAGACAGAACCAGTCCATGCGAGTGAGAATAAACCACTGAATGTCACGGTATACCGCCTAGGCTCTGACAGAAGATCTACCTTTTCAAGTGTGGATTATGCTAAAAATAGGATAGATAGCCGTGTCAGGTCAGATCTTCTTGTTGCCTCAAAGTACGACAGAGAACAGGCAGAGCATGAACAAGCCGCAGTATCGCACATAACCGAGCTTTATGATACCGTTACATATCCCACATATGACGACGGTCTGAAAAAGGGTGATCTACAGATTCTCAGGAGACGTGCCAAAAACATGACAGAAGCTACAGGGCAAAGACAGGCAGAACTTGATTTACTGAAGATAATTCGCAGGTTTCTAAGAGTCAAGCTTGCCAAGTATCCAGAACTGAAAAAATATTTCAAGCTTGACCTGTTGCACGTAAAGATACGCCATAGGAGAGAAGGGCCACAAAACATCTCTGGGCGCGGTAACCAGATAGGAAAAAACAGAAAGGAAGGAAGAATCGGGCATTGCAATCTCTGTAGGGTCGAGATTCCAAATTATAAGGCAAAAAGGCATCATAGAGAATACCACAGCAGCGTCCCCTACCACCAGTATATTGACAAAAGAAAACAGTACGTGAGGCGGTCTGCAAGACTTGAAGATGCAATAGTTGACTGTTCTGCTGCAAAAGGGGAGGAATTAGAGAGTCAGGAGAGGGGCCCATGCATCCACTGTGATATACCTAATGCGATAATCAAGAGATATCCACGAATCGAGGTTGCAAAAAAAGAGAGAATAGATATCGTGTCACGAATTGTAGCAAGACATAAAGACAATTGTACCGGAAGATGGAGGGCATGCATCTTACAGCAACGCAAGATAGGCCAAAAGAAAGTCTAGTTTTGTGATTTTTCGCAAAATGCTTTTTTAATTTTGAGTTTTTGTGATTCTGTCATGGAACCATGCATTATCTGAGGCAAAACATGTGTCACATATGGTACCATTATAATCACAAAAAATGAAATTAAAAACATGATTACATGCAGGTTACAAAACTGCATTCATGGTACCATGGAAAAATTTCTTTTAATTTTATCATTATGTGATACCATACATGAGCGAAGAGACAATAACAATTCCAAGAGACATTATCATTCAGCTCAAATCTGAAAACGAGAAGATGCTACAATGCCTCTTAAAACTTGAGAAAACTCTGAGGGAGAAAAGCTAGTTTATTTCTTTGAGTAGTTCATCAAGCTTCCCTTGTTGCTCCAATATGGCTTTTTGTAGTTCCGTAATTGTTAAGCTAAAATTCTTTTCAATCCTCCTGCTTTTATTCAGCTTTTTTACCTCCCGTTCTTGGGCAAGATCCTTTGATAATATAACACCGCATTTTATACAGTGAGATTTGTCTGCAGAATTTCGCTCTTTACAGCTTGAACATATCTTTGAAAATAGAATTGAATTAGAGTCATCCTCTTTTTTAAGACCATAAAGTTTCAGAATGGCGTCTTCTTGATCTGAACTTGCCAGATGTTCGTATCTTGACAGCATATGACTTGAGTGGCTCCAGTTACCGTAGAGTTTTGCCACATTTCCTAGCCGCTTAGAGTAATAGGTCAATGAAGAATGTCTGAAAAGATAAGGCCAGATTCGTTTTTTGATTCCAGCAATTTTTCTAGATTTTGCAATCAGATTATAGAATTGAAGATATGTTATGACACCAGCCTCGTTGTCATGAAACCAGAGATAAGCATCTGGTTCATCGCTTTTGGGGTGTTCTGCAATCCATTCTTTCAGTGTAACAAATGAAGCAACTAGTGCCAGCGACTTGGGTCCTGTTTTTCCCGTTGTGTGGACCCTAACAAAATCTGTGTTGAATGTAACTCCATCCATTTTTATCACAAGCAGCTCACCTGGCCTATAGGAACCTTCAAAGAGACAAAATAGCATTGCAATATTTCTTTTAACATACCTGCCGCCGATTTTTTTCACAGCTTGGATGAGATTTAGAATTTCTTCATCGGTAAGAAGATCTTTGGCTTGTATAGTCTCGTACTTGTTATGAAATGATCCTGGAGAAATCCAAGATACATTCGGATCATAATCTCGGTCTTTTGATTTGTCAGCAATTTCATCGTGTTTTGCGTAATGATATAATCGCTTCAAAGCTGTGAGAGTGTCTTTCTTGGTTGAATTTTCATAATCTGCATCGGCTATTGTTTTGTGTATTGCTTCAATTTCTTTCTTGGTCCATTCGGATATGTTCTTGTCATCTCTGATCTGCAATATTCGCTGGCAGCACTCAGCATAGTTAGCTATTCTTCCATGGGACTTGTTTTCAAGCCTTAGCCGATCTAAAAAACCACACACGACCTTAGCATTTTCTGGTCTGAATCTTTTCCAAAACCTGGTTCTGGCTTGTTCAAGCCTATACTTTGTATTATGAATATCTAGTGTTGTTTTTGTCATAATACCAACTCAAGGCAACAAAGAAAATTAAAAAAAGAACACAAGTATTGTGACCAAAATTTACGAAGAATTTGTTCATTGTGGGGTTTCATAGTAGAGTATAGCGCAGAGAGAGGGATTTGAACCCCCGGGTGCTTGCGCACATAGGCTCTCAAGGCCCACGCCATGCCGGGCTAGGCGACCTCTGCAATACTTTTTCAGAAGAGACTTGTTAAAATTTGTTTAAGAACAAACATTATCTGGCAAATAACAAGTATTTGTACAATATACCATAGCAAGTAAGAAAAATAAAAAAGACGAAAAATTCTAGTGGTGTGCGTGTGGATTAGCAGAACCGGTCTCCATTTTAGTAAAGGTTCCTGCTGCCTTTTCATGGTGTTCTAGGTTAGATTGATCTACCTTGATTGCCTGTGGAGGACAAACTGAAACACATGCCATGCACCAAATGCAGTCGTGTTCTCTTATTGGATCAGCCTTGTCTGTGTAGTCCTTTCGTTCTTCTTTTACTGAACTACCAGTTCCAGCCATTGCAATATCTACTGCTTTTTTTGCCGGGATGTCTTTCTCTGTTCTATACCACTGAAAAACTTGTACTGGACAAGCCTCTATGCATGCACCATCAGCAACACAAGAATCCCAATCTACTGCGACCATGGTGCCACTGACACCTACTGGTTCTATCTTTTCACCCCTGGCCTTGAATGCCGCTATACAATTTTCATCTTTTGATGCTTCGGCTAATCTACCAGGACCCCATCTGAAGTGAAAGTGACCGTCTGATTGATCTATTTTTCCAATTGGTTTGTATCCTTTTGGAAAGTCTTCGGGTATTGGCATATGGTTTTTTGTCACAGGATATGTTATTTAAACCTAGACAAAGTTAGTCAAAACTAAGGTATGTTAGCTATCTCTTTTTCGTGAATTTCTTGATTTGCCTGATCAACCTTGATTGCTTTTGTCGGACAGACTTCTACGCATGCCATGCACCAAATACAATTAGCTTCTTGTACAGGGTTTGCCTTATCAGTAAAGTCTTTTCTATCGTTTCTGCCTGTTTCTCCGGGATTTTTGTACCACTCAAATACTTTAACCGGACAACTCAATAGACATATTCCATCTGCTATGCAAGAATCCCAGTCTACTGCGACATATGTCCCATGTATCCCCATAGGTTTGATTTCTTCACCTGTTGCCTTGTAATCTGCCATGACTTTGGGATCGGATGCAGCTTCTGCAAGACGTCCAGGTCCCCAAACTAGATAATAGCTCTCACTTGATGGATCCTTGAATTTTTCTTTCACTTTGTGGTTCTGAGGAAAATTTGGATCTATTGGCACGATATTGCAGAAATATTGTTACTTATTTAAAGTGTGTACAAGAATACGGGGCAAATGATCTAACCTGGCCATTCAACTTGACAGGTGACAAGTTTATGTTCCTACAATTTTTTACCCATACAAGATAAATTCATATCTTTCAGAAATCGGTTGTAAGCGTGGGAATTTTCAAGTATGATGTGTATCGCAGCCCCAATGTAGGCATTTATGCAAAATGTAACGACAGTTTTGTCTTTATTCCAAATGGTTTTGCCATAACAAAAGTTAAAAATTTGTGCGAGTTCCTCAAAACCGATCATGTCTTCACATCAGTAGCTAACACCAGACTTCTTGGGGTTTTAATGGTGATGAACAACAATGGAATATTGTTGCCACGAAATTCTCTTGAGGAGGAAGTAGTTCACCTAAAAAAATCAACTGGCCTCAATGTAGACATACTTGATACAAAACACACAGCTATTGGCAATCTGATATGCGTAAATGACAAAGGCGGAATAATGTCTCCTCTGATTCCATCTGAATATGTAAAACAAGTGGAGGATGTTTTAGGAATAGAAGTGATAAGGAAAAAAGTTGCAGGATATCAACAAACTGGTGCCATGGCAAAGGCCAATTCACATGGCGGAATAATACATCCTGCAACTGAAGAAGAAGATGTCAAAGTAATGTCCCAAGTTTTAGGGGTGGATCTTGAGCCTGCTACTATCAATGGCGGATCTCCTTTTGTGTCTTCAGGAATTTTGGCAAACAACAAATCCATGGTAGTTGGCTCACTCACAAACGGCCCTGAGCTAATGATGCTTACAAAGGCATTCAAGGTTGAAGACTAGACAGCGGATCACTTAGAAGAGAATCAAGTTTAACCTGTTTCTCAGAGCCGTCCTTCATGTTTCTAACTAGAACCGATTTTTCGCCATACTCCTTTGGAGCTACTATTACCACATACTTTGAATTTGATGCCATGTCCATTTGTTTCCGAAGCGACCTGCCTGCTAGATCCACCTCTGACGGTATACCCTTGAGCCTTAGTGCAGATGCAATGTTGATGGCAATCTTCTTCATGTCATCATTGACAGACGCCACCCATACATGTTCCTCATTGTTTGATAGATTTGTAATCCCTTGTTTTTCCAAGGAATTTACTATGCGTTCCACGCCACCTGCTGCGCCAGTTGCACCCATGTCGTCTCGTCCAAATGCTTTTGTCAATGTGTCATAACGACCACCACCAACAAGTGCTCCCAAGTCTGAACTGCTGTCAAACACCTCAAAAACAATTCCAGAGTAATAGTCAAGGCCTCGCACAATGCCAAAATTTACTCTGACATTTTCCACTCCCCTATTTTTTAGCGATTCAAAAAGCTGCAGTATCTTGTCCCAGTTTTTGAGCTGGCTTGTATCGATCATTTTCTCAATTTCTTGCGGAGTCCCCTTCATTTGGGAAAATTCCAAAACTTGTTCCAAATCAGGAACAGAATATCCCTTTTCTTTGTACTCTTGAATTATTTCCTGCTTTCTCTTCTTTTGTATCTTGTCTACCGCCCTTAGGATATCGCCTATTACATCAGGCAAATCAGTCTTGAAGAGATTTTTCACATATGATTCAACCAGTCCGCGGTCACAGACATCGATTACAATATTTTCAAGTTTTAGGTTTGAGAAAAACTTTGAAGTAAAATCTATTATTTCTGCATCAGACTCTGTATTTGGCTCGCCGTATATTTCCACGTCCCACTGGTGAAAGAACCTGTACCGACCTTTTTGTGGTTCGTCATATCTCCACACTCCCCCAAAGGTACAGAACTTTGCAGGAAGCCTCATTGATTTTTGAGATGTTGCGTATCTGGTTAGGCCTATAGTAAAGTCAAAGCGCAGAGCAATTTCCCTGTCTCCCTTGTCAGTAAAATAATAAATCTCATTTCTTATAGATGGCCCGCTCTTTGTTTCTATCACCGAGACAAGCTCTATTGGAGAAGGTTCCATGAATTGAAATCCAAACAGATTTGATGTTTCTATGAATTTTTGTCGTACGTATTCTATTGTGGCAGATTCCTTGTGTTCAATGTCTCTCATCCCACGTGGTAGGTCCAAATTCAAGACTCACTCTTGTTCCAATGCATTTAGACTTTCTGATTTTATGAAATTGCAATCATGATAAATTAATAACACAAGGGAAACCTACCAAAGGTCTACCATATGACATATCGCCATCTAGAACACATGACAGACGCGTTCATCGAAGTGACCGGACAAACCTTGGAGGAAGCCTTTGAGACAGCTGGAACGGCCGTGGTTGATACAATTTTTGATATCAAATCTGTTGAAAAAAAAACTGTAAAAAAAATTGAGATAAAGACAAGGGATCTGAACAACTTGCTTTATAGCTGGCTAGAAGAGATAATCATACTTACAATAACGGACGGATTTGTTGGAGCAAGCTTTGAAGTCAGTATAGACAAATCACAAGAATATGTGTTGCATGCAACGATACATGGCGAAGAGATTGATTTTCAAAAACACCACTTTAAACTGGAAATCAAGGCGCCTACTTTTCACCTCATGGAAATAAAACAGGAAAAACCAATTGTGATGAGATTTCTTCTTGATCTCTAGGCCAAATTATTAAATATCGTTTGAATTTATTTTATCAAGTTGGTAGACGAAGAAATTGAGAAGATAATGAAAAAGAAACTAGCCGAGATGACTTCTCACAAGGAACAGGAAATTTTAGAATTAACTGACACAAGTTTTGACAAGGGAATAGCTGGCGACACTCCAGTGATAGTTGATTTTTGGGCCACATGGTGTGGGCCATGCCAGTTCATGCTGCCCATATTTACAAGAATGGCAAAAAAATACAAGAGCATCAGGTTTGCCCGCGTAAATGTGGATGAGGCACAAGGAATCTCCCAGAGATACCAAGTATACGCAATACCTACGTTCTTGGTCTTCAAGGGAGGCAAACTTGTCGATAAAGCAGTTGGGGCAGTAGGCGAGCCAGGCCTGCACATGCTTGCACAGAAATACTCTCAATAGCCGTAAACAGAATTTATTTTTCTCTGAAGCTCGATTATTTTCTTCAATGTATCAAGCTCTTCTGGGTTGAGCTTGTGGGAAAATTCCTTGAGCAAAAGTCTTGCCTCTTTTGATGGAGGTAATGAATAGAACACGTCTTCTTCTGAGACCTGTCTTCCAACAGTTACATTTTGGATTGAGATTGCCACTTCCTGGCCCCTCTTGGCAGTGTCTATGCTCTTTCCATTATCTTGAAGTTGGTGAACCAGGCCAACTTTTTTTCCATCTGCATTCATTATTGTAATTTTTTGTTTGAGTGTGCCAACATCCACCCTGACTCCAAAAACAGCAGGATTGCTTTTTCGAAATATGTATCCCTTCAGAAATGTCAGTTTGCAAATAGGAGTCAGTTCCTGAAATATGGCATTTTCTTCATTTGCAGTATCCTCTTGAACCCAGTTTGTGTAATTGTCAATCAGGACTGTATATGACTTGATCATGGAAAATTCTAATGTGGTTTGCATCGGCTTCTTCTTGGGCATCCTGTAAAATTTTTACGTTAAATGCAAGCACCACTCCAAGATGCCTGTCGTTTTCTTTTATGGCAAGTGCTTCTACAACATCACGTCTAGTTACAGGACCAATGTCTGCCATTGACACTGGGACATTTTGTCGTTTTAGCATGTCAGTGATTGCCTCAAGAGAACCAATGGTATCACATTTTAGAATCACGCCCTTTTTGTCAGTCTTTACAAAGACTGACTTCATTTCAGACTCGATTAATTTTTTAAATTCTTCAATCTTTGATTCGTCAGCAGATGCATAAACTGGACTTCCAGGCAAGACACCTTCAAGATCAGGCGATGCAATCTTTATTCCGGCAGCAGCATAGACTTCGTTTACTGGCAAGAACTTGTCCCTTGGATCTCGCATTTCATCCAATGGCTTTGGCAACAGTATTGCTTTTGGTTTTGTAATTACTACAGAATCTCTTTTGGCAAGAACTATCGAGTCGCTCTTTTTGAGATTGCCGTCAATTAAGATAATGTTGGCAGTTACTCCAAGGCCTATCTCTTCTTTTACTTCAAGAACTATGCCTCTTGTGGGTTTCTCTGTCTGGTCAAGTTTCTTTTGCAGATATTGCTGGGTAAGGCCTACAAGTACTGCCAGCAGTTCAGGAATTCCTTCTCCTGACCTTGCGCTAACTGGAACAATTGAAACTTCTTTTGTGAAATCCTTGACTCTGTAAAATGCCTCAGAGCTAAAGCCAAGTATGGAAAGAGTCCCCACAACGTTATACAGCAGCTCGTCAAGTGCAGTTTGCACAAAAGGATCCTGTTCTTTTATTGACTGGGTGATAAACTGCGTTTTTGGGTTCTTTTTCCAGCCTGAAACCATGTCTACCTTGTTGAGTGCAATTACAAACGGAACCTTTCTGCTCTGCAATATTTTCAGGCTTTCGTTAGTTTGCGGCTGAAAGCCTCGATTAACATCCACTACCAAGATGGCAATGTCTGCTGCAGAGCCTCCACGTGCTCGAAGGTTTGTGAAAATTTCGTGTCCTGGCGTATCAATTACTAACAATCCAGGAATTTCTTGGCCCTCACCTGCCATCTTTGCAAACAGCGGCCCACATACTTTTTTGATTGCGTCAGTTGGAAGAAAACTTGCCCCTATGTGTTGCGTGATTCCTCCTGCTTCTCGGGCCTGGACACCCGTACCTCTTATCTTGTCTAATAGCGAGGTCTTACCAGAATCTACGTGACCTAGAACTGCCACTATCGGCTGTCGTATTTGCAACCACTTTCACTTGAATATTACAGCTACCTCTTTTTCAAAACTTTCCTTAGAATCGGAGGCATGAATTATGTTATCTGATATTCCAAGTCCAAAGTCGCCCCGGATTGTTCCTGGAGTAGCCTCAAAGGATTTGGTAGAGCCTATCATGAGTCTTGTTGTGGCAATGGCGTTGTTTCCTTCAATCACTGCTGCAACAACTCTTCCTGATGTGATAAAAGACACAAGTTCGCCAAAGAATGGCTTTGATTGATGCACTGAATAAAATTCCTCTGCCATCTGTTTTGTAAAAGTAAACATCTTTAGTTTTACTATGCTAAAGCCCTTCTTTTCAAATCTTGCAATAATTTTTCCTGCAATTTTTCTTTCTACACCGTCAGGTTTTACTATAAACAATGTCTGTTCAGTCATTTTACTTTTTGACCCTTATTCCGCCTTTGACGTATTTGTTTGTCCACTTGAGTCTTCTAGGATCACGCTTGAGTACAAGCATGTTCTTTTTGCATTTAGAAGAACAGAACCAAAATACTGTGCCGTCATTTTTTACAAGCATTGTACCAGATCCCTTTGCTACAGGCCTATTGCAAAAACTGCATGGTTTTACTAGAACGCTCAATTTCTAATCACTTTATCTTCCTTGCCTCACGCTCTGTTTCACGTAACATGAGTATGTCAGACATTCTAACTGAACCCTTTACATTTCTTGTTAGAATTCTGCCCTTGTCTTTTCCATCCAAAATCTTTACTCTAACTTGTATAACCTCTCCTGCAATGCCTGTTCGGCCAACAATTTGTATTACTTCGGCGGGAATTGGTACTTCGCTGCTCATTTGCTAGCTTGACCACCTTTTATCTGCGCCAGCGATGCCACAATTTGGTCAACGATATGTTGAGCATCTCCTGAATCTATTATCGCAGCTGCTGCAGAGGTGACATCAATTCCTAGTGCCTTGCCTAATTCTTGTCTGCTTGGCACAAAGCTATACGGCAGATTATGTTCCTCACAGAGTATTGGCAGATGTGCTACTACCTCTGGTGGTTCGACATCCTCAGCTATAACTACGAGTTTGCTAATTCCTCTCTCAATTGCCTTTGTGACTTCGTTTGTACCTTTCTTTACTTTACCACTCTGATGAGCAACCCTCACTGCTTCGTAGATTGGGCTAACTAGGTCAGCGGGGACTTGAAACTTTACGTAATAAGCCTTAGTCATAGGTATCACCCATTGGGATCATTTCCATTCCTTGGGTGCTTTCAATTGGTTTTAAAAGTGTTATCTGCCAGCTATCCGCTTTATTTTTGACATGTATTTATCAAAAATTTCATCCAAATTATCTTCAGTGCCAGACTCGGCGTATATTCTTGCTATTGGTTCAGTCCCGCTCAGCCTTACCATGACCCAGCTTGATTTGTCAAGAAAAATCTTGATTCCATCGGTAAGATCTTTTTTGTGTAATTCGCTTTTTAGGCCCTGAAGTATTTTTTTAAAACTGTCCTTTGAACAATCTATCTTACCCTTTGTCGTAAACGATTTGGGCAAGCTGCTCATCTCCTCTGACAAGGCCTTGTCAGTTTTTGACAGCAGATCAAGCATCAATGCCATTGTCATGGAACCATCTCTGACTTGATTGTGTTTTCCATACATGAATCCTCCATTTTCCTCAAATCCTATCAGTGCTTTTTCTTGAACCATTTTACGCGATACCTCTAACACTTCCCACTCTTGTCCTTAGCACCTTTGACTTGGTCCTCTCTGCTATTTCCTCAATTGCAGAGGTGGAGTTGAGTGTTGTCACAACCTTGGATTTTGGATATTTGTTCAAAAGAAATCTTGAGATGAGAAGAGCTGATCTGTCACCTGTGAGAATCTTGCCCTTGTTGTCACAGAAGATGCTCCTGTCCCCGTCTCCGTCAAATGCAATGCCAAAGTCTGCCTTTGATTTTACTACAGCTTGCGATAACTTGTTCAAGTTTTGCGGAGTGGGCTCTGAGCCTCTCCCAGAAAACATGCCATCAATGGTATCATTTATGGTAACAATGTCACATCCAAGCTCTTTGCAGAGAACGGGAGCTGTTACGGCTTGTGCACCATTTCCCAGGTCTAGCGCTACCTTGAATCTGCTAGATTTTATTTTCTTGAGATTTACCTGTGACTTTATTCCATCAAGATATGTCCTAATGGATCTTGTTTCGCGCCCAATCCGGCGTGGCTTGTTTGAAGTGTTCCACTTTTTTTTAAAATAAATATCCTCTACTGTGAGCTCATCTTCTCGTGAGATCTCAACACCATCTTTTGCAGTGGGCTTTAATCCGTTATACTCTGGAGGGTTGTGTGATGCGGTAATCATTATTCCTCCGCCATATCCCAGTTTTTTTGTGGCAAACTGCAGACATGGTGTTGGCACAAGGCCGCATATCGAAGAGCCAAGCCCTATTGCACTAAGAGATGCGCATACCACTTTTGACATTATTACACTTGATTCTCTGCCATCATATCCAACAAGGATTGGACCTTTTCCAAAGAAAGTTCCAAGTGATGATACCATATCTGAAACAAAGTCTAGGGTTAGGCCCTCTCCGAAGACTCCCCTAATCCCATTAGTGCCAAATAATCTTGCCATTGATACCATCAACAATAGATAAATTTGTCTTAAAAGTCATGGTGCATGCGGGAGTTGCCAAGCCTGGTCAAAGGCGCAGGGCTTAGGACCCTGTCTTTTAGGAGTTCGTGGGTTCAAATCCCACCTCCCGCATATTTTTTAATGAATTATGCAAAGCTGCATTTCTTTATGACCGTGAAAATGGGTGCTGCAAAAGTCATTTGAGCACTCATAGCAATGCCAGTCACCAATTGTAGAGCAGACCCTGCAGGTCTTCACTGGATTGTTATGATCATAACTGTTTACTCTACCACGGCTTTTGCTAGAATTTTTTGATCTGTCCATTATTTTGCCTCAGAGTATAAAATTGAAAAATCTTCTTCCATTCAATCACTCATTACAGAATTGAGATATCTAGTTCTACTAGCATTTGATAATACGCTATATTTCAAAAGGGTATTTAAGCATTAATAAAGCGCGAAATACGTACCAATTAAAATGGAAAAAATAGTTGTAGAGATTACAATAGTTGGAAAGGACCACGAGGGAGTGGTTGCAGGTTTTACTAATTTCATTTTCCAAAACGGCGGAAACATTGAGAAGATAAATCAAAATGTAATCAAAAGCCTCTTTGGCATGTACCTAGAAGCGTCATTTACTAAAAAAATTGACACTGTAAAATTCAATCAGGAGGCAGAAAAACTTGCAAAGAGCCTGAGAATGGAAGTCAACATACACTATGAAGTGTCAAAGAGAAAAAGAGTTGCAGTATTGGTAACAAAGGAGTCGCATTGTCTTGAAGCAATACTTGATGCTAGGACAAAAAATCAGCTAAAGGGGGAGATTGCCGTAATAATTGGTACAGAAAACACTTTGTCAAAGTTGGCCAAGAAGGCAAAGATTCCCTTTGTGGTTGTTAACGAAAAAGATCAGACAAGTGCAGAAGAGAAAATAATTTTGATCTCAAAAAAATACAATGTTGATTTGATAGTTCTTGCAAGATACATGAGGATACTTTCTCCAAACTTTGTATGGAGATATCCAAATAGGATAATCAATATTCATCCTTCTCTGTTGCCTGCATTTCCTGGAGCCTTTGCATATGTTCAGGCATATGAGCGCGGGGCAAAGATTGTTGGCTGCACTGCACATTACGTCACAGAAGACTTGGACCAGGGGCCAATAATATTTCAGGACGCTTTTGCAATTGATGAAGACGAGACTTTGGAATCCCTGAAAAGAAAGGGTCAGAAGCTGGAGGCAAGAACACTTCTTGAGGCAGTAAAGATGCACCTTGACGGCAGACTAGAAGTATACTGGGGAAAGGTGCATGTCAAGCCAAGACGATCCAAATGATAGCAAGAGATCTCTCAAATTCGCATCTTGTAAAGCAAATAAGAAAAAAGCCTGTTGCCATAATACCGGTAGGGTCTACTGAACAACATGGGCCACACTTGCCTGTATCAACTGATTCTGATATCATATCATTTATAGCAAAAAAAGTGTCAGAAAAGACTGGCTTTCTTCTTTTGCCCACCATCGAATATGGGGTATCATTTGAGCATCATCCTTTCTTTAACTTGAGTATAACACCAAGTACGCTGCAAAAATATCTCATTGAGATATGTGCATCGCTTTGGAAGAATAAGATTAAGACAATAATAATACTCAACGGGCACCATGGCAACCAAAAGGCGCTAAATGGCATACCGTCAAAGGTTGCCAAGATTCATGGCATCAGGCAGAAGATCTTGGTCTACTCCTACTGGCATTTTATGAAGCAGAGATTTGATCATGCTGGATTTGTTGAGACCTCAATTATGCGTGCCATATCAGGACATGTGAAGATGAGCGCGGCACAAAAGGGGTTGGTAGAGGACGGATTGTCAAGGGAGGAGCTATATAGACTAGGCAAGGCAGCAAGCAAGTCCTTCATCTCTGTAACAAAAAATGGTGTCTGGGGAGACCCAAGACGAGCTACTGCAAAAGATGGAAGAAAGATTTTGACCCAAGTGATTGCAGCCATAGCAAAAGAGAGTCAAACTTGCCTTACCGGGTAAAGCCGAAAATTACACCAATGAAATTTTAATATATACCCTCGATAGAGTGGGTAATAAGTGAAATAAATGTCAGTAGATATGGCAGTAAAAGTACTTGATGAAAGCCTCAACAAGGTTGTTCTTATCAAGCTCAAAGGGGGCAAAGTGATAAGAGGAAACTTGCATGGTTTTGATCAGCACATGAACCTGCTACTTGATTCTTCAGAAGAGATCCCTTCCGAAGGCGAGACAAAAAGTCTAGGAACCATAGTAGTTAGAGGAGATAACGTGGTTATCATATCTCCTCCGCCAAAGTGAAAGTACAATGACTAAAGGCACAACCTCCATGGGAGGATACACAAAGAAACATGTCCACGTAAGATGCAGAAGATGTGGAAAGAATTCTTTTCATGCAAGACATGACAAGTGTGCAAGCTGTGGTTATCCAGATGCAAGAATAAGAAAGTACAACTGGATCAAATGGTATACATAAATTGGAAGAAATAGCTCTCGTTTTTAGTTCTCTGGCGGGCGCTTGTACTGCAGTTGCTTTAGATAAAATTCCGAAACGAAAGTACAAACAGACCGTTACAATAAATTCTGCAGTAGAAGATCAATTACATTCTTTAAAAATTGAAAAAGACATACTAACAAAAACAATTGCAAGGCTTCACCATGAAGAGTCAAGCGTCTCAAGAGTTCAGCGAGACAAGCTTCTCATTAGATACCAGCACCAACTAGGAGCTACCATTTCCAAGATAGAAAAGCTAGAGACTGCAAGCAAATATCCAGATCTTGGACCAATAGGGGACAGCTTGGTAACCCTGATGGACAACAAGCTGTCAAAGATGGACCAGAGGCTGCATGAGATCTCCTCCAAGATATCAGTAAATACTGTCCAGCCTACGGTGCAGACAATCGTACAGCCTGCTCAAGTCAAGCAACAAGAACAACCAAAACAAATAGTGCAGGAAAGGCCGCGAACTGAAAAGATAGAGCCAAAAATAGAGTACCAGCAAGAAAGAATTGAGATTCAAAAAGAAATAATCGAGATACCAAAAGTAATCGAAGTTCCAAAAGAAACCATCCTTCCACCAATTGAGATTCCTGCCCAGGCAAGGCGCAGATCAATTGAGCTGAGCACATTGACAGAGATTCCAAGCAGGATGCCAGATTTTCCAGAGATAACAAGACCTCAGAAAACCATATGAGCCTGAAAATTATTGAGCCAGTCAAGGAAACACTAGAGATTCCACAGTCAATAATTCCAGTAGAGCCCACTCCTCTTGTACCAAAAGAAGAGATTGTAACAATAGATGTGCCAAAGCCTCAAGTTGTAACAGAGATACCAAAGCCTGAGGCAGTGATACAGGTTGAAAAGAAGGTCCAGCTTCCAACTCCAATAAAAATACCAGAGGAAGAAAAAATTGAAGACGATGACAAGGATTTAGATAAAATAAAAAGCGAAATAATGAAAGCCCTGTCCAAACTGGAACAAGTAGAGGTAGAATAATTGACAGTGGATGATGCCATAAAGGCATTGTCGCCCCAAGCGCTAAAAATGGTAAAGAACAACTATATCATAGGCCTTGGAAGCGGCAGGGCTGCAACTGCAATTGTAAAGTTGTTATCATCATATCTGAAGAAAAATCATCTCACTGTCAAAGCAATTCCAACATCGCTGCAGATCAAGATGGAGGCAGAAAAGGGAGGAATATCAATAATCGAGCCTGATCAGATAAATCACGTGGATTTGGTTTTTGATGGAGCAGACCAAATAGATACCAAGGGTAATATGATAAAGGGCGGAGGAGGCGCACTCCTGCGGGAAAAAATACTAATCAGCATGGCAAAAAAAGTTGTAATCATAGCTGACGAGTCCAAGTTTGTAAAACAGCTTGACCGCAGTGTGCCAGTAGAGGTGCACCAGTTTGCAAGAAACACGGCAACAATTCAGATTAAAAAGCATGGAGGCAGGCCACACATACGATTGTTAGAGCGAGGATATCCATATGTGACCGAAAATGGAAACATCATACTTGACTGTGAGTTTGGCAAAATTTCAAATCCCAAAAAACTGGCTGCAAAAATAATAGCAATCCCTGGCGTCATAGAGGTTGGAATATTTTCAAAACCTGACATGATTTACAAGGCAAAAGAGAACGGCAAGTTTGAGATATTACGCTAAGACTGGCCTTTGGACAAACTTTCCGTATCCTGCTTTTCCTATTACTTTGAAATCTTCTGCGACAACTGTTCCTCGAACTAGAGTTTTCACAGGCCAGCCCTTGAGATTCCATCCGTCATATACCGTATAATCAGAGTAGCCGTTTAGGAGCTCGTGGCTGACCTTTTTTTCTGCCTTCATGTCAACTAGAACAATATCGGCATCAGAGCCCTTTTGGATTATTCCTTTCTTTGGGTACATTCCAAATATTTTTGCGGTGTTCAGGCTGGTAAGATTTGACAACTGTTGCAGTGTTATTCTGCCTTTGTTGACACCCTCGCTTAGCAATATTGGCAGCATGGTACCTATCCCTGGAAATCCTGCCAAGGCATCCCATACTGTATCCCCCCCAAGCTTGAGGCCTAGTCGGTTTGCCACGTGATCTGTGCCAATTGTATCAATGTTGCCGCCCTGCACCTCTTGCCAGATTCTTGCAGCATCGTTTGCTGATCTAATAGGCGGCATTACTTTTGCAAGATACCCCTTTTGAGATTCGTGTGATAGTGTGAGATAATGCGGGCATGTTTCCACAAAAATTGCAGTGCCATTTTTCTTTTCCTTGTATATTGCATCCATTGCGGCCTGTGAGCCAATGTGTACAAAATAGAGTTGCATCCTGTTTTCTTGCCATGCCAGATGCAGTAGTTATTGATTTGACCTCGGACTCTCCAGGCCTGCTCTCTGACCATGCTCCAAGTCCATTTTTGTTCTTGTCCTTTGCCTCCCGTATACCGCAAGAACACATCTGGTAATCTTCTGCATGGACAAGCACGGTACATCCAAGCCTTGATGCGTTATGGATGACTTGCTCGACAATTTTTGAATTTATCTCTACTTTTTCTTCTACAAGCAAGTTCTGTCCTGGATTCATGTCCATGTAGACATGACCTACCTCGTCTCCAAGATTCATGTACAACTTGAATGACGTGATTCCTTTTTTTGCGCAAAATTCCATCTCGTCAATTTGACTTTCCCGGAGAATTGATGCATGAATTGAATAATCAATATGGTGTGACCGAGCACTCTCTGCAAGATGCAAGTCGAGGTTTTTTTTGTATGATCCGCCAAGGCGCAGCATCCGCATCATTGGTGGTAACTCCCCCCAACTGCCGCAACTCGAGACTCTGTCACTGCAGCCTGCTCGATTGGAGAATAGACGCCATAGTGCACGTGTGGATCGATTAGGCCAGGCAGTGCAACCAGTCCCCTTCCATCAATTTTTGTGTCACATTGTGGAGTGTCATTTGTTAGGCCGACAATTTTTCCGTCATCTATTACAATATTTTTATCGACTGTACCACTTGGCAGGACAACATGTGAATTGAGTATTATACTATCAAAAGTCATCGAGAACTTTGCCAAAATCCCAGTATTATTCTTTGAGTAAAAATGAATAAAAGCAGATGCCATTCTTGATAACAAAAGGGCCGGTAGTCTAGTGGTAGTGATGCCTCGTTCGCAACGAGGATGTCGGGGGTTCAAATCCCCCTCGGTCCACCTTTATACAGGGTTTGAATCTTACAGGATTCAATCTTACCATATCTCGAACATTTTTGAAATATTTTGCAATTTCATTTTTTGATTCTTAGCACTAGTGGTTTTTAATAATTAAGGCTGGTTGTTGACTGACGGTTTTTTACCATTTCACGAAATTTAGTAACTGCAAATCCTTCAACCTCTGTAAGTAATGCTTGTACTGTAAAAGGTTTATTCACCACTAATGCGTTCTCTGAAAGTTGTGGAAGTTTTTGTAATACTTCCTTGCCATAGCCGGTTACGAAGATTATTTTTTGTTTAGGAATTACTCTTTGTATCTCTTTTGCAGTCTCAATTCCGTCCATTCCTAGCATTTTTTGGTCCAGTATAACTACATCAAAATACGGTTTAATTTTTCCATCAGATTGTTTTGTGTATTGTTTGTATATGTTTTGACACTCTACGCCATTGTTTGTTATCATCACCTCATGACCTCTTCCCTCGAATATCATACGATACGAATCTGCAAGATCTTTGTAATCTTCTGCAATCAATATCTTAAGAGACATTTTTACCCGTTAATATAGAAAAATTATCAGCGATTAACTACTTGTTTGTTTGTAGTGCACAAAATATGAGAAAACCTTTCATCCACTGCCCAAAATGTCTTTTTATTCAACAATACCTATTCTTGTAATATTGAAATTTAAGAAATGTCCTTGCACATAAAGTTCTTCAACTTACTTTCAAAGCAGGTTCGTCTGTTTTAATCACACAACTAGATGTTAAATTGTCATCCATAAAGAAAAAACAATGAGTTCACAGACAAAGGAACCACCACAAAAAATTATGGCAGGAGGAAATCTAATAGAAAAAGAACTTGATGAACTAGGCATAGCTGAGCGTGAACTTCAAGAGAAAGAGAAACACCTCAATCATCTTACCTCTGAGTCTATAGTAAAATTAAGAGAGGTATCTAAGATTAACCAAGATCTACAGAATAGGGTGAGATCACTGCAAGATCTAAGCATGTCGGTAAATGCTAAAAATGATGAGCTAAAAAGAGCCAACCAAGAACTCGAAAGGCAGAAGAATTACAACCATCAAATAAGTTTAGAACTCAAGGTTAAGCTAGAAAAAGTTCTCGAAAAAGAAAAGGAATTATCACTACAACGTGATTTTCTGACACGCCAATTGGAAGCAACAACAAAGGATCTAGTCAAAGCAGAAAAGTTTGCCGTAGTGGGTGAACTTGCGGCAAGATTGGCTCATGATTTGAGAAATCCGCTCTCAGTTATCAAAAACACCATGGACATAATGTCTGCCAGACCTAATATGAAAATTGAGGAACGGCTACAGTACGCTGCAAGATTTCAGAGAGCGGTTCAACGTATGTCACACCAGATTGATGACGTTTTAGAATTTGTGAAAAAAACTGACTTGGTATTACAGCCAACGACGCTATTTTCAATTATGGAAAGTGCGATTAGTGGACTAATTATTCCGTCAAATGTAAGAATAAGCAAACCACCACAAGACATACAAATCAATTGTGAGTCAAGAAAAATGGAAGCCGTATTTTCCAATCTGATAATGAATTCAATACAAGCTATGGATGAGAAAGGTGAGATAAAGATACGAGTAAATGACCTTGGTTCCAGTATAAAAATCGAATTTGAAGATGCTGGCCCTGGAATCCCATCCAATATCATTTCCAAAATGTTTGAACCGTTATTTACAACAAAACTTACGGGAACAGGACTAGGACTTTCAATATGTAAAAACGTCATAGAACAACATGGTGGCACAATCACAGTAAAGTCACCGCCTACCATTTTTACAATAAATCTTCCAAAAAATATGGCACAGAATAGACAGGTTTGTTAATGCGTGACTTTAGGATTAGCTTGTCAGCCCCGTACAAGCTACATTATTTTATAGATCTGTACTGTACATGATCATGGAAATAGACGGCCAATTACAAACAAACAGGGCTCACTCAAGCATAAATGCCATCGTAATAGATGATGATGTAGATGTACGAGACCTCTTTATAGAATTGCTCAAAATGAATGAGATTAATATTTTAGGAATTGGCTCCAACGGTAAAGATGCGCTGGAATTGTATAAACTTCATAATCCAGACATTGTATTTATTGATTACATCATGCCTCAATACGATGGGCTCTATGGTGCAAAGAAGATTAAAGAGTTTGATCCTCATGCAAAAATAGTCTTGGTGTCTGGGTCATATATTGAGAAAGGAAGATCGGATAATTTAGTTAGTGTCGTTCTTAAGAAACCAATCGAGATTAACGATGTGATCAGCACAATTAACAAGATGGTCTGCATAATGAATGTAAAATGAGAATATGTCTCCCTTGTTCGGGGGTTTTGCCAGTTGATCATTGCAGGTCTTACATAATTTGAGATCTAGACACAGAATCTACAAAAGTGTTAAAATATGATTTCAGGTAATTATCACGCGATGGAGAATTGTTCATGTACTGACTGCAAATGTACGGAAGATACCATGTGCGAAATATGTCCTACAGGAACATGTTGTTGTGCTTCAGAGATTAAAATACAAACGCCTTCATTTTGGGTCCAAGTTAAAAAATCATATCCGTCTGCTGTTGGCATTATAGTTTTGTGCATCCTGTCATCACAGGTAGGACAAAGCATATCGTTTGTACTATTTGGATACCACAATCTGTTTGGGATAGTCATGTCGTATGCTCTAGGTTATGGCCTTGCAAGTCTTACTACGTTTGGTACCATAATAGGAAGATACACTTCAAGGCAGGGACTGGGTGCGTGTTGCTCTGCAATAGAACAGGGAAGTAGCATCAGCTTTATTTCAAATCTCAAAAACACTTTTCGATATTGCGGCATTGGAATGAAAAAGATTCCGCATTTGCACAAATTACCAGATGTAAAACATGTAATCAAGACCAGTCTTTACATTCTGGTTACTGCAGAAAGTGCATGCATACTTACGGCAGAAACAGTAAATCTTGCATTTTTCAGGCAAGCAATGTGGCTTTCAATGCCATTAGGTTTGTTTGCGGCTGCATTTGTAGTTACCATTATTGAAAGCTACAAAATGACTAGAACAAACAAGTAGATCATCGCGTTTTCAGGTTTCTCTAATGCGTACAAAATTGGTTTATCACGTTCATGATTTTGTTCATGTCAATTGGTTTTTCAAGAACTGCAGTTGCATGACAGTTGTCTAGTTTTTTCTCAATGTTGGCAGAACCAGTTACCAAAAACACTATTGCATCAGGATTAGATTCCTTGATCTTTTCTACTCCATAAAATCCATCATACTCTGGCATCAGAGCATCCATGAAAACAATATCGGGATGAAATTTCTGATATAGCTCAGCTGCATCTTTTCCATTAACGCCACTGCCGATTACATTAATTCCATGAGCCTGGAGCAATTCCACAAAGATTTCGCGTAGATCTTGATTGTCATCTACTACTATAGCACTAGCACCACTGACATTGTGTACTTGGGTTACCATATTTCATTCCCGGACAATTTTATATTAGATATACGGTTGTTGTTTTCAAACAAGCTAACAACAAACTGGGTTTCAGTATGTAACCGCAATATTTTGCAATAATTGCGTTGGTTAATTTTTAGTTATTACTATTTGTCTTGTTTTGATATAGCCAGCTGAGAAACATGATTAAACGTAAATATCGGTTTTTACAAATACGATTTAGTAAATGATTTCTAAGGTAGTTTTGTCGATACTACTTGTTGCCGTGTTTGCCACGGTACCATTAACTACAAGGACAACATATGCAGATTCTCAATATCAAATTAATGTACATGTAGAAAATTCTCAGACTGGATTTTCCGAGTCCGGTTCCACATGTACGTTTACCTTCAATCCATCTGGAAATATTGTCACAAATACGACTGATTCAAGCGGCGTAACACAAGCTGCAGATTCCATAACATACGATAGTACGGTAGATGTTAGCTGCACAGGTACTGACGGCAATGTTGGAACCGTAACAGGCATACCGCTGAGTGTGCAACAAAATGCCATACACATCATGTTAGCAAAACTTGTTGCGCCATCACAGATACAAAACCTCCAGGCAAGTGCTGCGTCATTTGGGACAGGTCCTGTCACGTTGACATGGCAGGCGCCATCATCTAACGGCGGTTCACCTGTTCGAGATTATTACATTTACAGAGGGATATCACAGGGAACAGAGACATTTTTTTCCATGGTATCTGGCAGCACCACAACATACTTGGATAGTTCCACAAGCCCTGGCAATTCCTACTATTATTATGTCACTGCTGCAAATGCGGCAGGATCATCGCAGTCCTCAAGTGAAGTCTCAGTTGTGGTCAGCTGCTTTGGAGACGGCGGCGCCTTTTGTAATTGAATGTCTGGCGTTAGACACACCTCAGAGGTTGTAACACAAAAAACAATATACATCCATTGCAAATAGTTACAGTGATGAAAGTATTCAACGGAAAAGTATCAGCAGAAGATTACATGTCAAACCATACCCTGACTTTTTCCACGCCGGAATTGACTCTGATTAGGTTTGCATCATGGCTTGGCGACATGGTTCCAGATCCCAAAAATCCCGGGCAGCAGGTGCCGCGAATCATGGTTTTTGTCGAAGAGAAAGACTTTGCTCCAGTTCCCATAGTAGATGATGACACGTTTGTCCCAACAGGAGCTGTGAAGACAATCAATAGTGATCTATATGGAAGTGTAAATACCGAGACAGGCGCTTCTTCAAAATTCTGTTCCGAGTGCGGCACGAAACTTTCAACAAGTGCCAGATTTTGTACAGAATGTGGCTCAACCCAAGATTAGATTTTATTTGCCGCACTTGATGCAAAACTTGGCTGTTGCCTTTACTTGAGAGCCGCAGGAGCTGCATGTAGGTCCTGTAGAAGATCCTTTTGGTAAAAGGGACGGATCTGGCGGAGGTAGGACTCCAGGTGTTGAAAAGGCCGCTGCTGCAGAGACAACAGATGGCGGCTGACCTGCCCCTGGCAATGTGGCAGCTGTTACGCGAGACGCCTGCTGGCCTCCAAAGCTCATTCCGCTTGGCATTGTACCACCGCTTTGTCCACCCAAGGCTTGTCCACCTGCAATTTTGTCAAGTGCCTTTTTTAGCTCAAAAATCACTTTGATTGAAAGAAATTCAAGTGCCGAGTATGCAACAACATAGTCACCCAGTTTTTGGAAAAATTCTTTTTCAGATAATTTTCCTTGCTTGTACAGACCATTGGTATCAAGAAATGATTCATAGTAACCTTGGGTATCGTTGAGTAGGTTTTGCAGTTTATCAAATAATAGAGTAAGAGTATCTACTTCGCCAAATGACATGTGGTCTGTTGACTCTGACCGGTATTAATTATTTTAGATTAAAAATATGGGTGAGATTTTTGTCTCTAGGCTTTTTCAAGAGCCTTGTCTATCATGTTCTTATAAGACGACTTTGATGCGGCGCCTACCTGTTGTGCAATAATCTGACCCTTGTTGAAAAGAGCTAGTGTCGGAATGCTAAACACGTTATACTTTGACGCAAGTTCGTTGCTTTCATCAACGTTTACCTTCACAAAGCTAACCTTGCCTGCATATTCACCTGCGAGTTCCTCAACAACAGGACCTACCATTCTGCATGGGCCACACCATTCAGCCCAAAAATCTACAAACACTGGAACCTGAGAATGCATTACCTCGGTTTCCCAGTTTTTTTCGTTAACAGGTTTTGCTTTATCCATACCTATCAGAGAATAATATCCCTAAATATATTGAACGATTTTTACCAGCGGCTTCTTAAGCCATAATAGTTATTTCTGTCGCCATATCTTCGCCTTCCGTCGCCTCTTCCCTCTCTTGCCTCCCGTCTTCCTTCGTATTTTCTTCCACGGTTTTGAGTGTTCATATCTGCCACCGCCTCTTCTGTGACTTACTTCTCGTTTCAGCGGATCGGGTATGTTTACCACAATTCCAAGCTCCTTGTTTAGATCTTTCATGGCTACCTTGGTTTGGCTCGATATTGCCTTGAAATCGCCAATTGAAGAATATGATACTAGTGTGATTGCCTTGCCCTTTGCTCCAGCCCTTGCCGTCCTTCCTATCCTGTGGAAATAAACCATGTCATGGCTTGGCACATCATAGTTTACTACAAGTGCCACCTCTGGAACATCGATTCCTCTTGCTGCCACGTCGGTTGCAACAAGAATGTCTGCCTTTCCTTTTCTGAACAGGTACATGGCTTTGTCTCTTCTAAACTGTGACATGTCACCCTGAATTGATACTACGTTGAATCTCTCTTTTTCAAGGTCATGTGCAACTCTTCTTGTTCGCTCCTTTGTGGAACAAAAGACAATTGTTTGGCCTGTAGTATTTTCTTTGATAAACTTCAAAAGGAACTCCATTTTTTCTCTGTCCCTTATTACCAAAAAGGCCTGCTCTATTCCCTCACCGCTGAGGTCATCAGAATCGATAAATATTTTCTGTGGACTGCGCATGTATTTTTCTGCCAGCATGAGTATCTCAGGCGGCATTGTTGCAGAGAATAATGCCGTCAGGTGGTCTTTTGGAACAAGATCCAAGATGAATCGTATATCGTCAATGAATCCCATGTCAAGCATTGTATCGGCTTCGTCTAGTACGACATACTTGACATTTTTTAGCTTGACTGAGCCTCGCTTTATGTGGTCTATTAGTCTGCCAGGTGTTGCAACTACAATTTCCACCCCCCTGTCTAGTTCATTGAATTGTACGTTGATGCTTTGGCCTCCATAGATGGTTACGTATCTTACATGCGAATTCTTTGAAAATCTTTGAATCTCTCCTGTTATCTGTACTGCAAGCTCTCTTGTTGGTGCAAGTATCAATGCCTGTATTCCTCCTTTTGGAACAATATTTTGTATGATTGGTAATGAAAATGCCGCAGTCTTTCCTGTACCAGTATGTGCTTGCCCTATAACATCTTGGCCCGATAATAGTACAGGGATTGAGGCCGCCTGAATTGGAAATGCTTCATGAAATTGTATCTCACTTAGCACTGTCAGTATCGGATTCTTTATCCCTAGTTCTTCAAATTTTGTCAACTTTAATTATCATCTTTTTTTATTGAAATGACAGAGAAGTATTGTTGTTAATTTCCGTCATTATTTTTGTTTAACTTTCCAATCTGGCTCTATTAACTCTTTCCAAATTATTGAAAAAAAACGCATTATTTTTTAAAATTGTATAATCTGTTGCGTCTATACGTATTAGAGATTTGACCAATCGATGTCATATACATACTTAAATGACTTTTTGATAGACTAGAATCATGAGCAGTGAATTGCGCTTGAAAAAACTCAGAGGATCTGGAGGATACATCATGGCAAATGTCAACGACGACCAACAAAGAAAGGGAAGTCTTGGTGGACCAGATCTGTTCTTGGCACCGGTAGGTCGCCTAGACTCTGAAAAGATTACAAAATATTATTGCAACACTTGTGAGAAAGAATACGAGGGTGGTCCCAAGATTGATTATGAAACACCAAACGAGGTTGTGGCAGAGAACTTGGTTCTTTTGGAAAAAGGACAATACATATGCACCACATGTGGATCAGTTCTTGCAGAATACAGAAACTTTAGCAAGCCAGATGAAAAAGCTGAAGTTGGCGCTGCAAGACCAGAGGCTGCGGCTCAGGATACATACTCTCCTCCGGCAAATTTGGCACCGCAGCAATCATTTCAAACTAGTGATTCTTCAGTGAAGACGTTTAATTCAATTGCAGGACTTGTGGTGTATGATTCAGAGGCAAGAAGAGTGGGCGTAGTAAAAGAGATCGGCATACAGCCAGGACAATCTGGAATAATTCTTGTTGTTACAAAAAATGACAACACAAATGTCACTATAAAATGGGAAGAGGTAAGAAAGATAGGCGAGGTTGTTCTTCTTGGCGGGCATATATCAGAGAACGATTTCAAGTGCAGCAAGTGTGGAAATTTCAACGTTGCAGGCTCAAAGTTCTGCGAAAGTTGTGGCAATAAGCTAAAGTAGAAACACAATGTTAAGTAAGATTTATCTTACTAGTTTAAAGGACAAAATATAATTGAAGAAATATTCTGCCACATCAGGTTTTGTTAAAGATATCATAATTGTAGTTATAGGAATTGCAATAATATGGATAGGGTTGAGGGTTGCATTTGGCACTGAGAATCCATTCTATGTAGTATCAAGTGGAAGCATGATTCCAAACCTGAACATATTTGATGTCATTGTTGTTAACGGAAATATTCCCTTTGACCACCTCAAGATAGGAGACATCATCGTTTTCCACGCGCCATCTGAGGACTTGGTCATAGTTCACAGGGTTGCCGAGGTACTCAATCAGAATCCGCTCACAATTAGGACAAAAGGCGATGCAAATCCTGGCTCCATACCAGGGGTAGACTTTCCAATAACACATGGGAATTACATTGGAAAGGTGGTGTATGTCATTCCCCAGATAGGCTATGTTACCAGAATTCTTACTCCGCCAATCAACTACATCATAATAGCTGTAATAGTTGGAATAATGATAGTAAAGCAGTTTGGAAAACCCAAAACTGATACTGCAAATGTACTTTCAAGCAAGGACTTGCCAAGCCCTGACAACTCAAGTGCAGCGGCAGAGACGAGAAACTTGGCTGACAAGGAATACTCTGCGCCTGACAAAGACCAGAAACCCGAAGAAAAGAAAGAATAGATTTTTTGCAGTTATTTTCTAGTGCTTATCTTAAACACTCTTTTGAAATAGTCAGACGGCTCTTGTGTAGACTCTGCATCCTCTTTTACATTTGCAAGAGTCTTGGCAAGTTGCTTTTTGTAATCTAGCTGCATCTGTCTTGCGATATTGATTCTCTGAGCTTGTGGCGAGCCTGCTCCGTGCATTGATTCTGTAAGATATCCAACTGCATTTCTTCCCAAAGTCATGTTTTCTATCAATCTTAAGATTCGCATTCTGTTTTCAACGTCAACACCCTTTCTACCCTTTAGATATTTTTTCAGTATTGGTCCTGTCTCGGGATTTCTGAAATCTTTTTCAGACGGGAGTGTGACCATGAGCCCTCCTGCAATATCTTGGGCAAGTCTTCCTATTTCATATGGAAATCTTGTGACATTGTGCTTGCATACGTTTGCCAGCATGTCGTCATTTAGCCAGTTGCCAGACTTTGTACGATGGGCCTGATACGAAGACGCTACACCTGCTGCGTATATTGTCTCGTTGAGATGAGTCATCTCTACCAGCTTGTCTTTGATGTGAGATACGTTTGGTATTCCGTTATAATCGGCAATTGCTGCAGATGCTCCAATCAATACGTCGCCCAAGCCTGTCTTGCAGACATAGCTTCTTCTGTGGTAGCAGGTGAATCTTTCTACCAGCATTGACGCAAATTCATACTCGCCGTTCATGAATACGTATTCCCATGGAACAAAAACATTATCGAAAATTATCATTGCCTCCTGGCCTGCAAACTTTGAATTTCCTGAATCAAGGTCGCCTTCTTCCATGCTTCTAGTATCGCATGACTGTCTACCATAGATGTATGTGATGCCTGGCGCATCGGCTGGCACTGCGCCAACTATTGCATAATCGCGATCGTTTTCCTGCAACCTCATTGTTGGCATGAACAATATCCAGTGTGAGTTGATGCAGCCTGTTTGATGGGCCTTGGCACCTTTTACAATAATTCCTTTGTCATTTTTTTCAACAATATGCATAAAGACATCTGGGTCGTCTTGTTCAAACGGCGCCTTGCTCCTGTCTCCCTTTGGATCTGTCATGGCACCACCAATTACAAAATTTTCTTTCTGTGCCATCTTGATGAATTCGACTAGTCTTTTGTGATAGCTTGTCTTGTGTTTTTCATCGATTTCAAAAGTAACAGAATATAATGAATTTATTGCGTCCATTCCCACACATCTCTGGAAGCATGTTCCCGTGAGTTGCCCAAGCTTTCGCTGCATCTTGTTTTGGTTCACCAAATCATCTGCACTCTCTACAATATGCAAAAACCTGTTTACTTGCTGGCCGCTAAGTGAAGAGTTTGCGCTTGCAAGCTCGCCGTCTTGTACTGCCAGATCAAAAGTTTCTGCCACAGCGTTAATTGATGGACGAATCATTGGGTGGTCTACAGGCTCTTTGACAAGCTCGCCAAAAAGATAGACCTTCATCTTTCTACCCCTGAGACTTTGTATGTACTCGGCACCTGTCTTAATTGGCATATCTGCTATTCTCTCTCAAAGTAATATAAATATTATAACCAGTGTGTGGCCCTAAGAGAGGCCAATTCTTACATCAACCACTTTGCAGCCCTTGCCCTTTTCAAATACAAGCACTGGATTGAGGTCAAGCTCTTTTATCTCCTCAAAATCAGTCACAAGCTGAGAAATTTTCTGGATGCACTCTGATAATTTTTGCACATCAGAGGGCTTTTCTCCCCTTACACCCTGCAACAACTTGTGTGTCTTGATGGATGATACCATTTCGTCTGCTTCAAGATTAGTGGTAGGTGTTATTCTAAAAGTAACATCTTTGAGAACCTCAACATATATTCCTCCCATTCCAAACATTACGACTGGTCCAAATCCTAGCTCTTGTTTTGAGCCAACAATTGTTTCCTTTCCGCCCCTTACCATCTCTTGTACCAGGACTCCTTTGATCATTGCCTTTTTGTCGTATTTTTTTGCATTTTTAATTATTTCCTTAAATGCCGCCTTTACTTCTTGCGGGGTCTTCATACCTACCTTTACTCCTCCTGCATCAGACTTGTGAATTATTTGCGGCGATGCAATCTTCATAACAACTGGATAACCAATCTTCTTTGCCGCAACTAACGCTTCTTTTTCTTTGCAGCCAAGATGCTTTTTGGGAGAGGCACACCATAGGCCTTGAGTACTTCTTGTCCTTCCTCCTCTAGCAGGTTCTTTCTTCCGTCTGATCTTACCTTGGCAAAAATTTGCTCTACTTTTTTCTTGTTTGCCTTGAATTGCTGCACATTACCCTCAGGTGACTGGGACCAATGTGTGAATCTCAGCATTGCCTTGAGTGCCCGGATTGCACTTTCTGCATATTTGTAATGGGGAATTCCGCCTTCTGCAAGTATCTCCTTGTTCTTTATTCCCTCGTCAAGCCCCATAAGACTTGCCAGGATGGTTTTGTTGTGCTTTTTTGATACGTTTACTATAACCTCTGCCAGCTTGTTGTAGTCAAGTGTTGCCGATGGCGTGCACATTGCAATTACAGAGCCGACATTTTTGTGAGCCAGAACTAGATTGAGTACATGATCAAACCTGTTAAAATCTGCGTCACCCACAATGTCAACTGGATTTCTTGATGTGCCCCATGGCGGAATAACTGCGTTGATCTGAGGCCTGATGTCTTCTATGTTTGCCATCTTGATTCCAAGCTTGGAGCATGCATCTGTCGAAATGATTGCAGGCCCTCCTGCATTTGACACAATCACTAGGTCTCCTTTTGTTGGAAGCGGTTGCTTTGAAAACGCTGTTGCATAATCAAACAATTCCTCCATTGTATCAACCCTGATTGCTCCTGCCTGTGTAAGCAATGCATCATAAATTTCGTCAGAGCCCATCAGTGCACCAGTGTGAGACATGGCAGCCTTTGCGCCCTCGGGCTTCGACCTGACTTTAGAACAAGAACTGGTTTTTTAGTGTGGCCTAGCCTTGTGATCTGCTTGCACACTTTGAGAAATTCTTTTCCGTTTGCCATGTCTTCAAGATACATGACAATGACCTTTGTTTGATCATGTTCTGCCAACATTTTGAGCATGTCAACCTCGTTGAGGTCTACCTTATTTCCCATGCTGATTACGGCTGAAAATCCTATTCCTTGTGCGCTAGCATCTTCGACAAGCGCTGCACAGATAGCACCACTTTGTGAAACCAGTGCAATCCCTCCAGACTTTGGCGTTACCTTGAGAAAAGTAGAATTCATCATTGTTTGTGGGGCCAGGTTCATGACACCGAGGCAGTTTGGACCAATTATCCTGATGTTGTATTGTTTTGATATCTCTGCCAGCTTGCGTTCAAGCTTTGCGCCCTCCTCGTCGACTTCTTTGAATCCTGCGGTGATTACAATTGCTCCCCTAATTCCTTTTTTTCCGCACTCCTCAATGACTGGAATCACTACGTCATTTTTTGTAACTACAACTGCAAGATCTATGGTATCTGGAACATCAAGGACGCTCTTGTAGGCCTTTTTATCAAAGACTGTTTCCCGAGTTGGGCTTATTGGAAAAATTTTACCAGTGTAACCCTTTAGAATGTTTGACGTGATTGCTCTTCCGACACTTCCCTCCTTGTCGGATGCGCCAATGATGGCAATTGATTTTGGAGAGAGAAAGAGAGAATCAGTCATTTTAACGAGATGGTTTCAAATTGTTATGTATAATAAGTTTATCCAAGATCTTGTCAGTTGCTGGCTGCTCGATCAGCTTCCAAGCATTTTTCCTGCCATGTTTTTCTCTCGTGGAATCCAAGTTATCTTCAGATTCTTGTATTTTGCAACCAGCCCCCAGGCCTCCATTGCAAGGAGCCGCAGCTGGCTGTTGTTTATTGCAAACTCGTGGTTTAGCTGAGATACGGTGTTTTTGGAATCGCTGTATATTACAATCTCGTCTTGCAGATTGTGATACTTTTTTAACGCTTCAATTATTGCCATGTATTCTGCCTGGTTGTTAGTTATACCAGGCTCTTTTTTGTAAAATGACTCGCCAGTCTCCTTGACAAAAAATCCAAAACCAGAATCAGGCCCTCCCGAACCGTCGACAAATATACTAAGCATCCTTGTACAGCCTCATTAGCTTGACGCTGAGATTTATTGTTACCATATAGATGCAAGTTGAGATCGATTGTGACACCAGAGATGCAAGATATGCCTCATAGGAGTCTGTCAGCAAGTAATACTGGAGTGACCATCTGCAAACTGTATATACGACTTCACCTATTCCAAGCGATGAAATTATTTTTATCAGATCTCGTTTGAGGCTTACCCTGTCAACCGTGCCTGACTCTAGCATGTACTTTTTTTTGTTGTCTACATAGAACAGGGTACCAAAAGTTGTAAAATATACGATATAATCAACAACTAGAGTTATTGTTGTGTTGACATAACTTTGCTGGTGTGACAGTAACTGAGCAACAACTGCAGAAATTACAATTGATGCGGCAAATCCAAGTAAAATATTTTTGTTAAGCCTCAGATATTCTCTGTATTGCGGTTTCATAGGTTGGCTTTGTTCTAGTTACAAATAAACTGAATCTATTGCAGTGTTATTTTCAAAAGTATCAGAATTCCTGCAAGCTCTGCCACATGTACGGCCAAAAGATATGGCAAGAGAGCTGCTGCATAAAGTTCCATCATTGAGAAATATGCATAAACTACGATTATGTTGTGCAAGAAAAGCAGACCTGAGAAAAACATCATGCCAAGTGGGAGTTGTGCCTTTGTTTTTGAATACATCTTGCCAAAGACTGCCATCAGTATTCCAAGCACTACCATGTTGGCGCTTGAAACAATTGTACTTGCAGTCATTATTGGTTCCATTGATAAAAAACTTCAGTCCCGCAGAGCTTATTTACTTTTTTCCAATTTGGTTACAATTTCGTCAAATGCCTCCAAGTTGACCTCCAGAAATGTAGATATGAAATAAGCTGCGCCATATTTTTCCCCTACGCGCGTTATGAGGTTGTTTTTCTCAAGCACGCCGATGTGGTGCTGTATTGCCTTGTAGTCCAAGTCCAGCTCTTTTGCAAGTTGGTTTGCGTTAAGCGGCTTTTCGCGTATGACGGAGATGAGCCTCATCCTGTTCAGTCCACCTTTTGAGCCCATGAACACAAACCAGAGAAGGCGCTTTGCATATGGGTCTGCAGGCATTGATGCCTTCCTGTACCACTACTAGTTAAAACATCTTTGCGGGTATTGTCAATTGTAAAGTTTAGGCATAAAGATTAGGAAAATAATTGAAGCCAAAAGAATAACTGATAAATTGGATTGCATCATGATTGAATCTGATGCTAGACTATGATTATCCTTTGTACAGGCCCCCATCAGAGGGCAAGTCACTTATTTTTCAGGTGACACTTGGATGCTCGTTTAACAAATGTTCGTACTGTGACATGTATAGGACAAAAGAATACCAGGAGAGACCGTTGGGATGAGATAAAGATGGAAATTGATCTTGCTTCAAAACACATGCCTGGATCGACAAGAATATTTCTTGCAGACGGCGATGCGCTAAACCTGTCAACTCAGAGAATGCTACAAATTTTAGATTACATAAAAGGCAAATTTCCAAACCTTGAAAGAATTTCGTGCTATGCGATGCCAAAAAACATTTTGGAAAAATCTACAGATGACCTGAAAAAACTTTACGACGCAGGGCTTACCATGTTCTATATCGGAATAGAAACAGGCTCTGATATCATACTGAAAAAAATAACAAAAGGCGCAACAAGCCAGACAATCATCAAGGCATGCCAGAAAGCGAAAGACTCTGGATATACCATATCGTGCATGGTGATTTTGGGCCTTGGCGGTAAAACTTATTCAAAACAGCACATAGAGGACACCGCAAAGATTCTCAGCGTTACCTCTCCTCATTATGTCGGAGCCCTTACATTGCACCTGGACAAGGGAATACGCGAAGAGTTTCTTACAAAGTTCAAAGAGCCGTTCCTGACAATTGATGACGCTGATGCACTCGATGAGCTGGAATCCCTTGTGAGCAAGATTGAACCTGTAACTCCTGTAGTTTTTCGGGCAAACCACGGCTCCAATGCATATCCAATAGGCGGTACATTTCCGCAAGAAAGACAGCAGATGCTTGAAAAAATTTCATATCTTAGAGAACATCCGGAATTGTGCAGACCAGTAGGCTTTAGGGCGTTTTAGAACAATACTTGTTTCGGGCCTTAACGATATATCCATGACATTTATTTTTATGATGTGTTTATCACAACGTCAGACCAGGATGCATATAGATTGTAATCAGAAGCCCAATCATTTGGTCTTCCTATACCAATTCTAAAGATTTGGCCGGGATCAAGTGTGAAAGTAGTTTGCTTGTAGATCCAGATTCCTTTTGTGTCATTATTTTTCAAAACTACTTGTTCTTTGATGACATTATTTGGATCTTCAGAGAGCAAAAGTACTCCAAGTATACTATAACCAAATCCAATACCGGTTGGACCAGGCGTTCCGTCAAGAATATCTTGTGACATGCCAGTTATGTTCAATGTATCATTTTTTAGAAACCAGCCAGATACAGTAACTTTCCCATCAGGTGGAGTTGTGAATTCCTGAGAATATGCTATTTCCCAGTATGCATAATCAGTGGAATTTATTGCATCTACTTCTGCTCCAGAGCCATACTGCGTGTTTATCTTTGAGATGTGAACATAACAGTCAGCTTGTGGAACATTGCATCCCAATCCATCATCTCCTGAATAATATAGTGATTCTTTGATGTAATGTGATGTCCAAGAATTTCCATTGGAATCTGTCACGGTTTCTGGCAAATACTTGGGCTCATTTGGTATTGGGGGTGGAGGTAAAACTATCTGGTGATTGTTTTCAAGAGAGGTAACTCGGTCATTTAATGAAGATATTTGGTTTGTCAAGTTAGTTATTTTATCATCTTCGGATTTGATGGTATCATTCATAGAATGCACCATAGATCTCATTTGAGTCATGTTGTTTACCTGTTCTTCTATGACCTGTTGACTTTGTCCCAATTGGGATTTTAAGAGAGCGATCTGATCAGATTGGTTTACTTCGCTGTTGGTTAATTGCCTCAGGTCAGTTTGGAAATTATTATCGCTATTGAATACCAATATCAGACTGATCATAGATATGGCTATTGCCACAAGTGGAATTGTGAGATTTCGTTTCAAAGACAAACTATTCCTTGTAATTATTTACAAAAAATAACATAAATTTCTTTCATAATATTTAACAATAATTTTCAATTAACTCCAACCTAGTAAAACTCTAAAGATTAGCAGCCAGCGCAGCTGTGAATGCAGTTTGCCAGAAAGGCCAGTGCAAAAGTTATCAAATCTACCATGATACCATCAAATTCACCAAGTACGTATAAAAAACTAGTGTAGATTCTCTACCAGTGTACAGAAGTCTCTAGCTTGTTACTGTGAAATGACTTATCGAGAGGTGACCCCACTCGTCATCTCCCACTAGGGTGTACACCCCAGGTGTGAGTGTCTGAAATTTCTGATCCTGATAGTATCCGTCAAATGCAATATGATACTGCATTGGGACTTGATAGTTTGTCGAATTGAATGTCTCAATTACTGCTTTGTTGCTGGAAGGCTGGAAGACATAGTCCACGATACCAATTGTCTTGCACATGTAGACACCGCTTTGATAAAATGGCAGGACGCTTGCCTTCAGTCATGTTATCTACTGAATAATTCCCTGCAAACAATGCCATGCCAAATGGTAGATGAAACAGACAGGGATGTATGCTCCACTGCCTCAAAGGCCAATTATGTTGTGGATTGATGGTAAGTGTATTTGGTGATGTGTTGGCAAGTACAATATCCATTGCAATCCCTTGTCCTGCCTTTATCTGGGTGGCGTTCACAGTTACGTTAAGCGAGAGGGCAGACGTAGGCGTAATTGCAGAGTTTGGTTGATGGTTTTGGTTTAGGTTGAACGTATGAGGAGAGAGCAATGCAATTGCTCCAAATGCTACAATTACACCTATTCCTATTGCTGTGATGATGTAAAGATTTAGAGACTTTATTTTCTTCCACCCAATTTCATACCAAGTCCTCGGTTAGATACCAATACATAAAAAACAAGAAGCGATGCGATGCTTGTAGCAAGTACAATTCCAGATGCTGGAAACTCTGGCACTGGAGTTGTTGTTTCTTTACTTTGAGTAATGACAAATCCGTTGATTCTTGCACTAGCTGTTATGTTCAGGTTGCCTGCTGTTGCAGTAGTTGGCACCTTGAACTGGAGGTTAAAGTTTCCATTCTGGTCTGCCTGTACAGTTCGAATCAAGATCAGGTTTCCCTTTACATCCTTTACCTGTATGGCAACAAGCTGGCCCGGAGTTCCCTCATTGATTATTCCTGTAAGGTTCACAATATCCCCTGGGCCATATGCTGTTTTTGATGTGCTAATAGTAATTGATTCGTTGTCAAGCTGTGCGTAAGAGCTTGGTATAGCAAGTGTTACCAAAGACAGAATGGCAATTGCAAGCAATGATAATGTTTTCAATTTGTTATACCTACAAAAGCCCTACAAAATACGATAATTCGTGTGAATCTGATGTGCCTCCCTTGTTTGGCCAGTCTGTTAGCGCGTCAGCGTATATACTGGCAAGGCCTGTTGAGGCCTGGGTTGGTACGTAATATGGAATTACTACTTCAGATGCGCCTGGGTTTATGGTATATTCTGCAGAGCCCGCACCCAAGGTATCAAGGTTAGAATCAAAGAGGTTTATAGTTACAAGAGTTGGAGCGGCATAGCTAGATGAAATATTTACTCGGACATAGCCGTTTTGGCCTCGGGTAAATGTTGAGACTGGGGTTTCCGTTTTGGTCAGTTGGTTGCACTGATGTTATCTGGATGCCGTTTGTACCAGTAGAGTTGTTTTCCAAGTTTGCAAGGCATGGGTTTGTCCCGTTAACAACTGTAAGATCTCCGTTGCTGTCAAAACACGACTGTACGTTGCTGTTTGCAAGGCCATACTCGACGTTAAGGTTGTTGTTTATCTGTACTACTTGGGCGTGGTTTACTGCTGCATAGCTGTCAAATGTTTGCATTGCCTGGTCTAGGCTTCCGCCATTATCAAGCACGTTCTGCATTGCAGCGTTTGCAGCAGATACTCTTTGTTGCATGAAATTAAATTCTCCCTCAAATACTCCCTGTGTATTGTTGTTTGGTATAGTAGCAAGAAATGATGAATAAGCTGCGCTAGGAGTACTTGCCGCGTTAGATTGTTGAAGCGCTATGAGGTCTTGTTTGAGCTTGCTTGCAGCAGCTGCTCTTTGTTGTTGTATCAATTGATTATTGATCTTGGCTGCTGTTTCATTTCCAATTATGTTTGCTACTTGTTGCTTTGACTGCTGGATCTCTTGCAAGATCTTTTGCGCCATGGGATCGTTTTGAAGTGCTGGGCCCAAGAGGGTGGTAAACTGGGTAACATTTCCAGAATTAGCTAGATTAGATGTAGTGTTTGTGGAGTTGAGTGCTGCAAGATTGAGGTTTACTAGTGCAATTGATTTGTCACCGGCATTTGCTGCAGTACCATTCTGGTATGCAAGTGCCAAAAGTTGGGCCTGTGTAGGACTCATAAATGTCATGGTATCATTTTGTATTGCAACACCCAGCATGACTTGTGCTTGAGCATTTGTCATCTTGGATGGATGCTGTAGATACCAGAGTTGTTCCAGTCCAAGTTTTTCGGATGCTGGGTACAAGTTTGCGGAGGAGTTGGCTGGTATGAAACCGGGAGTGTAGATGGGTTCTCGATACTGGCGGAGAGACATGACTCTGTAGTAAGAGGTGTTCCACCGTTGCTTGGCCAGTCAGAAAATTCATCAGTGAATATGTCCGCTGTTCCCACTTGTGAGTTTGGAGGTATGAAAAATGAAAGCGTCATCTTAGAGTCGCCTGGATTTACAGTGGACTTGATGGATGCAGTATCAATACTGCTCTGGTTTTGGTCAAATAGATTCAAAGTAAGAAGTGTAGGCATTGTCTCGCCAGAGGAGACTGTAACCTGTACAAAGTTGTTCTGGCCTGCCTTTAGCATTGATGCTGGGTTGCCCTGCTGGTCAGTTAGCTGTACTGAATCTACCACTATGCCGTGTGTTTTGATTACGTTAAATGTTGTAGAGTTGGTATAGTTTTTTCCATCAACTAGGGCTGTTGCAATATCTTGGTAGACTCCAGTCTGGAAGTTTGATGGGATCTTAAACTGTAGTTCTCCTGATCCATTCTCGTCTGTAGTTATTGTTCTTGATACAATGTCGTTTCCTGTAGGATCTTCAACCACAAGCGCAATATTTTGGAGGCTCAGGCCGGGCAATGATACCTGTAGTGTTACGACGTCACCGTAGGCATAGTATGCCTGGTCGCGGGTTAGCAAGAGCGCGGGAGGCAAGATAGGGGCTCCAGTATAGGCTGTTGGGGAAGACACTACGCTTGAGTTACTTGCAGCAGCTGAGTTTACTATGCCTGAGATTTCAATACTTGGCGACTCTTCGGATTCATTGCTAGATGAGGACTGGGTTTGTGTGGTAGATGAGGTTGGACCAA
>NZ_RCMB01000020.1 GCF_011319465.1 Candidatus Nitrosotalea sp. TS
TCAGGCGTCATTTGGGTTGACTTGGATTTAAACTGATATACTTTTTATTTAGATCAAAACTAGGTCGATTTCAAAATGAGCGTTCAATTAGGTCTAGGGTTCGGATGGAAAGAATGTTCAGTTAGTTTAGTTCTACTTTAAAAATGCCCAGTCCAAATTTACAATAGATCAAGAAATTCTTTTTTGGTAAGACTGCAATCGGATATTATTTTCAATAATAATCCCCTTGCCAAGTTCATTTTTTCGGGGAATTGCAGTCCAGATGCCTTCTCCGTTTTCCACTATAATGTGACTGCCAGATTGTCTTGTTGCATAAAATCCCTTTTTTCTTAATGCTTTGAAAACTTCTCTCCAGCCTAGTACTGGCAGGCTCAAACTGAAACAGTTACCAGATTAGAAGACTTTCTTTTTTTATCTTCCAAATAGGATAGGCAGAGCTTGATAGCATCTTTTGTATCCTTTATTGCCTCAGCTTTGGTGTTTCCCTGTCCCCTAGCTTGAGGTATTTCAAGGCAATATCCAACATAGAATTTACCATCTTTTTTTATTATCATGTTGTAATCTCTTCTTTGTGCCATGAGTTAGGGTAGTTGTTTTATTATATAAAATTGATACTTTTGAATTCATATTCTTGTTAACTACCAAGTCTCCAATCAGTTTAGTTCTCCGCAAAAACCGACATTATCTTGATGTGTTTTGTTCTAGTTTAATTCCCCACTTTAAAACACGGACAAATCGATTTTAGATTCTAGTCCGTGGTGACTATGGCATGCTATTTCGCAATTATTCCAATATCCATGTGATTTTCCATCATAGAATACATTGACTTTCCAGCAGGAATTACATGGGTGTGTAACGTATAGTAACCAGGAGAATCAAGCGTGAATTTGACTAGATATGTTCCATCTCCTAGATTTTCTGCATCAAACATTTCACCTACCATATTCATTGTACCCATAGGAGTACCTTCTTCCAATCCAACAGTTACTTGCGCGTCAGTTAGAGGAGTACCAGTATTTTTGTCTAGTACAAGGAGTTTGATTTGATCTTCTTTTCCCACTGATACTTGTTGGCTTGATTCTATCTTTATTATGACATCTTTTGGAACTTGGTTCATCATACTTGACATCATACCGCCGCTTTCCATCATAGAGTTAGTTGAAAGATCCTTCCAACCCTGCATCATCGATGTAGGCGAACATCCCAGACCAAATACCGTATTTGAAAAAAGACCAGCTATCGTAACTACTGCAGCTATTGCGATTACTGTCACTATCATAGTTTTATTAAATGGCAACTAGCTATATTGGTTTCTTATCATATTTTAGTTGAGACATTTACAAATGTAAAATACTCTAGTTAAATATCTCAGGAACCATACAAGTTTGAAGTATGGCTAAGGATCCAGTATGTAAAATGGAAGTAGACGAAAAGAACATGCCGTCATCAAACCACGGTGGCCAGACCTACTACTTTTGCTGCCCGTCTTGCAAAGGTGCATTTGAGAAGAATCCTACCAAGTATACTTGAGTGCAGTCCCCCACAAGCAATGGCAGTGAATTTCCAAACAAAGTTCTTTTCGCTTTTCTGTTCCATTACTGGCCCTAGCTATTTTGTGCTAAGTGAGAGTACTATTTTGTCACCATCATGCAAGATGTAATTTTTATAATCTGATACTGTCTGGCCATTGACTGTCATGAACACATTGTATCCACCCATATTTAGCCCCCAAATGCCAAGAAACTCTCCAAAAGTGTAATATCGGTTTGCATAAGACTCCACATGAATGGTGCCAGAAGTATCATGGGTGTGCAACGGCGCCATTCCTGTCATGCCATACGAATCAAGCGAGTGATCATTCCACAAGGTAGGATCGATTCCTATCTGTGCGGGCACTGTAGCTTGCTTGCCATCTACTACAAATGTGAGTTGTGGATGAAAGTGCATCATGCCCATGGAATCCATTGGCGGGTTCGTATATGCATTTCCGGTTAAGGTTTTAGTCGTTTGATATTCCATCAAAACTGCAATTCCAATAGCTATTGCGATTACCACACCTATTGCAAGCAATTTTGATTTCTTTGATCTTGACATGTTCTTTGAGTTTTCGTCTTGTTTTATTTTCATCTAACCTCTTTTCAAGCGTTACTTGTTATGAGAGATATAAATTATCAGTAGTTTACAATTGTAAAATCTAAACACTCAGCTAATGCAAAAAATCATACTTGATGTAGGGTGAACATACATTCCTGGTTGTCGCATTTCCAGAAGATTGTCAGTGCAAATTTTCCTCCCAACTTGACTCCTTTTGTTGAACAATGAAGTTCCATCCTGCCTTTCTTACAATGTGAACAAGGATCTCCTATTCTGATTTTGTCATGATTCAAAATATCTAGGAATTGAGATTCAGTTTTATTCTGTGAGCTTAACAGCAGCAACCACCGCCTCGACCAGAGTCTTCCTTGCTTCTTGCCATTTGCATCTCTGCGTACTTTTGGGCGTCTTCGTTGGAGCAAAAGTATTTGCCAAATCTCTTGATGCCAGTTTCCTTCTTTACATCCATTCCACAGACGTGGCAATGTTTTTGTGAACCAAACATTACTTATTTTGACAGTGTTGATATTTTAATCCAGATCTTTACATTTGTAAAAATTAATTCTTCTTTCTCTTTGGAGTCCATCTTTTCATGGCAAGTGAGCTCATGGTAACAGAAACCGAACTTGCTGCCATCGCTATTCCAGCAAGTGCTGGATACAGAAATCCTACAGCAGCTACAGGAATCAAGATCGCGTTGTACATGAAAGCATAAGTCAGGTTCTGCTTTATCTTTCCTACAGTCTTCTTTGCAATCTCGATTGCAGTAACAACATCTCGAATGTCGTCTCTGACAAGAATCACTTTGCCGGCCTCTATTGCAATGTCCGTGCCAGATCCTACCGCTATCCCTACGTCGGCTGCAGTAAGAGCCGGTGCATCATTTATTCCGTCTCCAATCATGGCTACCTTCTTGCCTTCATTTTGGATCCTCCTTACCACATCTACTTTTCCTGACGGCAAGATACCTGCAAAGATCCTCTCTATGCCTACCATCTGGGCAACTTTGCTTGCAGTCTTTTCATTGTCTCCTGTAAGCATTACAGGTTCTATCTTCATTGATTTCAAAATAGAGACAGCCTCCTTTGCCCCTTGCTTTGGAGTATCAAGTAGTCCTATGACTCCAAGAACCACATCACCCACAGAAACTATCACTGCTGTTTTTCCTTCTTCCTGTAGTTTCCCAATTATTTGATTGGAAGACGATATGTCTATTTTCTGATTTTGCATGAATGCGGGACTGCCAACCTTCAAACTCAAGTTGTTGTGGGTAGCTATCACGCCAAGTCCTGCAATTGCTTCAAAGTATGACGCATCATCTATTTTCATTCCTTGATCTTGCACATGTGCAACAATTGCCTTTGCTAACGGATGCTCAGAACCTTTCTCTGCAATAGCTGCAAGGGTTAGTGTAGTTTCATTTTTGTCAGAACTGATTGCAGGAACAACCATGGCCAATTTTTTTATCTCGACCACGTCTGTCACCTGAGGCTTTCCTTGTGTTAGAGTTCCTGTCTTGTCAAAGATTGCCACCGAGATTTTGTTTAGCATCTCCATCGCCTCTCCTCCTCTAAATATCACGCCATTTGATGCACCCTTGCTCATACCAACCATGATTGCAGTAGGAGTAGCAAGACCTAGTGCACATGGACATGCAACAACGAGCACAGCAACTGCGGGAATTATTGCAGCACCAGCAACGCCGTGTGTTACTGCAAAATACCAGACAATGAAAGTAGATAGAGCGACAACCATTACCGCGTATGCAAAGTATCCTGCAACCCTGTCAACCAATTTTTGCAGGAGAGGCTTTCTGCCCATTGCTTCTTCCACAAGTTTTACTACCTGCGAGAGAAACGAGTCAGAGCCAACTTTGGTTGCTTTTACAACAAGCATTCCTTCTCTGTTGATTGTCCCACCTATCGCATCTGTCTCCAATCTTTTTTGTTACAGGAACAGACTCGCCAGTTATCATGGATTCGTCTACTGCCGAGGTACCAAATACCACCGAGGAATCGACCGGAATCTTCTCTCCTGGCCTGACTACCTAGAATATCTTCAGGCTGGATAAGTTCCACCGCTATCTCAAGCCTCTTTGCCATCTTTCTTTCTTATTATAGCAGTCTTGGGCTGGAGCTCAAGCATCTTCCGGATTATGGAGCTGGTCTTGCCCTTGGTTTTTAGCTCCATGTACTTGCCTAAAATTATGAATGTGATGACAACTGCCGCTGCATCGTAATACATGGCATGCCAGTGGGGAACCGGAAACGTATTGAATGCACTAAAGACATAGGCTGCGGTCGTACCGAGCACAACCAGGGTATCCATGTTTGCAGACCTCATCTTTGCAATTCGAAACGCGCCAGTGTAGAATCTGCTTCCAGTCACAAACTGAACCGCTGACGCAAATACAAACATGGTATATGCCGCAATGTTTGTTCCGGATATAGCCAAAAATTTGAAAACTTCGGGATAGCTGAATAAAATAACAGGAACAGTAAGAATAATTCCAACTATGAACAGATGTTTGAGTTTTCTTGCCTCGATGTCCTGTGTTGATATTCCTAGATCTTCACTTAGAATGCCATATCCGAGCTCTGTGATCTTCTTTCTAATGTCTGCAAGAGACAGGAGGGCTGAGTTGTATTCGATATTAATTTGTGAATTTCCATAATTGACGGACGCTAACTTGATGCCATTAATTTGTAGCAATTTTTGCTCAAGTCTCGCCGAATCAGTAGAATCTGAAACTCCACTAATCTTCAAAGATAGTTTTTCGTAGACTACCTTGTAACCTATTTCCTCAATTGCCTTTTCAATAGAATCAAGTTTAACTTTTGTTTGATCAAATTCTAATGTAGCCTTTTCAGTAGCCAAGGTTGACCTCTACTTTGTTTACTCCCGGAACATCTGAAATACATCTCTGGATGGAACTGACACATCCAGCGCAGTGCATTCCGCCTATCTTCAATACCGTTCGCCTGGTTTTCTCTTCTTGCTTGGCTACCTCAACAATCATGGAATATCATGATATATTACGCACGTCATTTACTTAACTATGGAACTTTACAATTGTAAAGTGTACAAGATATACATGCATGAGATGTAATCACTGTCATGCCGCTCAAGCTAGATGAGATAGATATTGCACTGTTGGAATCTCTCATCAAGGATGGCAGAAAATCTTTCAGACAGATAGCAAGAGAGATCAACGTAAGCACCCCTACAGTCAAGACACGCTATGAGAGACTGGTTAACGTAGGTCTGATAAAGGCAGTCTTGCCTGACATTGATTTGGGAAAACTTGAGACAAAAACAAGCGTCATACTAGATCACATTCGTGAGAAGGCACTCAAAAGGCCATCCGATAAAACTTCGACAAGGGAGCACTTGTGAAATTGTCATGTGACTATTGCAAGGGACCTGTTCATGGAAAACCAAGCATTCTAAGATTTGCAAATGCGGAGAGATTTTTTTGTTGCACGTCATGCAAATCACTGTACAAAGAAAAATACAAGGGCAGAATTGAGGCGCTCGAGTAGCAAGATGTCCCTACAGAAAAGTCAGATCATAAAACTGCAATTCTTCGCAAGTATTATTAATGTGAAAAAATATTGCCGTTCATGATGTCTTGTGGTACAGGAAGAATATCAAAGAGGAAAATCGCGATCTTCTCCGTAGCAGGTGCAGGAGCAACAGCAGTGTTTTACTTTGCGTTTGCAACTCACAATCCTGCTCTTGCAGCAATAGCTCCAACATTTCTGACACTAGGACTATGTCCTGCAATGTGTGCTGCCATTGGCGGAGCAATGTGGTTTAGCAACAGGGTTGTCAAGAAGAAGAATTAATTTTTACAATTGTAAAGATTGGTATTAAAATATAACCTGTAATCGTTGAAGATACGATTTAATATTAATAAACTGACTTTTGAGCAGTTGGAAAAGCAGAAGACGGTTTTTCGTTCTCATAAAATGCTCATTACTGTTGGATTTGTCGCAATGCTGGTCTCGTTTTTGTCATACTGGAATAACCATTCACTCATAATCACACCAGCGTCCATGCCAGCATTGCAAAGGCTGGCAATAGTGACATACGTAATCATGTTCCTGTCTTTTGGTTCCATCGGATGGGGCTTGCACAGATTCTACAGGGCAAAGATAGGGGATGCAGACAATTCTACCTCTTCCATAATTTCAAGCGTAATTAACAGCAGAAAATCAAGGCGGATCTTTACCATCAGTGCCATTGGATACGGCCTGTTTTTTGCGTTCGGTTCAGGCATAATACTATACAAACCAGAGCTGAACTTCACTGATTACGGCCTTTCAGTGCCTATGGCAGAGCTATCTCCATGCTGTGGCCTTCTAGGGCAGATGCCCATGGTTCTTTCCACCTTTACAGAGCATTGGGGCTTTCAATTGATTCCACTCAACTTGGTGCTGTGGGTAATAGTCTCCTTCTTGGTTGGTCTGAACTTTACAATGATGGCAAAGGCATTTTCAATTGCAAGAAAGAGTAAAGGGTTAGGAATATTTGGAGCAGCCACAGGCTGTTTTGTCGGATGTCCCACATGTGCCGGTACAATATTCTTTTTGCTCACTAACATGGGAATCACCGCCACCACTACTGCGACCACAATATTTCTTACAACATACGGACTGCAACTTCAAAGTATTTTCATGGCAATATCCATCCCAGCACTGTTAGCAACTCCATACATAATGGCAAAAGCTATCAGAAAATCTTCTAGAGAGTCATGTTCAATAAAATAAAACGCCAGTCATTCTCAATATTTGTGAGTTGAACAATGAATATAACAGTGATGAAAAGCGCATTTCAAAGTGTCTTTAGAGATACAAGATATGTTGCAGTGTCTGTACTGATTTCCTTTTTCATGTTTTTTATTTTCATTCTAGTCAACAACTTTTCAACATTTGTTACAGTGTTAAGACTTCACTCTTCTGCCAAATTAATGATTGATGTGATAACAAACGGAGCTGTAAACATACTAGATTACTCTGCTGCTCTGTTTGCGTCAATTATTGCAGTCTCCATACTTTCTGGCATGACGATCTCAATGATAATCTACCAAGTACGCTTCACTAGATCCTTTGGTGGCAAGAGAAATCTTGCTGGCTTTGGAGGGATTTTTGGCGGCGCGTTTTCTTCCGCGTGTTCTGCCTGTTCGACTACACTAGTCTCTATTTTTGGAGTTGCGGGAGGACTTGCGATATTACCTCTGAAAGGACTAGAATTCAGCTTGCCAAGCATAGGTATCCTTGTTATGTCCATGTATTTCATTTCCAAGGGACTGGTGGAGTCAGGTAGGTGCAAGATATGAAATTGAAAATACCGACAAAGTATTTTGCAATATGTGGAGGGTCGATAGCAGTAATTGCAGTAATTTGTATTGTCTTGATTAATTATCATGGGCTTTCTCCTTCAGAATCTGTATCTCTTCAACATGCAGATAGCAAGCTGCTTGAGATTTACGATTCCATCCCTACGCAGACAGGCAAGAATGTTTTCATGAATCAAAGTAAGGGCCTCACCAAATCAGTAGATCCTGAGCTGGTTGATCTAGACAGCCAGATAATTTCGTGCAGTGCTAGTGTAGATAGCCTGCTCACTTCGTCTCCAAATATAGGCGGCAGCTGCACCGGTCCAGGCGTGAGTCTTGACAACATAAGTGGAAAATATCTTGGTGGCCAATGCTGTGGGATTCTTCAAAATACTACAGAATACCATGAGCATCTGGAAAAACTCCAACAATATTCGAATATACCTGATATTCCACTAAATCCGTACAAGACTGCTGTGTACACTGCAAAAAAGTGGATAGACTATGACAGCAAAACCACATTGAGTGCATCAGAGCAAACTGTATACGAACAAGCAATGAAGATTTCAGGGGAAGGTCCTTGTTGTTGTCACTGTTGGCATTACTATGTTAACGAAGGTGTTGCCAAGAAACTGATTCATGACTACAAATACAACGCAAAACAGGTTGCTGATTTCTGGAATGTTTCTGATATTTGTGGCGTATGAAACCACTTTCAACTATTTGACACTAATTTAACAATCTCTTTTTTATACAAGATCATCAATTCGGATAATCTTTCTTCTTGGCTTTTTGAATTAAGGATATCCGATTGCTTTTGATACTGTAAGATTCGAGTCCTGTAATACTCTAGTATGAGGGTCGTTATTTTGGATCCACTAAGAGATCTTGCGAATCAGTTTAACACTCTTACTTTTTAAAAATAAAACAGCGTGTGCCGCAGGAGTGATGATGACATCTACTTAACACTTGTCGTACTCGTCGTGACGACGCCACCAGACGCCAGTCTCGTTGCGCCCCTTAGGAGCTCGATCGAGCCATTGGTACATACCCC
>NZ_RCMB01000017.1 GCF_011319465.1 Candidatus Nitrosotalea sp. TS
ATGAATTAGAACCAGTATATGTGGAGGTCATGACAAATGGTTAGCCGGAAGATCAAGAAGATACTGGTACCACTTGATGACTCAAAACACTCCATGGATGGCCTGCATAAAGCCATCGAGATTGCCAAACCATTTGGAGCAAGAATTACTGGGCTGTGTGTAATTCCTTCAACTCCGCCAATACCACTAATAGGATCGCAGCCATCCTTCAAGTCATACATGACTGATGGAGCTGCAAAGACCATGGCAGAAGCAAAGAAGGTGGCTTCAAGAAACGATATAGAGTTTCATGGCAAACTTGTTTATGGAGACGCCTCGTTAGAAATAGCAAATTTTGCAAATGCCAAAAAATATGACCTTGTGGTCATAGGGTCGCGAGGAAGAAGTGGTCTTAAAGAGTTGTTTCTTGGCAGCGTAGCAAATGCCACAGTCCACAGATCCCAAGTCCCCGTACTGGTGATAAAATGATGCTAGATACAAGATTTGCTAAGAATCATCATACAGATAAGCTAGAATCAAAACCGATAGCAGAAAAAGACCTCCACAGTGGAAACATATTGGATCTCTTGCAAAATAATTACATCAAGAGCATATTGGAATCTATTAAAATTGATCCAAAATCTACCTTTCAGCTTTGTGTGGAATTAAAAATTTCGTCTAGTACTGTATACAGGATACTGCAAAAATTGCACAATTATGGATTAATCAAGCGAACCTATAAGATAAGTGATACAGGTAAGAGGGTGGGCATGTACAAATTTAGGGAGATACAATGCCAATAGATTCTGATTTTCCCAAAAATCACAACGTCATTGGTATACACAAGCATGCAGACAGGGAACACTTTCATTTTGTATGGGGGCCTGGAAGAGATGATGCAGAATCATCGACAAATGAGGATGTACAAAACGCATACAAGCAACGAGGGGAACAATATGCTGTCACTTGGAGTACATGGAACCTTTGTTGCCGTAGACTGGGACTCGTGCATTTCAGACGGCGGCTGCATTGAGGTCTGCCCGGTGCAGGTCTACCAGTGGTACAGGACAGAAAACGATGTCCCTGCGGCGCAAATGGTTAATGCAACAAGTGCGGGAACTGGCGAGAGCCACGAGAAGGAAGGCCGCAAAGATTACACTGACAAATCAGAGCCAATCAGGGAACATGACTGCATCTGGTGCATGGCATGTGTTTCGGTGTGTCCCACACAGGCAATCAAGGTGGAACAGTCAAACCAAAAGATTCATCAAGAGATGGCAGAAAAGTACAGAAAATAAATCTAAAGAGATGGCCAACATTCACAGGTCAAAAAATCAAAAACATCAGGAATCATGAAAGCGATGAAGAAAAAACAAAATGTCCCAAGTGTGGAAGCAAGAACATACTGATTATAGGAGAAAAGGGAGATTCAACTCTTTGTTGTCTAGATTGTAATTATGGCAAGGGTATTGGAGTAGATTAAAAATCCTAGACGGCAATCAGAAAATATAACATCTTAACGTCAGAGAACATTTTGTAGCATATGTTTAGAATATGTTGTATCTGAGGACATGAATCATTCAATAGTACTCAAGTTGCCAGCCTTAGTGCCAAGGGGAATACTGTCTCTTCCTCTTCCAAAAAGTGTTCCTTTAACGCCTTTACGAATTTTATTATCTCGTTATGTAAATCATTGGACTGTAATTTATGCAACTCTGGTAACTTGTGTTTGATGAAATCCACAACATAATTGTGTTCTTGCATTACATGGATGGATTGCTCTGATTCTGCCTTGGCTTTTTCCATTATTATCCGCACAAGTCTTGCCTCTTCTTCTACTGCATGTTTGATGATTTTTGAGCTCAAGTTACTTAGTATGTCAACTGCATCCTTTTGATTATTTTCCAGCAAACTGACTGATCTGTCTAGTTCGGTTGTGAAATGGCGATGTTCTTTTTCAAGCCGGAATATCATCTCAGGAATTGGCTCGTTAAAATTAATTTTATAACTCATATGGAAAATTATCTGTCAAAAGTTGTCGCCAAAGTTACGAGTGTGAGCATCAACCTCATCCTGAGGTGTGGGATTTTTGGTCTCATGCTTGTGCTCATTCTTGTGCAGGCGTCTGGCTAGTTTTTCTTCGTGTTCCTTTCTTGCGTGATGAAGTCTGTCTGCCTCATGAATGAATTCCTGTCCGCATTCCTTACACTTGGCATACGGGATGCTTATGTTCATGACGGGCGTGATTTATCAATTCTTGATAACTCTCAAATCTGTCTTTGCATTGGTCACAAGTGAACTTTTTTCCAAATAATCATCATTACTGTAATAAATGAGAAGAAATCAATAGATAAAGAATACGAACACATTGCACTAATTTTCGTGCATATCTATTGGTCAACAGAGCAACTAACTGCAAATGTTCAACAGATAATTCCTTCAATTTCTCATTTCAATGGTTTTGTGAGAGTAGATCCAAAAACTAGGCACTGATCTTGATTATGCCGTTTGTTATCATGTATTGTAACCCCTGAACAAATTGGTCATCACCAATCTTTCCGCTTGACCACCAACCTGCATTATTTTTAATCCATGCTGGAATCTGCTGTGTTCCTGACGTTGCAGTTGAGCCTGAATGTGCAGGTATTTGCATTATCTTGTGTTGTATCATGTATTGTAACCCCTGAACAAATTGGCCATCCCCAATCTGTCCACTGGCCCACCAACCTGCATTATTTTTAATCCATGCTGGAATCATAACAGGCTGTGTAACAGAGCTAGTCACATTCAGGATTCCAGATGTTGTTCCGTTTGTAGTTCCAGTTGTTCCAGTGCTACCAAATGGGGACAATGTTTTGACATCTACCTGCATCATCCCCGCCGCACTTACATCTGTCACCCCAGATTCAGGGCCAGTCCGGCAAAATAGATCACAAAATGGGTAACGGGCGGAGGCTGATTATCTATGAAAGTTATGTCATCGGACCCAACTGGCGCAAACATGTCCTGCCTTCCAAGACTTTGTGCGTACGAGCTTGTCTTTTGGCCTTGATTATCGACAGTAAATATGTCATAGTGTGTGTTGGAGATTTTTTGAGTTGCATCATATGGTTGTTCAAACCAGACTCTCCATTCCATGGGACACCCTTGGTGTGGAACTGATGGGCTGTAAAGATACTCTATGGCAGCTGAGCCAGAACTTGTGACTACCAGTTACATGAACAGAATCTTGTTGCAAGTCTGGTACCGGGCAGTTTGCGTTGCCTCCAGATGCGCTGGTTGATTGAACGTTTAGAAACGATGGCATTGTATTACTATTTCCATATGCAAGCAAATCAACACTGTAGCTAAGGGGTGGCACTCCGCTTGTTACAACGGCGTAAACCCTAGCCTTGACTGGAAATGCCAAAGCAGGATCTACCCAAACATTACTGTTAGCTCCACTATCATGCCAACCTATAGTCCAGGCATTGAACGAACCAGCTGGCTCTGTTACTTGTTGCTGGCCCAAAGATCCTACCGTAGTTTCGCCAAATATTCCAGTATTACCCCATGCGGGAGATCCTACATCCTTGGCAGTTATCTTTGTAGAAAATGCATCAAGCCATGACAGTGAGTTTTTGAATATGCCTGCATAGCTGGTTAGATTTGGGTCGGCATATGTTGGATCAGGAGAGTTTGTCCCTATTGTTACAATTCCTTTCTGCACTATGGCAGCCATCGGTCACAGCCATCATCAAGTTAGATCCAGAATTTGTCTGGTTCTTTACCCAAAAACCTATCAGTTATTGGCTCGCAGTTGTGCCAGTCCGCCGTACAGACCTTGTATTGATAATAATCTCCTTGTTTTAGCCCCTCTCCGGGATACCAAGTAGCTGCAAAGGCGGCAGGTACCGCAGAAACTAGGCCAAAAAGTATAACGACTGAAATAACAAGCATTGGAAACGACTCCTTGACTCTCATTCTACCTTCAATATGTCAAGCTGCCAAATAAACCACTACTGTATTATCACATATTTTTAAGATGTACCGCTTGTAACTCGAATTCTTTGTAAATTTGCTATTGACCAGAAATGAGCGTACCTATCTAAAATCACGCATCTCTAACTTCTTAACTTGTTTTATTGCTATGCCAGAACCTGTGACATGTTTTCCAATTCTTTCTTGTATCTATCTACTAGTGGCGCAATACTTTCTACTAAAGTCAAGGAGTTTACATGTGCTCTCAAGAAAGACACTAGCAACAGTTGATCATACATTGGAAATGAAAATAGGCCTCTCTCAGCCCTCTCTACATAAGTAAATCTTACTTGTCCCAAATCCAAATCAAATTCCTTTCTCATCCTATGCATTAGCGCATTTTCCATGAAAAACATCTCTTTCTTGGTGCTTGGAAGTCTTCTCGATAATGCAATTACAACCTTGGCTCTCATCGGCCATTCCCTTTTCGTTAATAATTGCCACTAGTGTGATATGACTGTTCATTGCTATTATGGATCTGCACAATTCATTTGATAACATATTCAATTTTGAATTGAGGCGCAACAATGCCTTAACGTATGTCATTTTACTATAAAACTTCTACAGTACACACTGCAATCTGTGGCATAAAATGCTAATCTGTCATTTTTTATTTTTCAGTAGTTGTTATCTTTGATTTCTACGGTTTCAAATAAATTATGTAAAACGTTTTGATCCTAATCTGGTTGACCGTACAATATATCTTGAAAGAAAACTTTTCGATACTTGTAAAACAACAATTAAAACCTTACACGTTTGTTTTCTTGTTTTAATGATGCAACACATCATATTGCAGTGTAATCAGATTTTTTAAATGAAATCGTGACGCAGTTGCATCATGACAAAGATAAACACATATCTCTTTGCTAGTGTGCTGGTCTTACTGGCCATTGCGTCTGTAGCACCAAGTGTCTATGCAATAACATATACCGATGCCGACAATCCTCATGGGCCGCTCCAAGGTATAACCTGGGGAGTTGGACTAGGTGTTGCTGGATTGCTGGCAGGCGTCGGAGTCTTTACAACAAGAATTCGCCACCATTAATTTTCCCTTTTTTGATTATGAATCATTTCCTTGACACATTTGTTTTCTTATTTGTGATTTTGTAATGTAAACTCGGACTGACATTGTTAACTCAAACCGTCACATTCATACTAGAATTCGGCTCACTCCCATCACGCATGATCCGATCAACATAAACCATGACGTCAGAAACAAAACTGTTAGGGAAGAAATGAATATCTCTGAATTGTGTGTTACACCTCCCTCGTATGTTACAGCTAACAATATGACAAGTGATGCAAATGCCAGAGTCCAATTGTTTATTTTTTTCATTAGGATCTCAAATCGTATCACGTAAATACATCCTAGTGATGTATCAATGGAAGAAAATCTGTTGTAAATCAATACCTGAGTTAAAACCAGAAGATGATTTTCAGTGGTAAAATAGACAAAAAGAAACACTGCACTGGCATTTCGTATGACAAGATTTCTTTGCACGAGAATTCGTTATTTTATTTTCTATTTATTGACTGATGAACAAAGTTAATCTTGTTTTATTAGTAACGACTACAATTTTGTAAATAATATTTGTCTAAATGATCATCTCTCCCCGTAAACCCAGTAACAAAAAATTATTCTCGTCTCAAGGCTACCATGGGTGAAAGTTTTGATGCCTTCCATGCTGGAAATATTCCTGCCATTACGCTCAGCGTTACAGACAAAATCCACACTTTGATTAGGTCAAAGACGACAAAGATTGGCTGAATGTTAATTGGGTTTTGGCCAGGTACATTTGCAGTGGTAAGGAAGCTGAGCAGATAACCTCCTGCAATTCCACCAACTATTCCAAGACTTGCACCGATAATTCCTATCAATGTTGCTTCAACCAAAAATAGCTCCAGTATGTCAAGATTTTGGGCTCCAATCGCCTTCATTGTACCTATCTCACGAATTCTTTCTGTCACAGAGTTGTAAAGGGTAGTGACTATTCCGACTGCCCCTACAACCAGTGCTATAATTCCAACCATCAAAATGAAGGCGGCATTTCCGCTTGCCGCATGTTCCCTTATTTGCATTATTGCCTGTGGAGTAGTTATGCCAAGAGTCTGACCATACTGATTTGTTAATTCTTGTTGTACTGTATCGACATAATCTGGTGATGCTGCCATGACTGTCACTGAATCATACTTGTCTGATTTGCGCAATAGCTCATTTCCAGAGTCCAGATTAATGATTACCGAGTTGTCAAGATAGTTATTTCCTGAAGGTTTCATTATGGCTGTTACAACATAATTTTTTACTTCTTGTTCCTGTTTTCCTGTTGGATCTGCATAAGTGTAGGTAGCTTGCACTGTCTGGCCTACCGTAACAAATGGCGTTGTTGCACCTGGAGGATTTGCCACCGTGTCTCCCACTATCATTGCGGCACGATCATTTGATTTTATCAATGAACCGTCAACATATTCCACATTGGGTAGAATTTCTGGTATTTTGTTAGGATCCATGGCGTGTATTGACACATGCTGAACATTTCCTTGTGAGGTTATCTGAATTGAACCAGAATAGCTTGGACTTACATCAGCTACAAATGGAAGTGTTTGGATCCTGCTTACTATGACATTATTTATGATGAGCGAGGCAGTAGATGAATCAGAATGATACGAGTGTTGCCCAGAACTCACAAAGATTACATTTGCTGCCAATACGTTAAACTGCTTTTCTAAAAATACCGCCTGGCCTGCACTTACACCATTGAGCACCACAACAAGGCTGCTTCCCAGTACAACCATGAGAACAGTCAGCACAGTCCTTGTTTTTCTGTCAACTAGGGCATCAAACGATAAAGAAAAGATATCTTTGGGGTGCATCTTAATACTGTTATTCCTGTTTAAATAATTTAAAAACGCTTACTAATTCGCATTTGTTCACCTTTACAAAATTAGGAACAACTCTAGCAATATTTTGCAATCACATGAATATGGTAAATATGAGAATTAACGCGACATAAAAATAGTGTCACTGTTTAGCGTACGACACCTGAGAATTTATGATATTACAAGATTGGTGGTTCACTACTCTTATGGGAGTAAAGGAACCTATAAGATCTCCACTAAAAGGAGATACTAAGACAGATGTCCTGGTTGTGGGTGCAGGTGCATCAGGTCTTGCAGCTGCACTCAAGCTTGCAAGTTCCGGAAGTAAAGTCGTTTTAATTGACAAAAATATCTGTGGTGGAAGTTCAACAGGCAAGAGTGCTGGTTTTCTGACTCCTGACAGTGAGCTTGAACTATCACAACTGTTGCGCAAGTACGGTACTACAGGTGCAAAGGACTTGTGGGAAGTTGCAGCAAAAGGAGTAGAAATAATGGTATCCAATATCAAAGAGCATAAAATAGAGTGCGATCTACAGGTGCAGGACTGTCTTTTCATAGGAAAAGGTGCAAGCGGGTGGAAAGATGTACAAGACGAGGTAGAGGCACGCAAGAAGATTGGATATTCTAGCACACTGTATACAGAATCAGAGGTTCCATCAGTCCTTGGTTCCAAGGCATATTCTGGAGCAATTAGATACACTGGAACATACGGGGTAAATCCTCTCCTTTACGCACAGGGAATAAAGGAGGTTCTCCTAGACAAGGGGGTGGAGATCTATGAATCCTCCGAAGTACTCTCCTATGACGATCATACGGTACGCACTCATCTTGGATCTGTCACTGCAGACAAGATCATCTTTTGTATTGACAAGCCAAAAAAAGAGATAACAAAATACTCTGAAGATGTGTATCATGCGCAGACTTTTCTCTCTATAAGCGAACCGTTAGGAGACAATGATATTGCAAATCTTTTCCCCCAAGGCCCGTTACAATGCTGGGATTCTGATCTAATCTATACTTATTTTCGGCTAACTGGAACAAAGCGGTTGTTAGTTGGCGGAGGAGATATGCTAACAACGTATGCAAAAAATGATACCACAACTGCTCGAGTCATAAACCGAGTGATAAACAACTTAAAAGAAAAAATTCCTTCTATTAGGAATTTGAGATTCATTCAGTATTGGCAGGGCCGCATAGACATGACAAGAGATCTCATTCCAACTGTGCTCAGAGATCCTGCTAGACCATGGACTCACTTTGTGTTGGGATGCGTTGGTCTGCCATGGGCTACATTCTGCGGAGATTTTGCCGCAAGAAACGTGCTTGATAGCAAGGAACTTGATGATGAAAAGTTTTATCGATATTTTTCAGCTGACAGAAAATTTTTCATACCGACATGGATGGAAAATATTCTGGGTAAACAGCTAGTCTTTACTATAAACAATGCATGGGCCAAGTATAAACAAAGAGACGCAACAAGTAAAATCTAGGAATAGTGCTGTAGAAAACTCTCAAACGTTAAGAAATGTCGTTTAAAATCTGGTTAATTCAATGGTTAGAAAATTGTTAATAAAAAACATAACTTTAGACATTAACACAGCTAAAATCCATCAATTACTTTTTTCTATATACGTACCGTGCAATGAACACAATTGCAATAGCCAACAGTCCTACAAAGATGAGTAGAGGTAAGAGGAGATAAACCAAATTGAGAACTTGAAACGACGGTGACGAAACAAAAACAGTGAATTTTGAAACATCTATTGAAGAGGGCGTATCTACACGAAGAAAAACTTCGTAGAGACCGCCTGTTGGAAATGTGTATCTTTGAGAAAAATCACCATTTGTCTCGTTACTCTTGGATTCGTAAATGGTGCTATTTGATGATGAACCCTGATTTAGAATTGTTATTCTAGCGGTAAAATTTTGAAGGTGCTGCTCAGTTTGTAAATTTTGAACGCTAAACATTAGCGTAGACATGTTTCCTGCTATGGGTGTATGGGGATCAGTATCAAATTGAATTAGAAAGTTGTCTCTTTGATTTTTCCACTCTTGAAAGTTATATCCGTAAAGATGCTCGTAAGATGGTACACTAGGAACAAAAAATATGCCTAGCAAAAGTGCAAATCCTAATGCTTTGATACAGTTAGTATGAGATAGTATCTTCAATCGATGATCCTCTGGAGTGTCTGGTATTATACTGTAGGCATGATTTTAGTTAAAAATTTCCAGCATATGTGATTTGAACCAATATTGGCAAAAGATGTTTTAAGATAAGCTCTTGCAATGTGTTGATATATTTAAGGAAACATTACGTATTACACGTAGTGAAAATAAACAAAATAAGAGCACTTGTATTTTTCTGCTTCTTGATCATTTTTACATTCAATAATGCTAATGCGTATCAATCATTTGCGTATAAGATGAGCGGAAGCATTTTTGGAGATCTAACGTGGGAGCCAGAACCTTTAACATCTGATTCCGAAGTGATTGGAAATTACGAAGTAATACTGATAACAGATCCGTACACCCCTAATGTGAATCAGACCACCCATATGCAATTAAAAGTCTTTAACTATAATCAGGGGCCTTATGGGGATAAATCAAACTATGCTTCAATTGGCGTTAATCATTTCCTGATGGGGATTAGGATATACTACGACGATCAGCTTGTGGACACAGATTCCTCCAGAGTTACATAAGGGAGATTCGTGGAGCTTTGACCATGTCTTTAACAAATCAGGAAATCATGTGTTAAAAGTAGATCTTTATAACATCGGCAAAGACAATAGCTTGGAAACATACATCTTCAATGTTCCAGTATTGACAAGATATGGTTCAATTTTTTCCGATCTTATTATTGCCGCTGCTGTGGCAGTTGCGTCAGTTCTTATTTGGATGAAGGTTTCAACGTCAAAGAAGAATAAATTGTCTAAGACATGATGTCGTCTCTATGAATTAGATGATCTAAAATCGGCCTTTGAAAAAGGATCCAAATCTCAATATTGACTTCATAAATCTTTTTGAACACAAACTAGTTTATCCACCAGAAAAACTTGTTGAACAGGCTAAGAATCACACTATGGTTTGAATTCTGTCTGCTTTTTTATTATCTGTAACGCATGTTCTGCTTCTGACTGTAATTCGTCCAAAATATTTGCGGATCTAGCTTGCATGACTTTTCCAAGTTTATAATTAATCTTGACTCTAATGATGGTTGTACTGCCGTTATCAACGAGCATGATGTCCTTCGTACCAACAATAGGGCCTTTTGTCCACTGTACGTGTATTCCTTCCTTAGGAAACAATGTTATCTTTTGCTGACATTTGATTCCATTTGACAGCTGTATCTTGCGTATTATGGTATTTCCATCTCTTGATATGTTTCTGATATGGCTAATGTCCTTCCAATACTTTGGGTCGTTGTCAACTTTTGATATTATCCTCCATATTTTTTCAAAAGTAGCGTTGATCTGTATCATTATGCCGACTTCTACCATGTTATAGGATGTAAAAAGATGAGATAAATTCCTGCAGTATACACTGCAATAATATTGAAAAATTCAAAACTGATATCAATTGAATAGCATGTTTACCCTTCCAAGCACAGGTCGACTTGGAAGGTGGGTTATGAAGATTAAGATCTCCGTAGAGATGACCTGTAACGTTAATGATGCTCGAAAATATTTAAAACCGCACATAATTCTCAAGACCCAAGTTAAAATCATAAATTATAGCGTCTTGGACTTGCAGAATAATATTTAAAAATATGTGGAACATGTGATGGATTTATCATATAGCTTGACATCTTTTTGAAGTAGAAATGAGTGCACCTATCCCAAGTCATGCATATGGAATTGGATTGATTGCAGTTATTGTGGGATCCGCAATTGGAATAGGATACTATCAGCTGTATTACGTGCCAGAATACAACGCAAAACCCGTCATACCAGAAAAGATTCTAGAGCCTGGGCAGACTACCCAAATCACAATTGTTACCGGTTCAGTAAACCAAGATCAACAGCAAAACTTTGTACCAAAAAAGATAGAGACACAACTTGGTGTAGATAATCTAGTCGTATGGACAAACCACGATGCTGCAGCACATTATGTCACACCTGACAAGACATACAAGGATGCTTTTAGTGGAAATTTTGGTTCCGATGCAATAATGCCTGGAAAACAGTACACCTTCTTGTTTACTCAAGAGGCTCAAATTCCATATTACTGTGAAGTCCACCCTTGGATGAAAGGCGAGATAGATATTGTTCATGGGGCTCTGACATCTTGATGCAGTTATTTTTATTGATTGTAAAGGTACCTTTTTTGATCTGAGATATATTGCCATATCTATCTGGCCAGTCTCTTGCTTGCCATTATTCCAATAATCCCAGCTGCTATAGCAGGCAGGAAAACAATCGGATAGAATTTGGCCAAGTCTGTAAAGTACGTATCAATTATTGCACTTGGCCAGACAGGAGCTGTTGTCAGTACCTCGTTGTATACATGGGTAATCAATGGAAAGTAGAGCGTGAAAAACCCAAGACCCAGTATTGCGCCTGCTACGTATGTTAGGGATTTTTTCTGTGAAGTTGACAAAATAATGTCTGCAACAACTATTGGTATCAAGTTTATCAGGTAAAATGGAATCGAAATCCTGATCTTGTCATCTGGTATGATTGTAGTCAGTATCACTACAACAACAAAACTTGTTCCAAGTGCAGAAAGATACCCAAACCTTCTCTGTGACATGGAAGACATTGATCTTAAAATGACTGAGCTTAGAAATGGAAATGCTATAGTTGCAAGTATTACTGCAAGAATTGGATCTGGATTGAACTTGAAGTGAGCAGTGTTTGAAAATGGAAGACAGAGCATATCAAGCATGCCTCCTGCTGCAAGCCATACTGGAAGCATGGCAAGAATTGTTGTAATCATGGGCCTTGGGTTTGTCTTGTCAGAGATTGAACGCCTTATTCCAAACAAGCCGCCAAGACTTGAGCAAAGCATTCCTGCTACAAGCATCATGTGTGTAGGGCTGAGCAATCCGTCAAGCCCAAACATCTGGTGCCAGCCAAAATCTGCAGGACCTGCTCCCACCAGCACCAAGCTTCCAATTACTGCCATCTTTGTAGAAAGTGACTTGAGGGGGTCTTTCTGAACCCTATACGCTTGTAGCATTATGATAGAGCCAATTATCGTAACCACTACCCCGGTGTATAGTACCGTATGAGGTATGGAAAAAAATGTCTCCGGCCTGTTTATGAGATGGTTTGTAATGTCCCAGCTTCCGCCACTTGTTGTAAGCAGGATTCCAACTGAAACGAGAAGTGAGCCTGCAAAAAATCTATCCATGTGGTATTTTTGAAAGCCTTGACACTAGTAGTTGCCATTTGATTGTCTTTGACTGTCTGATTTTTATAATTATGGATTTGTGACATTTACCGAATATGGCACAACATACTCGCTTTGCTGATCCTCAATTCCGCCAGTTGGGTAATGAATGATATCACTGTGTGGCAGGGCAACGCTTTTGATAAATACCAAAAACTTTCCTGCAGCTTCTGGTGTGACATCTATTGATACTGTGTGAGATATTCTGCCTTCCCATGGCCTGTTGTATGATTCAACTGCGGGATATTGCGAATACACTGGATACTGGGTTCCCTGATAATGTGATCCTACTTCTTGTCCTGTATCGATGATTACTGGATGCTGCGTAAAGTTGTCATCTCTGACAGATATTCCTTGGACATTTGTCATGTTGGGAAATGACACTGACAGCGTCTGCATGTCAGACGTCACTCCGTTATTTGTACCTGTTACTGTTATTTCAAATGACTGTCCAAGGTGTATGGTGGAATTGGAAATTTTTACATCAGAAATGACTGGTCTTGGATATTGCTGTACAAGTGACAGGTAAAATTGCGGAAAGAAATAACTTGCTGAAGCAAAATAAATTGCCAAAAGTATTGCTATACATGATACAATTACAGTTTTTTTCTTGGAACCTGATGACTTGAAATCTGACATTATGAAGCTACTCTGATGAATCGCTCTTCTACTTCAGACCAGTTGACAACATTCCACCATGCTTCAACATAGGCAGCCCTCTTGTTTTGATACTTGAGATAGTATGCATGCTCCCAGACATCCAAACCCAATAGAGGAACACGCCTCTGGGTCCAAGGGCTTGTCTGGTTTTGTGTTGTCATAAATTCAAGTTTTGCATATGTCTGGTTGTACACAAGCCATCCCCATCCGCTTCCTTGGATTGATATCGTCCCCTCTGAGAACTTTTTCTTGAACTCGTCGAAGCTTCCAAAATAGACGCCTATCTCGTCTGCCAGTCTTCCGCCAGGCCTGCCTCCGCCATTTGGCTTCATGCTGTCCCAGAACATTCTGTGATTTTCATATCCGCCGCCGTAAAAGTTGATGGCATCTCTTGCATTTTCTGGAACCGTGTTCAAATCTGACAAGATTCCAATAATGTAATTTTTGTGTGATTGTGCGTTTATCTTTGCTAGTGTATCATTTAGTCCGTCAGCATAGGCCTGATGATGTTTTGTGTGATGGATTCTTCATGGTGACCTCATCAATGTAAGGTTCTAGTGAATCATACGAATATGGAAGAGGAGGCAGCTCATACTTGCCCATGCCTTGAATTTTAAAAAACTCTCTTATATCTCATGTAGAACAAGTGCTAAGGTATTAATCAGAATAAAAGTAAAGAACTAACGTGAAGTTTTCGCAAATAAAAGAGCCAGATCTGCAAAAGCCGTTGATGATTGCAGCAATGCAAGATATGGGCGACGTGGGAAGCATAGTGATTGATTTTATCAACGAAAATCTAGATACTACTGTATTTCGTGAAGTTCTTCCATCTTATCCTGCTTATGTTATAGACAACGGTGGCTACATTGACCTGCCGGAAGAAAAATGGGAATATCGTTCAGGCAAGGATACCATTGTCTTTGGCGGAGGCTCTGGCCAACCATCATCAACGGAGGAACTCAATGTTTTGTGCCAAGACGTCATAAATATAGCAAAAAAATATTCAACAAAATTCATCTACACTCTTGGAGGGTTTCACACAAAAAATCCAATTGGAAAAGAGCCCAAGACCTTTGTTACTACAACATCGTTAGAGATGACAGACCAGGTACGAAAACTTGGAATTGAGACAACACCGGAGGCCTCGATAATTACTGGATTTAATGGATTAATCTTGGGATTTGCAAAGATGAATGGCATTCAGGGAATCGGTCTCTATGCGGAGCTCAACGAACCAAAACTTCCACAGTATCGTTCGGCAAAAAGCATACTTAGGACACTTGAAAAAATGACATACCAAAAACTTGGAGACACATCAGAGCTTGATCTGATGGCAGATGAGGTAGAGTCCAAGACTAGTGGTGAACAAATGGACAAGAGCTAAAGCTCTCATCTTTGGATAATTTTAGTTTCGCCACATTTTTTGCCATGTTTCGGCAAACTTGCTCATCATGTCGCCATATGTCTGGAGCTGATCTAGGCCTGACTCGCTGATTGACTTTTGCCAGTTCTCGCCAAACTGCTTGAAGGCAGCCATACCTGCTTTGGTCATGGCCTTTTGCCAGTTCTCTTGGAATTCCTTTATTGTCTTCTGGCTTGATTCGCTAATTGCTTTTGACATTACATCGTTGTACTTTTCTTGTACTTCGGCACTTGTCTTTTGCAATGTCTCTAGATTTTGCGTCCATTTTTTGAGCAGTTGTGTGTATTCAGTCCACATCTCGTCCCAATCTCGGGTTTTGTTGTCTTTTGACATGGTATTGTATTGGTGGTATCATTTGATAAAGGTGATCACGCAAGGCAAAAAGATTCTTTTATCCTTCTTGCAGTTATTTTGCTATGGGCAATTTTGATTTTTCAGGAAAAGCTGTACTAGTTACTGGTAGCAACGGTGGACTGGGAACTGAAGTGGCACATGCCTTTCTCAAGGCAGGCGCATCTGTTGTACTGACATACTATTCTAGTGACTCTCTCCAGTCGTTGCAAAAGATCTACGGCATGGCAAAAAACACATTTTTGCTGAGGGGAGATTTTACAAAAGAAGACGACGTGAAAATTCTAGTCTCTGAGGCAGTAAAGAGATTTGGAAAGATAGATGTTCTTGCAAATGTGATTGGAGGATACACTGCAGGAAAACCCGTTACTGCAATAGATGAAAAGGAATGGGATCACATGATGGATATCAATCTCAAGACGGCATTTTTGTTAAGCAAGCATGTTGTCGCACAGATGGTAAAACAGTCTTCTGGCAGAGTGATTCATGTATCTGCAAGGTCGGGGCTTCGAGGTGCAGGATCTGATGCTGCATATGTTGCATCAAAGAGCGGCGTGATAAGACTAGTTGAATCATTGTCAGAAGAAGTAAAATCAAAAGGAATCAACGTCAACTGTATCATGCCAAGCATCATTGACACTGAAGAAAACAGAAAAGCAATGCCAAGCGCTGATCATGCAAAATGGGTAACACCTGCTGATATTGCAAAAGTGATTCTCTTTTTGGCATCAGACGATGCACGGCCAATAAACGGTGCAGCTATACCCGTATACGGCCTGGCATGACTCTGGTAAACAATACTATTGAAACAATAGATATTGCAAGAACCAAGACAGCGATTGGGCCAAACTCTGGCACTACCTGTGTTCCCACAATGCTGACTTGTTCTGTAAGTGGAGTGATAGGTATTGTAAGAACTGTCATGCCTGCAAGGGGTGTTTCAGTAAAGTTCTTTGTGAACTGACCGTCAAGCTGCACTCCAAAGAATGGCGGAGTGATAAGCCCTGTTGGAAGGTTGAGCACTAGGTTGCTGCTCTGGTTTGTCTGTCCTACAAGGACAAGATTGAGCGACTTGTCCTTTACACCAACTTCTGCTGTGATGATATTTTTTACTGATTGGTACTGGAGATCAAATGTTGTCTTGCCGTCTCCGACATCTGCACCAACGTTGTGAACTACCTTGTATCCAGTTGGTGCTTCCTGGACCAGAACAGTTCCTGTCATCCATGGGTATGTCTTGTCGTAAAAGCTGACCGTACCTACATCATATTCTGTAAGTGTATATGCATAGTACTGGCCTGGGTTTAGGTTGCCGCTGTCAAACTTTCCGTCAGCGCCTGCACTGGGTGTTCCAGAGGCTACATCGTGAACAACCGTATCGCCGTTTCCAAATTCTAGGGTATCTCCAACATAGGCAGACGATGATGGGGGGTAAAATGTAAGGTGTTGATTGGGGTCGGCAGAACCTGCATGGATATCAATCTCGATATTTGACGCAAAAGAGTGCGACGCAAAGGGAATTAGCAAAACTACTGCTGCAACTGCGATGGCAATTTTATACACGAGAACGACTCTAGAATTATTAGTTTATAAATAATCCTATTCACTTTAGCAAAGCTGCAAATCTACTTGATGCCTCAATTAGATCTTGTATATCTGACTTGTTGTGGGCGTATGAGATTGCCCCAAGTTTTCCCGGAAGGAAAAATATCCCGTCTCTTGCAATCATCTCAAAGTGATACTGGTGCAATAGATCAGAGTTGCATTTTGCTGCATCTGACGCATCTTTAATCTCTGTTACACCATTTGCCAAAAAGTGCGGCATGAAAAGAGAGCCTTTCCAGTAATGACTGCTTTTCCATCAAAGACCTTGCCAAGCCCCTTCTTGCATGCTCTCCCAATTTTCCAATCTTTTTGTATACAGTCGAGTTTTTTTTGAGGAACTGTAGCATTGCCCTGCCAGACGTCATTGTGATGGGATTTGCAGAAAATGTTCCGCCGCCAACGTATGACCTGTCATGTCTTGCATGGGTCTGTGTATCAGAAATTTTCATAATCTCTTCTTTTCCACATATCACGCCAATTGGAAATCCGCCGCCAACAATTTTTCCAAGTGTCACAATATCTGGGTCTAGCTTCATGGAGGGATAGAGGACACCCAAATGAAAACCTAAACCCTGTCACGATTTCATCGAGTAAAAACAGTGCATTATTTTTGTGGACAAATTCCTGTATTCCTGATAGATATTCTTTTGTCGCAGGTATGCATCCTCCGCCGCCAAGAACAGGCTCTATGATTACACCTGCAAGATCCTCTTTCACTGATTGCAATATCTGGATTGATTTTTCAAGATCATTGTATGGTATTGATACGATGTGGGAATCATCTGTCAGGCCTCTGCTTTCTGGTTGCTCAAAGGGCCAGTTGACTGACTTGAGAAGGTCTGTTGTATATCCGTGCCAGCCACCATCTACTTTGGCAATTATTTTTTTTCCAGTAACTGCTCTTGCAATTCTTACTGCATACATTGTGGACTCGGTTCCAGTGGAGACATAGCGAATCTTCTCAGCTACTGGTACTGCATTTTGTATGACTTCGGAAAATAATACCGTCATCTCGTTTACGGTGCCATGCATCCAGCATGACGGCAATTGTTTTTTGACAAGGCTTGCAACAGGTGGTGCGGCATGTCCCAAGATAAGGCTCCAGTGCCCCATCCAGTAATCTGTGTACTTGTTTCCATCTATGTCAGAAATTGACTTGCCCTTTGCAGACTTTGTAACAAACGGATAAGGCTTGAAAAATCTTATGTTGTGACTTACGCCATTGACGTGAAACTTTTTTGATTTTTCAAACATCTTGGCAGACTTTCTAGTTTTTTTCTTGTAGATTTCAACTGCAGAAGACAATGTATCAACCTAGTATGGAGGAGACATATTATCGATCGCAAAAAATGCAGATTTTACGCATGATTTGTGAATGGTTTATATTATTTCGCTTTGATCCCATTTTTGCATACGTAACAGCAAGGCGGCGCTTGTAATGACACTTGGTAGTGTACCATCGTATGATTTACAGGCCTCCAGTTACGCATACAAGATGTGGGTATGACCTAACGGTTTTATCTGAAATTTGAAGAAAGTGTGTGAATCCACCAATTCCCAATATAATGTGTGATTAAAAGTCGTACTTCGACAAGGTATTTGAAAAAATACCGATTAAAACGAATCCGGTTGATCCTGCCGGACCTGATTGCTATCGGATTGGTACTAAGCCATGCGAGTAAGTGTAGCAATACACTGCAGACGGCTCAGTAACACGTGGTCAAGCTAACCTATGGACGTGGATAACCTCGGGAAACTGAGAATAAACCGCGATAGATCATGATGCCTGGAATGGCTCATGGTCGAAATAGTTTACTGCCGTAGGATGCGACTGCGGCCTATCAGTTTGTTGGTGAGGTAATGGCCCACCAAGACTATTACAGGTACGGGCTCTGAGAGGAGAAGCCCGGAGATGGGTACTGAGACACGGACCCAGGCCCTATGGGGCGCAGCAGGCGAGAAACCTTAGCAATGTGCGAAAGCACGACTGGGTTAGTCCGAGTGATTCCTGCTAAAGGAATCTTTTGCCGGTCCTAAAAGCACCGGTGAATAAGGGGTGGGCAAGTCTGGTGTCAGCCGCCGCGGTAATACCAGCACCTCGAGTGATCAGGACGTTTATTGGGCCTAAAGCATCCGTAGCTGGCTTTGCAAGTCTCCGGTTAAATCAACCTGCTCAACAGATTGGCCGCTGGAGATACTACAAGGCTAGGGAGTGGGAGAGGCAGACGGTATTCGGGGGGTAGGGGTAAAATCCTCTGATCCTCTGAGGACCACCAGTGGCGAAGGCGGTCTGCCAGAACACGTTCGACAGTGAGGGATGAAAGCTGGGGGAGCAAACCGGATTAGATACCCGGGTAGTCCCAGCTGTAAACGATGCAAACTCGGTGAAGCATTGGCTTAATGCTAATGCTGTGCCGCAGGGAAGCCGTTAAGTTTGCCGCCTGGGAAGTACGGTCGCAAGATTGAAACTTAAAGGAATTGGCGGGGGAGCACCACAAGGGGTGAAGCCTGCGGTTCAATTGGAGTCAACGCCAGGAATCTTACCCGGGGAGACAGCAGAATGAAGGTCAAGCTGAAGACTTTACCAGACAAGCTGAGAGGAGGTGCATGGCCGTCGCCAGCTCGTGCCGTGAGGTGTCCTGTTAAGTCAGGTAACGAGCGAGATCCCTGCTCTTAGTTGCCACAGCTATTCTCAGGAAAAGCTGGGCTAACTAGGAGGACCGCCACTGCTGAAGTGGAGGAAGGAGGGGGCCACGGCAGGTCAGTATGCCCCGAAACCCTGGGGCTACACGCGGGCTGCAATGATAATGACAACGGGTCCCGAAGCTGAAAAGTGGAGGCAATCCTTAAACATTATCTCAGTTATGACTGAGGGCTGTAACTCGCCCTCACGAATATGGAATCCCTAGTAACCGCGCGTCACAATCGCGCAGTGAATACGTCCCTGCTCCTTGCACACACCGCCCGTCGCTTCATCGAAGTTGGGTTTGTGCGAGGTGATGACTCAATTGTCATCATCGAACACGAGTTTAGCAACGAGGGAGAAGTCGTAACAAGGTGACCGTAGGGGAACCTGCGGTCGGATCACCTCCTTAGAAAATAATTGGGTTGTGTGGGTTCACACACTTTCTTCATAAAAGATGCAACTGGATAGGAAACTATCCGGTGAAGGACGAAGCTGGTAGTCGAAACCCGGCACTAGCGATGATCGTCGTGTATAGTCGTGTAATATGTGACTGAATATGCTGATGTGCCGACGCCAGTTGGAGGATGGCTTGGCTTGAGAAGAGATGAAGGACGTGGCTAGCTGCGATAAGCCCAGGGTAGGTGCATGCGACCGTTGATCCTGGGATGTCCGAATTGGAATCCTATGCGTAAGCATACTCTGTTACAAAGGTAGCAGAGATCGAACCGTGGGAAGTGAAGCATCTGAGTACCACGAGGAAAAAAAATCAACAGAGATTTCCTAAGTAGCGGCGAGCGAAATGGAAACAGCCCAAACTGAATCTGCCATGGTAACGTGGTAGAGATGTGGTGTCGTTATGGTATTACGATCCTCAAATTAGAGCTCAAGTGGTCTGGAACGACCTACCGTAGAGGGTGATAGTCCCGTGAGCAAAAGAAGAGAGGATCTTACTATAACAAGAGTAGCTGTCCTTGGTAGTGGGCAGTGAATATAGGTGAAAGTAGCATCTAAGGCTAAATATTTCTCAAGACCGATAGGGTATTAGTACCGCGAGGGAACGCTGAAAAGTACCCCGGAAGGGGGGTGAAAAGTGCCTGAAACCAACTGGTTACAGACGTTTACGGCATCGAAGGGGTTTTTGTCAGATTGGAGGTTCTAGCAATAGAGCTGAAGGTCTGGCGTTCATAGCTCCAGTGTCGTAAGTTCCGTCTAGAAACACGGGCCAGGGAGCTTACTGTTATGGCAAGCTTAAGCTCAATCAGAGCGTAGGCGAAGAGAAATCAAGTTCCCGCAGTGATAAACGAGGGGAAGCGTGTGAAAGTGCGTTGAGTCATAGCGGCAAGGCTAGAAACCAGACGATCTATCCCTGCACAAGACGAAGTTGGGCGAAAGCCCGATGGAGGTCTGTAGCAGTTCTAACGTGCAATTTGTTTGTGTGATGTGGGGATAGGGGTCAAAAACCAATCTAGTCTGGTGATCGCTAGTTCCTAACGAAGTGTATCGCAGTACAGACTCTGTGGAGACAGCGTGTCCTGTAGAGCACCGATCGGGTATGTCGGGTGAGAAATCATTCGCTACCCTTTCAAACTCCGAAGGGATGTGCGTCGTAGAAGCAGGGATACGGATTTACGTGGCGTAAGGCTCGTAATCAAGAGGGGGACAACCCAGACTTGAGGTTAAGGTCCCCAAATTTTTGCTAAGTGTCAAACTGAAGGGCGTATTAAGGCCAAGACAGCAGGGAGGTAAGCTCAGAAGCAGCTATCCTTTAAAAAGTGCGTAACAGCTTACCTGCCGAGCCTTGATGCCCCAAAAATGGACGGGGCTAAAGCAAAGTACCGATACCTCAGATCTCCGTGCGTAACGCACGGTGCATGGTAGTTAGGCGTGGGCGTTGGGTAGAAGTAGGGCTGTGAGGTCCTATGGACCGGCGTCTATTGCAGATCCTGGCGGCAGTAACAGCATAGTGGAGTGAGAATCTCCACCATCGTAAGCGTAAGGGTTTCCCGGCAATGCGTCGTCAGCCGGGAGTTAGTCGATCCTAAGTCTAACCTCAACAGAGTTAGATGAATGGGAAGCAGGTTAACATTCCTGCACCTTACAGGAGACGTTATAATCTAGTCACTTGCTTTCGGATAGGACAAGCAGAACCATCGTTCTGTTTAACAGTTTGAGGGTTAGGGAGTGTCGTAATGACGAGAACTCGCCCGAGGCTGGAATGGCTTGGCGTTAGCTGAGTTTGTTCGACTCCAAGAGACCATGAAAGGTGACGTAGTGAGATTCCTGTAGGCTCGTACCGAGATCCGACACAGGTGCGCTGGATGAGAAGTCTAAGATGTATCGGGTATACCGTAGGCGAGGGAACTCGGCAAACTAGTCCTGTACCTTTGGTATAAGGGATGCCTGCGGCGGTAGTGTAGAACTGCCATCGTAGGTCGCAGTGACAAGGGGGTCCCGACTGTTTAATAAAAACACAGGTGACTGCTAGGGAGAAATCCTTTGTATAGTCACTGAATCCTGGCCAGTGCAGGTACCTAAAACTTGGGTTCAACTGAGCTAAGGGCCTGTAAACGCCGGGAGTAACTCTGACTCTCTTAAGGTAAAACAAAAAATTTGGATTGCCTTAGTAAAATCTGGCTATTTGCTGGAAAGTCTGAGAATGTCAAACTAGTTTTCAAAAATAAAATTTTGAAAATCTGAAAATGTTTTGACTGCAGACAATCAGCAGGAAAGACTAGATTTCAAAGTTTGAAATTTAGAATCCTCAGAGACTACATGCCAGAAGTCGTTTAACAAAAAATGATTAAGATATAGTCCGACCCTTGCAGCGATGCAAGGAAGTTTGCACAACGCAAACTCGCCTCGATTTGTTTCCAAACAATCAAGGTCACTTGAAGTAACAGAAGTGAGCCAAATGCCTTGTCGGGTAAGTTCCGACGTGCATGAATGGAACAACGAGGGCCCCGCTGTCCCCGCCTACAACCCGGTGAAGCCACATAAGCTGGACGAACAGTCCAGCATCTTCCATCGGGGAGAGAAGACCCCGTGGAGTTTTACTGCAGCTTGTGCTTGCGGTATGGCGAGAAGTGCATAGAGTAACTGGTAGCCATGCTAACGCCTTTTCGGGGGCGTTGGAAGCGAAAGTGTAACACCAGTCATTTCTTTTCGTACCGCTTACCACTGTAATGGTGGGACAGGTGCAGGTGGGCAGTTCGGCTGGGGCGGCACCCCTTTGAAAAGATATCAAAGGGGCCCAAAGTTCGGTTCAAACGGGTCAGAAATCCGTTGAAGAGGGCAAGGCCACAAACTGGACTGACTGGATCTCCAAACGCACGGGATTCAGAGACGAAAGTCGGGCCTAGCGATCCATGACGTCCCCACTATTGGGGGCTCGTGGTGACAGAAAAATTACCCCAGGGATAACAGGCTCGTCGCGGGCGAGAGCTCCTATCGACCCCGCGGTTTGGTACCTCGATGTCGGCTTTTCCCATCCTGGCCCTGCAGCAGGGGCCAAGGGTGAGGCTGCTCGCCTATTAAAGGGGAACATGAGCTGGGTTTAGACCGTCGTGAGACAGGTCGGACTCTGCCTGATGGAAGCGTGGATACTTGAGGGGAAGTTGCTCCGAGTACGAGAGGAACAGAGCAGCGTAGCCACTGGTTTAACAGTTGTCTGATAAGGCAGGCTGTGCAGCTAAGCTATTTGGGCTAACTCCTGAAAGCATCTAAGGAGGAAACCCATCCCGAGAAAAGGTATCCGTCCGTAAGGTAAAGGGTGGCGAAAGAAGATCGCGTTGATAGAACGGCAGTATAAATCCCAAGCTTCGGCGAGGGGTGAGCTGGCCGTCACTAACAACCCAATACATCAGTTCAGTCACATACATAGAGACTATATGCGACGATTCATTTTATTTTGAATCCCAGTGGATACTGTACACGATTATTTGGTTTCATGCAGAAAATTATTTTTCTTTGAAAAAATTATTTTGAAAAATGATTTAACTGTAGCTAGAAACAATTTCAAATCAAGATCTTATTAGTAATTCTGGCAATCAAGACTTGTTGGAGCGAAAGAAATTCAGGCTCAATCTGCCTTACAGGGAGATTCTTTCTACTGACGTGCAACATGACTTTGACAATGAACTCTTATTTGCAAAAAATATTACACTGCAAAAACTCTATACTGAAAATAAAGGCAACTATCATGTCTGGGTCTTTGAGTTTGACGGTATGGTATTGGCTTTTTTGACTTTTGTTGACGAGGGTGATCACTTTCATATTGATATGATTGCCGTAAATAGAATACACGACAAACTTTGCGATGAGATTCATCCGGGATATTCACTGTTTACATTACTTGAGCTTGTGTCTTTGCAATTTGGATATTCCAAAATCACATTAAATTCTATTCAAAATAGAGTCGAGTACTGGAAATCAAGTGGATATGAAATAACTGGACCTGCAGAATTTAGCAATGTATGGGGAATGCTAACTCCGATGGAAAAAAAGATCTAGGCAGTAAGTTTCTTTCCAATCTTGTACTCTGGAGGATCTTTTGCATTTCTAATTTTTTGCACCATTTTTTTAATCTGCTCGTCTTCTCTGAGTCTGTACTCTATGAACTCTGAAGTGTTCTGGTTTGCTCCCGTGGCAAGCATTGCGATGATGTTATCTAATTCTGAACTGAGTGTGATCGTCCTCTTTATTTTTGTCATACTATAGTATGACTATGGTATGATATAAATATAACAGTGGAGGCGTGGTGTGTTTGAGTTGTATTAGGATCACTAATGATTCCAATCTGCAGTTGATGGCAAGTTTTTATCAAATCATGGGTACCGGTATGCCATGGTACTTGGCATGATTTGGATTATCCCTGGAACAATTCTTTTGGGCGCAATGCTGTTTGGTGGAATTCATTTATGGATTAAAAGAAGAAGGGAGGCAAAAGATGCTGTCTTGTATGGCTCCAGGATTCGGCCTGATTTTTACGAAGATGAAAAGTAATCTTAGTGGGAATAATTTGAAAAAGTGATATCTTGACATGAAAGAATTAGACATACCAGGAAACCGTATCCCAATAGATTCTTACAAGAAAAGAACTTGTGACAAGGAAAAATGCGGTAAAGAGGGAATCTATTCTTCAAAGCGTGGATACTTTTGTTTGGACCATGTACTAGATTATGACATGCCATGTCCTGGCGAGGATTGTCCACGAAAGGGACTTGCCATGGACAAGCTAGTCTCTGAAATTCGACAAGATGTCAAGGGAGACTTGCATCAGGTGTTTTTGTGTCCGTCTTGTGGCTATAGACATGATCATACGGTAAATGTTTAGTTAAGATTCAAGTGTTGGAAGTTTTGAAGACAGGGCTAGAATCAAAAGTCTTACAGAATTCAAACTTTGATTATTCCTATCCTTACTAGATATTCAATTCCTTTTACAAAATCGTCATCAGATACTTGCCCATTTCCCCACCATCCTGCAGTACTCTTTACCCATGCTGGAATTTGAGTAGCAGAAGATGCTGTCTGAGTCTGAGGCGGGATGTTTATTATTTTCTGTTTAATGAGATACTGAACACCCTGAACAAAATCGTTATCATTTACAACTCCCTCTGACCACCATTTTGCATTATTTTTAATCCACCCTGGAATTTGCATTGTTTGGTTGGTAGGAACTGGTATGGCCGTGTTGGTTGTAAGAGTGGGTTGAATTATTGAAGCTCCAACTTCAGTTAGCGATTGATTTTCAGACTTGCTTTGGTAATAGCCGGCGATCACATTAAGGTCAGAGGCTTCACGATAATATGGAGAACCGGAAGGTATCTTTTCAGCATATTCAGAGGTCTTGTTAAAGTCCATGAGCAAGTTATAGTACATTCTAGCCTTTACAATGTCTAAGTTGTCAGCTGAAATACCACCATCACTCATAGCCAATTGATAATAATCATTAGCTGTATCCTGATTGCCCATCTTTTCATATATCAATCCTTTTTCAAAGTTATCCAGATCTTCCGAGTGCTGTGTACCCCCGCCCAGCTGTTTATAGAATTCATCAACATAGAGAATGGCCTCATCATATTTTCCGTTGCTGCATAATATGCTGATCTTTAATGGATAGTCTACGGGATACAAAGTAGCATTATCAATGGTTTGTAGTGCGTCAGCATCTCTTCCTATATAGAAAAGCATTATTGCCTTGTTTCTTACTAACTCTGTATCTGAGGGGTTTGTCTGTAAGGCTTGGTTTTCGTAAACAAGGGAATCACTATACTTACCAAGAGCAAATAAAGCAGATGCCTTTGTAGCTAGAGCAACTTCATCTTCTGGATCTTTATTTAGAGAATTGTCTGCCCGAATAATATCGGATGTGGCACTAGTAATGCTGTTGTATGCATCAGTTTCATTATTTTGAAGATCTTTGTTTTGTGGGTCTAACTGTAGAGCTTTGTAGCAGTAATTATAGGCATCAACATAACTGATTGTAAGAAATGCTTGACATTTCAAATTAATAGTGCTCGCATTATCTGAACCAAAATTTTCTGGTGTTGTAGCAATAATTTGTTTTGTCATATCTACCACGGCGCTACTTGGCTGCTTGGTGTTAGGAACGTTG
>NZ_RCMB01000006.1 GCF_011319465.1 Candidatus Nitrosotalea sp. TS
TAAATCTTGGATTACAGCATGCAGAAACAACCGAGTTTTGTAAAACCTCTGATACATGGGTCACTCCAGGAATACCTTACATAATTTACATATCATTTGGCTTTGTAGTTCAGGTAATTTACGGCGATATTCTGCTCTCTATTATACGAAGTTTTTGATAGAATAACTAGCAGTTGACACGATGTTATCTTGACTAGAGAGTAACAACTAGGGGATGGTGTTATTACTTTTTTTTACAGAAAATGTCAAATGTCAGCCAGTTATCAATTAGCTACGTGAACCAACTTTTGTATGTAATATTCAATTACACGCAGATCGCTAAAACCGTCTGTTGTTGATTGTTGTTAGATGGTTATTGATATGACTTCGTATTCGACGATGAATAGCGTAGAATCAACATCATACGACTATGAAACGCTAATTGAGAAACTGAAAATCGAGTTATCTAAATTTGGCCTTACGTCAAATCAATCAAAGGTTTTCTTATTTTTGGAAAAATACGGACCTAGTGCAGCCACTCAAGTTAGCAAGTCATTGAAGATTCCGCGAACTGAAACATATCACCTTCTTACTAATTTACAAAATAGGGGAATAGTTCTTGCATCATTTCAACATCCTCTTAAATTTACTGCACTGCCTTTAGACAAGGCCATAGGTGTTCTCATCGGTGCTGAAAAAGAGAGAGTAAAACAACTTGAATATCAAGAAAAAAGCTTGGTTGACTTGTGGAGTATAATTCCAGGCCATGCCATAAAACAAGACTATGTCAAAGATGGCAAATTCCAGATGTTGCAGGGCATAAATCAAATGAATGGGAAAATTGGTCAACATGGTAGACAATGCTAAAAAATCCATCCAGATTCTTGCTTCTGAGAAAGATTTCATGAAATTCTATCCATTCTGGATTTTTGGAGAGAATTGAAGACTCACAAGCCGAATCACAGCTTATCTCTTCCTCTTCAAAAAATACCCCGTACGTATTTAAGGGAAAATTAAAAGCTAAAGCAAAAAAAATGCCCCTTAAGATAAAAGAAGAAATGTGCTTTATCATAAAAGACGATGACGAATTGCTTTTGTTTATGGCAAGCCCAAGCAAGCCATCGCATGACGTATTTGCAATGTGGACTGATTCTCTGTCTATGGTTTACACATTAAAGTTGTTATTTAGCTATATCTGGTCTAATTCCAGACATTTCTCTTAAATTTAGATCTCTGTCACCTGTTGTCATATTCTCTTACACATATCAAATTTTATTCATATTGAAAATATAGGCTATCATGTCAGGCCTTGATGCGCTTATTGCTCAATCATTTGAAAATACACTAAAGAGTGCCATAGGCGAAAAAATATTGTTAAAGATACAAGATAGAATATTTGAAAAATATGGAATAACTATTAGTGAAGCAGTAGAAGACTTTCAAAAATTAGATTTTGCATTAAAGGAATTGTTTGGTAGTAAAACTGGCATCATTGAAAAACAGATTATCGACAAGATAGTTGTACTTGAGGAAAACAAAAGAAAAGACAGAAACTGGTTCACTATAGAAGATATGGCTCTGGCAAAAGTAATTCTTGAATCTGTTGGAGATTATGATAAAAAAAATATTTTAAATACAGTTCTTGATGAGCCAAGAATAATATCTGATATTCTAAATATGAGCAATATCCCGCAAACATCTGGATACAGAAAAGTTAATGCATTGATCCAAAATGGCATGCTAATTCCTCATGGCTTTGTATCAATGTATGATGGCAAAAAAGTAACAAAATACAAGTCTGTTTTTGAAAACATTGTCATAAGGATAGAAAAAAACCGAGTGATAGTTCGTGTATTGCCAACTATTGAAGCCATGGCAAAAAGTACTATTATGCAATTAGCGGATTCACAATCTAGTCGTGATACATCAGTTGTATGCGAAACCAAGTGACTGAGAGTTTGGTCAATCCCATAGAAAAAAGTCTTGATTGTGGACAATTGCAGGTAAAGCAGCGGCAATAATCTAACGACAAGAGCAATGTTCTGTTAGTCAATGAAATAAAGTGGCAGGACGTACCAGTGTGGCGCTACACTACCTCTGAATTAATAAATAACACATACAATTGTTCACTGTGAAATCGTATTTTGTCACTGGTACTGATACTGGGGTTGGAAAGACAGCAATTACTGCATCTCTTGCAGCATCTCTTAGAAAACATGGCATTGATGTTGGTGTGATGAAGCCAGTTGCAAGCGGAATTCCTCAGAAGGCTGGATTCAAGTCATCTGATGTTGCATTATTATGTGAAGCAGCAAAAGTAAACGATACGGAAGAGATGATAAATCCAGTGTTTCTGCCAGTGCCAACTTCTCCATATGACGCAACCAAGATCCTAAGTCTTGAAATCGACATGAAAATAATATTTGAAAAGTTTCAACATCTTCTCAAGGCACATCAAATGTTGCTCTGTAGAGGGAATTGGAGGGATAATGACTCCAATTACAAAGAATTTTTTTGTTGCAGATCTGATAAAAAAAATGGGGCTAGAGACCATTATTGTAACACGATCAACTCTTGGTACATTGAACCATACCATGATGACATTGAAGATGTGCAAAGAATACGGGATTGCAATCAAGGGCATGATAATTAATTACTTTGATGAAAAAGGTAGCCTTGCGGAAAGAAATGCTCCGTCTACTTTACACGAAATCACAGAACTGCCAATTCTTGGCATAATTCCTTTTGTAAAGGACTATCAAAAACTAGATGTGATGACAAGTATCGTGGAAAAAAATATGGATTTGAATTTATTTATATCCTGAAAATCTTAAGCTTTGATTGTTTCTTATTTGACAAGAAACTGATCAAATCATTGATTATGTTTGCAAAGGTAAACTGATCTCCATCAAGAGAGTATACTTTTGCATCTAATGGAATAGGCTTGTCGGCTACAATCCACACGTTAGCGGATTTTGGCTGGATTTTCTTTAGTTTATCAACTTGTTCCATTATTGTTTGAATCTGGTCTGTCTTTGAAAAGCAAATAATCACAGCGTCTTCTGGCGAAGAGGATAATGTTCTTGCATCTGGGATTGCGATATCAATATCAGTGGTACCAAGTGTTGTCTTGCGCTGGCTTGAGATAAGGGCAACTGTTAGCATGTAGTGAGTGAGTCCTTCTGCCAAGGTACCGCGCGTTTCGGGCGTATTGCCTCCTACCTTGTCGAGGTTAGGTACACAATGGCTAAAAATTGTGCGTATGACATCAGAACTTCCGCCCTGTGCAATATCTGAAAGTATTCTTTTCTCCTGATAATCAGAAATGGCTTGGTAAAGTAAATCTGTAATTTCCAATAGATATTTCAAATAAAAAGATGATAATTAAAAGATAATCAATAAAACCAAAAACATGAAACTCCAGACGCTGCTTTAAATTGGTAAATATACTGATCAATTTGGATTAAGAACAAATGATACGAATAGAGGCAGAACTTCCAAGGAATGACTTGATGGGAGTCAGTGATGCACTTAGGATAATTGATGTATCTGTGAACATAACCAAGGTAAAAAGCAGAGGAAAAGGGCGTAGGCTCTAAGGTTCATGCGGCAAAAGGCACAGAAATGTACAGATCAGAGTTCCAAGACAAGTATGTCGTCCAAGTCACTGTTTCTGATAATATCGAAAACGATGTAATTGAAATAATAAAATCAAACTCTAAAACTGGCAAGATAACAATTTTTCCAGTATCCAGGGTGATTGATATTGGCTCTGGAGTAGAAAATGAGCAGGCACTTGCACTCAATGAATACGACAGCGTGATATTGGCAGCGGCAAAGAATCAAAACACGTCATTTCCATTTGGCGTTGCTGCAGAAAAGGTCAAATTTTCACTGCCTACACACAGAGGGAGAAAAAGGATACTATGACGTAATAGAAAAGAAATTCGTTCCTCTTGAATGTTCTCGAGTCCAGTGATTTATCACGTAAAACCTGCTTGAAAGATTCCAAATTCTTTCTGCCGATGATTCAGTAGTCATAGAAAGCATGACTCGGGTGAAAAGAAATTTCTCCTTGTATAAAATGAAAATGTCTGACTCATACTCACAAGCATTTCTCAAGTACGTCGCAAGCAGATTTCTGAGCCTCTGGCCAGAACAAGAGATAACTGCTGCAATTCTTTACGTGGACATTGTAGGTTCAACCAAACTTGCAACCGTACTAAGCTCAGAAGAGCTTTCTGGCCTGATCAAAGTATTTTCAGAAGAAATGTCAGTCATAGTATCAAAACATGCAGGATTTGTGCTAAAGTATGCAGGTGATGCAGTGATTGCCTTTTTCCCAGAGCTTAGAGAATTTGGAAATATGGCAGAAAATGCTGTAAGATGTGCAAATTCGATGAATATGCTCATAAAACATTCCCTAAATCCAGTCTTTGCTAGTCTTGGTCTTCCTGCCATAAGTGTTCGAATAGGGATAGATACTGGCAAGAACAGGATAGTATTTCTTGGCTCTGATCCTGATCTAATTGGACATAGCATTACAATTGTCTCAAAGATATTGCCGCTTGCTCAACCAAACCAAATCACTATTGGAGATGAGGCATACAAGATGTTATCTTCTGACATGACAGAACAATTTACAAAAATCAATCCAGATGATAAAAGATGGAATTATACTCATCTTGGAACTGGCGAGATTTATCCAATTTACTTTTCACGTCATTTGGCATAGATGGTATTCTATATCTTGATTGAAAAGAAAAGTTATTTCTTGAATTTTTTGCCTGTAAATCTTGTCAAGCCAAGCCTTTTCAATTCTTCTGATTCTTTGAGGACTGATCTATGTTGGTCGTCTTTGTACTGTTTTAATTTTTTTTGCAGGTCTAAAAATTCATTTGCCAGTATCTTGACTGCGTAAAGGCCTGCATTTGCAGCCTTGTTTACCCCTACTGTTACAACAGGAGATCCAGTGGGCATTTCAGATATTGATAGCAGAGAATCCAATCCTCCAAAGGCAGAAAACTTGAAACGGTCTGATTGCCCCTTGTCATTATACACCATTATTGGTACGCCTATCACAGGTATGATGGTGTGCGATGCAATCATTCCTGGTAAATGTGCTGATCCTCCGGCTCCTGCAATTATTATCTTGAATCCTTCTCTTTCAGCATGTTTTGCATAATCTAATAATCTTGTAGGAGTTCTATGGGCTGATATGATCTGGTCCTCATGTCTAATCCAAATTCGTCTAGAATTATTGCAGCAGAGTGCATTACTTTGCTGTCAGAGCTTGATCCCATGATGATTCCAACAAGAGGCTTTTTTGAATAAGTCATAAAATAATGGAACCGTGATTTTTAATAAACTCAGCTATTGCTTTGTCATGTGTATGAGACACATCTTGTTCTAGCCAGGCTTGGATTCAAACTTTTAAATTATATGCAAGAAGAAAGCCATTATTCTTTATGCAGAATTCCCCCCTTGAAGTGCGACGAGCATTTGGGCTCCTATTTGTAGGGGTTGCAATATCAGTCGGCTCTGCTTCTATCCTAAGCGAGATTGCGTTTGAACACCAAGATCCAATTTACTATTATGGCATAATTTGGCTTGGCAGCTTTGCAATAACATTTGGGGCAGTTTTTGGCAAGTTTAGACACATACTTCCGTCTGTGAGAGGCAGGATGAAAAATAGCGTCAAGTGGTCAAGTCCTGTAAAGGCAATAAATGGGCTTTGCTGGGCAGCGCCGTTTGCAATGATAGGCGTCTTTCCACATTTCTATCAATATTTGATTTTGCTTGGAATAGGACTGGGTAATGCGTCAACATATGTATTCATGAAAAAATTTAGCGGTCTTGCAAACCATGAGCAAATAATTGTGGGTGCCATCTCGCTTGTGGCAATCCCTGTCGCTGTTTTCATAGATACATCATTTGTATCAAATCAAACCGTTGCAGTAATAGTCTCTAGACTTATGATAGCGGCAGCATATGGCACAGGAGGAATTTATGCTCTTGCTGCCAAAAAGTAAACTCAATTCAATGGTTCAAACTTGATAGAATTTCTTGCAGATTCTGCCACATTGATGAGCATGTCTATATCTTTTGTATCGTTGGTATCAACCACATTGATGTGACCAAGCTTGCGTTGTGGTTTTGATTCGTCCTTGTTGTACATCTTCAAGTAAATTCCTTTTTTGTTCTCTATTGTTATGGGCTTGTATCTGCCTGAGAAGTTTTTTGGCCCAAGTATGTTACGCATCACAGTATAATGTACCAGTCTTGTACTTCCTAGTGGAAGGCCAAGAATGGCTCTCAAGTGCTGTTCAAATTGCGAGGTGTCACTTGATTGTAATGTATGATGTCCTGAATTGTGCACTCGTGGTGCTATTTCATTAATCAAAACTTGATTGTTCTGCGTGACAAACATTTCTATGCCAAAAACTCCTGCCCCATGTAACACTTCCATGGTTTTCTTGGCGATATCTTCTGCATCTTTTGCTACTTTGGATTCTACCCTGGCAGGTGCAACTGTAATTTCAAGTATGTTTTCTCGGTGTATGTTTTCAACCACTGGATAAGTTGAAATCTCCCCGTTTGTGTTTCTTGCAGCAATCACAGATACTTCCATTTTAAAGTCAACCCATTTTTCAATCATCATTTGTCTGCCTTCGAAGAATTTGTACGCATGTTCAATTTGGCCTTCGCTTTCTATTTTGAAATTACCTCTACCGTCATAAGCATCACGTCTTGCCTTTAGAAGAACAGGATAACCAAACAACGAAGATCTTTCTTTTTAGATCCTCAAGTGATTCTATTGAAAGAAATTCGGGTACTGGAATTCCATTGTCTTTGAGAAATGTTTTTTGTACAAATTTATCTTGTATTATCCTAAGTGTGCCAGGGGATGGATTTACTGATATTGATGCCCTTAATGATTCTAAAACTTGACTATCTCCTGATTCTATTTCGTATGTGATGATATCTGACTGGAGTGATAGTTCTACTATGGCATTTTTGTCCTTGAAATCTGCAACAATCTGTTTGGCGCCTACCCTAGCTGCAGGACAGTTCTCTGTAGGGTCTAGTACTATGACTTTGGATATGTGCTCTGGCATCTTTTTTGCAGCCTCTGTCAGCATCATGCCAAGCTGACCTCCGCCTATTATCCCAAGAACTCTCGACATTATGCAGGTTCCTCAATAGTTTTAAAAATAGTTACCTCTTGGACCTGTGACTGTCTCTCTTAGGGGTTATTGCCTCAATGAAACTTGCTACTCTGTTTGTTTAAATCTGACAACCTATCTAATATTAGAAATACGTAGAAAACAGGTATAATCATGCAAGATATAGGGAAGATATCTAAGAAAGGGTGCTACTGCCATAGTAGTCGATGATGATGAAGACACCGTAAACCTGTTTGTAGAATTTTTAGAAATATGTGATGTCAAAGTATTAGGCAAAGCTTTTGATGGAAATCAAGCCGTAGAGTTGTATCAGAAAATTTTTCCAGATCTTGTGTTCTCAGACGTCATGATGTCTGGTTATGATGGTTTTTATGTGATAAAAAAAATACGCCAAATTAATCCACATGCGATCATTGTTATGATAACTGGCGACGTACGACCTGAAACAATAGACAAGTTGCAAGAACTAAAAGCTGACGCCATAGTCTACAAACCCTTTGATATGAAACAGGTGGTAGACACCATAAACAAACTATTTGTAAACTCTATTTATGCAACACACTTCACTCAGTGATATTTTTTAATAATTTTTATTTTTATTTGCTCTTGGCGCTTTATTTTAGATTAGTTTTACAAAGAATATCAATTGCGTGCCGAGGTTTGACATGTTAAGTATGTGATCTGTTAAGAAGTTTGATAACGCCATGTTTGTTCCATACATTGTTATCCCACCTAGCGCAGTAAGCAACGCGATATTGAACCAGACAGTTTTGAAAAGTCCTCCCTGTCCTACCTTTATTGCTAGTGCATTGATGGTAGAAGTGACAATTATGACAATAGGCATCATCATTGCCATGAAATTAGGATCAATCGGGCTTAGTGTTATGGCATTATTTGAAATCGGAGTATTTGCAACCATGGTGTGAAATACTTCGATTAATTTGTTCATTAAACCAAAGATTGCCATAGTTAGGGCATGCAGTACTAAAACAATGGTCTCAAATGTTCTCGATGTCTGTCTTCTTTTTGCCCTAAGCTCGTTTAGTTTTAATGATATCTCTGATACTTTACTTCCTACCTCATTCATGTTTGCACCCTTTAGTATGGCATTGGACATTATTGTATTTCCTGATACTATGATGGCAGTACCTGCTTCCTTTGAAAATAATTCAAATCCTGACTCTGGCTTGATTCTGTTCTTTATGCGATTCTTGAAAGCAATTATCTGTGTCTGTAGTGGACCAAAATTGCTTCTCAAGACTGCATCAAGTGCCTGCCCCATTGATCCTACCATCATGTATATCTCACCAAAATGTCTGATAAATGACGGGTACCAATCATCAAGAGCTTTCAACTCAGTTTCCATTCTTTTGGCAAAAATTCCAGGAATGAATAATGGGGCAGTAGCTATGACAGTTACCAAAGGAAGTGGAATGATGTTGCTGATGGATAGTATAATTCCTATGGATGCCCCAATGCCAATTGCCATATAAAGAAGCATTCTAAATTTCAATGCCTTTGCACTACTTCCTAAAGATATTCTGTCCTTTGGAAATATGACATACATTATCACGATAAATGAACCCATGCTTACAATTACGCCTATAAATGAAATCATAAATACGGATGAAGAGTCTGTGCTGCCCATGAGCATGGTCATGAATAGAGTTGCCAGATATCATAAAAACTGCTGTAGATGAAATGGTATAAAACATTTCAAGAAAGAGCTTTTGCGATTCTAAATTGCGTTCGTATCTCACTGTATAATTATGCAGAGCTGCACTCATTTCTTCTGTAAAAAATATTCGTAATTCATCTCCCAATCGTATAACTTGGGCCAGTTTTACCAATAATTGTTTTAACGGATCTGTATTATCTGAAAACTTTATTGCGATCATCTCACAAGATCTTGAAAGGCCGTATCCCCATCCTACTCCTAATCTGAATATTTCCTTGAATGTATTTGAAAACTTTCCATAACCAGAATCTTGTGCAGTTTTTATCAGATCGATTGAACCTACTTCTCCTGTGGAAAGTGCATAAAGAAATGCCATGAAATAGACAAATTCATCATCGGCCTTCTTAAGATCTGCGAGTTTCTCTTTTATGGATAGTTTCTGCATCATAACATGTTAAGCTCCTTCATGAATGCATCTAGACCGATTTCTCTGCAACGTGATATGGAATCATAAACATCATAGAAATTGAAGATCTTTTTTTCCACCATTTTATCCAAGATCTTGGCTCGTAATGCCAACTCTTCGTACAATAGAGTTTCATCCTTTCTGGACATGCCTCTTTTTTCCAAAACCTTTGAGATGAATAGTGCACTGCTCCCCTTTCCTCTAAATTTTACTTCATCGGAACCCGCATCCCAGTCAAATACAGGTATGAACATTACATTATTTCCCTCTGGATTGTATCCTAAAATTTCATTGATTGATAGTACTCTTCTTACCCTTTTTCCATCAGGGCCTGTGACTGCAGCTTGGAATAATGCAATGTTTAGATTTTCGACGTTTGTCTTGGGTATAGTTCATGGGAGGGTTGACAATTCTCTGTAGCAATGCAGTCATGTTGGCTGCGTGAAATGTACTGACGACTGGATGGCCTGTCTGCATGGCTTGAAACGCAATGTTGGCCTCTGCTCCTCTGATTTCTCCTACGAATATGTAATTTGGTCTCTGTCTTAATGCTGCCTTTAACAGATCAAACATGGTGACACTTGAGTTTTGATTTCCAGTATCACGTGTTACCTCACTTATCCAGTTAGAATGGGGCAAGGTAAGTTCTGGTGTATCCTCTATGCTTACTATCTTCCAGTTTGATGGAATAAATGCAGTCAGTGCCATCATGGTGGTTGTCTTGCCTGATGCTGTCTCTCCATTTATGAACACACTCATGCCTTCTGCCATCATAATCCACAAATACGCAGCTTCGGTTGAATTGAGTGCTTTACTTGGAATTATTTGTGTAATTGACAGAGGCGTGCTTGCAAATCTTCTAATAGTTGCATTAGTTCCCTTTCTGCTTACGTCTTTGCCAAATACAATGTTGATTCTAGAGCCTTCTGGCAATGTTGCATCTATCACTGGCTTTGCGTGAGATACTGTTTTTCCAAATTGCTCTGACATGCTAATTATGAGATCATCTATTTCTTCAACACTGAGAAATACTGGGCACTTGAGTGCTCCAAACATCTTGTGAATTACATACATGTTTCCAGCCCCCACAACTGAAATGTCTTCAAGATGTGGATCTGTAAGAAAGGGATCAAATAGACCCATACCGGCTCTTTTTCTTAGAAAATGATATTTTAGATTGATAACATCTTTTTCATAGACTGATAAATTTTTTAATTTCATTATGTTGACTTTGGAATAATCTATGGGGCCGTTAACAACTGATATTGTTTTGTCAAGATACTGGTCTATCATGTTAAACCTCTCTGTTAGCTCTATAGGAGGATTCATAGTTCCTGCATGCAATGCAAATAATTTGTCTGCATTATCCATCAGGGCCCTGTCTGGCTCATCGGGCTCAATTATGGCATATTCCACGTAACCGTCGGCTGAATTTGAATGTGGATTGATGTGTATGTATGTGGTTTCAGATATTGGATAAATCAAGTTGGGATCTTTGAGTTTTTTATGTTCCCCTTCCAACTTTTCAGTATAGATTGGAATGGGGTTTCCTCTTATTATGTATGTTTCAAGATAATTTGATAGATGTGGTGATTTTTTCAATGCCTCGACAAATTTTTTGTCCTTTACCAGCGATGTATCAAATGCCACGACAAATTTCTCTCCTTTTCGTATTTTGCATTTCGATACTCCTATGCGTTGGCCGTGGATATTGGCACTATCTTTATTCCAAAGTTAGTATCAACCTCAAACGCAAAAGATGATTCTGCTTGCGAGGAAGATCCTATCAGCTTTATTATCTTCATAACCTTGACAGACTTGCTGCCTATGTTGGCAGTACTGAGGGAAAAATAGACATCACATGCTGATTTTATTCTCAACGCTACATCTTCGGGAATTGATGTTGCATGCATGGTAAGTATGATTGACATTCCAGTTGAAACAAGATACTTGCATCTTGTAAGAAAATCAAGAATTCTATCAGTATCAGAATACATTGTTAAAAGAGAAATAGAATCAATTACTACAACATCGCATTTCTTTGCATTGTTGCTAATGTATCTTCCAATCACAGGAAGCAGAAATGAAGATTGTCGCTCTGACCACATGGCACCGTATACATGTAAGGGTAACACGGAAAGCTTATTTTGCAAAAATGGTTTAGTAAAATTAAATGTGATTGTCTTCATCTTTTCAATGTAATCCTTTACAGTATTTTCAGTAATGCAAAGGACTTTCATGTCGCATTCCAGTATTCCTTTGATGAATTGCGCAGCAAGTGCGCTCTTTCCCGTGCCATGCTCTCCCTCTATTAGCATAAGGCATGGAGTTGGTATGCCTCCTGCTAACTGTCTATCAACTTCTTCATTCCCTGTTGGTACTGTCTTTATCATGAAATCTTCACCGAATCTGAAGTTGTAACGCCATTGTCTGTTCCAAACTCTACTGCAAAGTTGCCTCCGCTTTCTGTTTGATGGGCAGGCTGTGCGTTAATGGTAGCTATTTCTCCGGGATCAAGTAGTCCTGGATGTATGTTGTCATTTTGAATATGTGAGATACACCACTGGTCTGATGCTAGTCCGGAACAACTATTTGCATATTTTAGAGTCTCAGTTAATGTCGGATTGTTTGTAGCATTTTCTTGATATGTTATAATAACGTCAAAATTATTAAAATTCCACAATAATGTATTTCCTGTATTTGTTATCTGAAAAGTAGCTGGACTGTTATTATTTTGATCTTGCAAATTAGACATGCTGATATTTGTCTGTAGTCTCAAGAACTGATTATTTGCCATCTGGGATTCAGATGCACTAACCTTTGTGGTATCATCAATGATTGCAGGAAAAGACATCATTGCATATACTATGGAAAAAGTTACAATGCCACCTAGAAATCGCTAATACTTAATCCCATTTCGCCTCCTCCCACACTAGCAGAATCTTGTGAATTGCTGATCACTTACTCCATTTGGTGTAGTTACTTGTAGGTCATATGTAGAGCCGCATTGAATTGTAGGAATGTTTGTTATCTTCATCTGTAAGGTATCTGTCTGATTCCAGGTGGTTACCGGACTTGAAAATGCCCACGACAGTCCAGATGGTGGATAGACATATGGTATTTTCTGCATTTGATTAATTTGACCAAAATATACGTCTGTATTTTGAGGGTTCAAAATCGGATAAGACCCTACATTTTTCACCCATGCGTTTATGTTATTTGCTGAAGAGTTTGTAGTATAGATTATCTTGATGTTTGTGAGAATGGTCTGTTTTTGACTCTCTGTTTCCTGTGTAAATGTGGACTGAAATGTGCCAACTTTAGTCATCACAATTCCCGCAAGCCCAGCCGCTACTATTACTGAGGCTATTATCAGGATGGCTTCTGTAAACACCGCAGATGCCATTTAACTCGCCTTCTTTTCCACAGTAACTATGTTATCATGATTTTTTCCTTGGTTTACCATTAATTTAGCATAAATCAAATCGGCCTCTCTATCATTCATGTTCATTACTTTGCCAAACTTGTATAACATGATCAGTGTGTCGTTAACAGACAAACCAGATTTATCCATCATGTTGACTACATTGTAGATTATGTGTTCATCTTCTTGTTTTAGACCCATCATCTTGCACTGGTCTACTAGAACATCAATGGAATCTCTTCCTAATGTTTGCAAGATCTCTTCCATCAGTGATATTGTTGTCATCAATCTGCCTAGAGTGATACCACTGCCAAGCATTTGTTTGAAAGACAATGTTTCATGAGCATCATTTTTCAAAACATCTCCAATGTCATGGTTTTTTGCTATCTGATTTGGAGGATTTTCTTTGGCCTTTGAATTGCCATCGTATGTTTCTTCCTTGATTGGTTCAATCTCAGGTTTCTCTGGATTTGAACCTGTTTGTATTGGAGTTGATAGTGGTAGTTGTTCTATATGTAAGGGTAATGAGGGATCAGATAATGATTTGATATCAATTGAATCAAAATATTTTCTCATAAAATTCAATGGATTTGCAAGTTCTGCCTGAAATGACTTGAGATCAGTCAATGAAGATTCAACTGTAGAAGCTAAAGACTCCATGCTACTTTTTATTACATTTATCTCATTTCTCAAGTCAGTTATTGTATCTTGAATTCGGGTTGAATCCTTCTGTACAGGTTCCATGGCTCTTGAAACCATGTCCTGTATGGCAACTTCATCCACAACTGGAGTCTGAATCACCGCCACATTTGGAATTTCACTTGGCGACATCATGCTATCGCTCAGGAATTATGCCAGCCATGGCTCCAAGTGAATTATTGTCAGGCAAGATTATTCCTTGTTCTTTTGCCTGTTCAACAGAGGTCGTTTCAACTTGTTGCTGAAATGCTTGAGTTGATGATTCCACCTTAGATTGAGGAGTTCCTGGCATATTCTTGGAAAATAATTTTGGCAATACTACTAGTATGGCAACTACTACAATTGCTGGTAGTACAAAATAAAACAGCGCGGATTGGGGATTGAAAAGATATTCTGGAAGTAATTCATAGAGGAACAAACCGTAACAGGCTATTACACTTCCTGCTATGAAAAATCGCGTATTTTTTGATATCTTTGTCAGTAAAAAAAGTGGATTGATAGTGATCATCCCCATGTCACTATTGCCTACCCTAGGTCAACGATGTTTGTCGTGACTGATGGTACTTGTCTTTCGACAGTCAATGCTGAACCTGTTGGCACGTCAATCTCTGCCTTTAGGTTATCAAGTGCTGCTGGTCTGTCTGCACTTTTGTACACGATAGCAATTTCTGCATGCTCGCCCTGCTCAAGTATGTCATTGATTGGAGTGTTTGAAACATCCCAGTAGATGACTGCCCTTGTGTTGGTTGGAGCGCCCACTGTAGTTGCACCGGTTATTGGTGCTGCGTTAATGCATCCATTCAATACTGCTTGATTCAGTGCACCAGTCACGTTATTGTACGTGGTCGATGTCAGAACACATTTGTTTGCATAGATGTTGTCGTATCGTACAGTGTTGCTGTAGTACGAGATGCTGGTCTGGTTCGGATTCAGACTGACCGAGTCTCCACCGCTTGCCACTTGGAGTGGTATGATGGTGGCATTGAGCACGCCTGCGCCGACATTTCCAATTCCTGTGACCGTGCCTGCAATCTCTAATGCACTGCTTGCCTCAGTATAACTGGATATTATCGCAGTCTTTGCTTTCTGTGTGGTCGAAAAACCCATGTTGAGTACAACGAATGCTAGAGCTGCTGCTACTATTACAAATGCAATCATAACAATTGCAGCTTCTATACCCATGACTCCACGACGAGTTCTGCGTTTTGGAACGGAGTTCATTATTGATGATATGATTATGTGAAGTATTATCCTCGAGTGTGTATGATATGATCAAACATGAATTTTATCATTTTTTCAAGCTTTGATGATGCTATGATCTATCAAATACTGCATACTTGAAATAAATTCTCCGTCTGATATGGTTCCACTAGACCACCATCCTGCATCACTTCTAATCCAAGAAGGGATGGTATTTGTTTTTGTTAATGTTTGGTTTGAAAGACTTGTCTTTAAATCTCCAGATGTTATGAGGTATTGAATCCCTTTTATGAAATCTTCATCACTAATTTGATTCTGTGACCACCATTTTGCATTATTTTTCACCCAATATGGAATTTTAAAAGACTCCAAGTTAGTATTTGTGGTATTCTGGCTTGAATTGTTGAAGAAAAAGTTAACATCTGTAACTGTTGCTGGAAATTCGTAGAATGCCTTGATCTTGTAGTTTCCTGAGGTTTTAAAAATGGAGTTTGATGCTTTTAATTGATATCTAAAACTGTGGTCTGATAACAAATTAGTACTATCTGAAAAAATAAGATTTCGTTGACTATCAAAAATTTGTATCCTCAGAGGCATGATTTGAGAAGTGTCATTTACAATTCCTGATATTTGTATAATGCCATCACTGGAATAAGATTCCTTGTCAGTTGCAATAGTAAATGCTGGTGACTTTCCAAGATATGCAGATCCTACGTCTATCTTTCCAGTCATCCATGGGTGAATTTTACAAAAATAATAATAAGCCGACCATATGCCTGATGGAATCTTAAACGAATAGCTTTGGCCAGGGTTTAAAACTCCGCTGTTAAACAATTTTCCTGAATAATCAAGATGCTCTGGCATTCCGCTTGTAATAATATGAGCAGTGGTATCGTTATTTATCCACATTACTGTATCGTTCTGTCTTGCTTGTATTTCTGGAGGCCAAAAAATGGTACTGTTTGCGTCGGTGTCATTTTTCTTCATGGTTATTTTCCACGATATGTTGGAGTTGTCGGCAAATGCCATGTGTGAGGCTGATAGTAATAACATCATGCCAATTGAAAAAACTACATAGTAATGTAGATTCATGCTTTTTTGACTCTATCGGGTTAAGATAAAAACAAGCTTGTTCAAATTAAAATCATAGAATAGTAACTGTACACGATATGTCATTATATCAAATACTGTCTACCACATCTCAATATTTCTTACACGTATTCGTATTGTAATAAAATAAAAAGAAAAGGGTCTAGAGTATGCTTATTGCCTACCCTAGGTCAACGATGTTTGTCGTGACTGATGGTACTTGTCTTTCGACAGTCAATGCTGAACCTGTTGGCACGTCAATCTCTGCCTTTAGGTTATCAAGTTCTCCTGGTCTGTCTGCAGCATTATATACTATAGCAAGTTCTGCATGCTCGCCCTGCTCAAGTATGTCATTGATTGGAGTGTTTGAAACATCCCAGTAGATGACTGCCCTTGTGTGAGTTGGAGCGCCCACTGTAGTTGCACCTGTTATTGGTGCTTTGTCAATGCATGTAGACGTTACTGCTGCATTCAGTGCACCAGTCACGTTATTGTACGTGGTCGATGTCAGAACACATTTGTTTGCATAGATGTTGTCGTATCGCACAGTGTTGCTGTAGTACTTGATGCTAGTCTGGTTCGGATTCAGACTGACCGAGTCTCCACCGCTTGCCACTTGGAGTGGTATGATGGTAGCATTGAGCACGCCTGCGCCGACATTTCCAATTCCTGTGACTTTGCCTGCAATCTCTAATGCACTGCTTGCCTCAGTATAACTGGATATTATCGCAGTCTTTGCTTTCTGTGTGGTCGAAAAACCCATGTTGAGTACAACGAATGCTAGAGCTGCTGCTACTATTACAAATGCAATCATAACAATTGCAGCTTCTATACCCATGACTCCACGACGAGTTCTGCGTTTTGGAACGGAGTTCATTAGGTGTGGATATAATATGGAAGATATTATACACAAGTCTGTTTGGATTGAACAAACTCTATTTCCCAAAAAACCGCATGAATGAAGACTATGTATTTTAATGTCAAGTGTGAAAGATGACAAAATGTAAAAATAAACACACGAATAATTTGCGTGCAAATATGTCTTGTTTAAACCTATTATGTGTGGTCAGGATTTTCTTATTTGTCTATTGTTAGTAACTGGAAAAAATTACAAGTGCGGTTATTTGTTGTATGTTTGTATACAAACATACGTCATTCTATAAGGTGCTAACTACTTAAAAACTGGCAATATGATTGGAATAAATGATGAAAAATTACATAGAAATTGTCTTTTCCTGGGCTTGAAATAAAATGAGCAATGTATTATTGAACTCCAATAATTCGATTTCTTCTCAAGATGCTCAAACTACAAAAGGAAAAGGCAGTACCTTCACTCTTGAAAGAGTTGCAGAGCTGTCTGAGATCCTTGCAAGTAAAGTAGAATCAGCTATAAGTGAAATAGAAAGGCTGAATGGACAAACGCACATGATAGCAATTAATGCAAGAATCGAAGCAAGCAGAGCTGGTATGGCAGGAAAGGCATTTTCAGTTGTTGCAGAACAAATGAATGATCTTTCTGGTAAAATCGGCATAGTGAGCAAGAAAATGCGAAATGAAAGTAGGGATTCTATTGATGAATTGGGGAATATGATAAAAACACAAGCCACCAATGTTAGGGGAACTAGACTTTCTGATCTTGCACTAACCAACATTGATCTAATTGATAGAAATTTGTATGAAAGGTCTTGCGATGTACGTTGGTGGGCAACAGATGATAGTATTATTAATGCGTTATCTACAAACACAAAAGAAGCATATGGCTTTGTATCAAAACGAATGGGCATTATACTAAATTCTTACACAGTGTATTTTGATCTGGTATTATGCGATATTGGTGGAAATGTAGTGGCAAATGGCAAGCCTGATACCTACAAATCTGTTGGCATGAATATGAAAAATACGGAATGGTTTATCAGTGCAATGAAAACTAGTAGCGGAAAAGAGTTTGGATTTCAGACAGTGAGCAAATGTGCCTTGGTAAATAACGAACTCAGTCTTGTCTTTTCTTGTACTGTACGAGAACATGGTGATCAAAATGGCGCAGTTTTGGGTGTACTTGGAGTTGTATTTCGCTGGCAAGATTTGGCACAAAAGATTGTAAAAGGTGTACCAATCTCTGATGAAGAAAAAGATAGAACCAGAATATGCATAGTTGACGAAAACGGTCTACTCCTTGCTGACTCGAAAGATCTAATGCTTGAAGAAACAATTGAATTTTTGGGAAAAAATGAACTTTTTAGCCAGAAAAAGGGCTACATGGTATCTGAATACAAGAACGAAAAATGCTGTCTAGCTCACGCATCTTCTCAAGGATATGAAACATATGCATCAAATTGGCATTCTCTGATTATTCAAAAACTGCAAGGTTGATGACTGTTTATGGCACAATCGTGAGAACAGGCCAAAATGGGCCTGTATTAAAATGAACGATCTCCAAAATGGTCTGATATAAATAAAAAACATTCCTAATTGTTTTAATTCCTGTATGATTATTGGAAGTAGTGCCTGATACTTCAAGCGATTATCCATTTGCAGGAATGTGGAATATCGTGAAAAGACAAGAATTAGAATCACTTAAGTGAAGAGGACGGCTACAGGTGGGGTATTTCTCACATACAGTACGTAAAAAAAGAACTATTACAATTGGAAGAAAGTGCATTGAAAGACGCGATGTTGAATTACTTCACAACATAGTTGTTTCAAAGTTACGTGCAGCTGAAGTTGAGCAAGAACTTAGAGAAAAACTGGATACCGTTCAAAAATAATTTTCAATCCTTCATTTAGGGCATGAATGCATGTTGCATGATAAAAATACGATGATAATTTTTGTGTATGATCAATTCAAACACACGTGAACATATTATCGGTCTGTACAATAAACATCACGTTACACATGATCTTAGAAAAAATTCTCAAAATAAGTATTAAAACAAAAATTAATGCAATGGTAAACGTGGCATCTGCTATTTCGATAGCAACTGTCTCATTTTCTAGTTATTCTGCGACAGGGCATTCATCTGGGACAGATGATGCAATGCATTATATCATAACGGGAGTCATAATGCAAGCGGTGGTAGGAATACCTGCCTATTTTGTAGCTCGCTCAATTACAAAACCAATACTCAAAATGGCGGCAATGGCAGAAAAAATTGGTCATGGAGATCTTACTGGAGACATATTGGAATCTAAATCACACGACGAACTTGGAAAATTAACTCAGGCATTTGGCAACATGGTTATTAACTTGAGACAGCTGGTCACACAGGTAAGAGATGGCTCCTCTCTGGTTGCCTCAAATTCTGAACAAGTTGTTTCATCTACTGAGCAGATGAATTCCTCTGGTACAACAAATCTCATCAACAATTCAACAGATATCAAAAGGCTCTCAGACACAAGCTCACAGAACTAGGAGGAGACAAGTAAAGTGGTAATCAAAGACTTACAAAAGACATGAAAAATCTTGCATCAAAAGCTAGTACTACCGCAGATCTTACAAAAGAAGTTGGAGAAATATCTGAAACTGGGATCAAAATCTGCATCCGAAGCAGACTTTAGAATGTCAAAGATTATTCAGTGTAACTAATGAATCTGCACGAAAGATAAAAGAATTGGCTGATAGAAGTGGTGAGATTACCGCTGTTTTAGAAGTCATACGAAAAATTGCTGATCAAACAAATCTGCTTGCATTAAATGCAGCCATTGAAGCAGCTCGTGCAGGTGAGGCAGGTAGGGGATTTGCCGTAGTAGCTGATGAAGTCAAAAGACTCGCAGAGGTTCTGCTAAATCTTCAGAAGAAATAGATGGATTGATAAAACAAATTCAAGATGATGCCAAGGCTACAGTACAGAGTATAGAGGGCGGTAGTAAGGAGATATCTGAAGGCAGACTTGTAATAGACAAGGCACTGAAGGCACTCAACGAAATAGCAACAAAAGTAAAGAAGTATCTGTTAATGTGATGGATGTAGCAAATTCAACTCAAACCCAAGTTGCTGAGATAGAAAAATTATCAAAGTCCACATCTGAAATAGCGGCAGTTTCTGAACAAAATGCTTCTGCGACTGAAGAGGCATCAGCTGCTACAGAACAACAAACAGCTGGAACCCAAGAGATTGCAGCCTCTGTACAAAAAATGGCAAGCATGGCAGACGATCTTTCAAAAATTGCATCTGGCTTTCAAACTGCCAGATGGTTCTAATCCATCAGATTCCAAAAATAATGTAAAAAACGAGGAGGTAATGGCTCAGTAATGAGCGAAACTATAGTTGAAGGATTCTTGCAAGCAGTAGTGTTCAACTTAATTGATCAGAAAACAAACAAGAAAGAAGACTATGGTGTATCGATAGAACAAGTAAGGGAAATACGACCACTAGAGTCCATCACAAAGGTGCCTAATGCCAAGAGCTATGTCAAGAGGCGTAATGAATCTGAGAGGAATGATAGTTCCAGTAATAGATGTAAAAGAAAAACTGGGTTTTAATAGTGGGATGGAAAGTCAAAAATCTCGTATTCTTGTTACCGATGTAGATGGAAAACTCACAGGACTTTTAATTGACGAAGTTGATCAAGTCATGCGTATTCCATTAAAAGATATTGAAGCAAATCTTTCAGGTGGACTTGAATCATTAGAATACATAAAAGGTGTTGCTAAAACTTCTGGAAAATTAATTGTTCTTTTAGATATGCAAAAACTTTTGCGATATGATTCTTCTATTTCTCCATCGGAGGCATAACATGTCAACAAGTGCAACAAAGATTCTGATTGTAGATGATGCTTCATTTATGAGAGTTGTCTTAAAAGACATTCTTGTATCTCATGGTCTGGTGTCACAAGTTTATGAGGCAGGAGATGGACTTGCGGCAGTGGAATCATACAAGCAATTCAAGCCAGACATAGTAACAATGGATGTTAACATGCCAAGAGCAGATGGAATTCAAGCTCTGAAATCCATCATACAACTCAACCCAAAAGCCAAAGTGGTTATGGTGACATCTGTTGAACAAAAACACATAGTACAAGATGCTATAAAGTCAGGCGCCAGAGATTACGTGGTAAAACCTTTTGACAGATCAAATGTAGCTATGGTGATAAGTAAAGTTATCAGGGCGAAATAGCATGATGGTGGCATCTGAGAAGAATCAGATCAAAGTCATGATTATCAATGATTCTCCATACATGATCGAATTATTACGTGATTTGTTATCCTCCGAGGACGATATCAAAATTATTGAAACAGCGCGAGATGGACTTGAAGCATTACGAAAAATGAAACATCTGACTCCAGATGTCATATTGTTAGACTTGGAGATGCCTAACATGGATGGATTATCATTTATTGAAAATATAA
>NZ_RCMB01000015.1 GCF_011319465.1 Candidatus Nitrosotalea sp. TS
GGCTGCATTACAAAGTAAAGCAACAGACAAAGATAGTCTTATCCAAGATCTAGAACAAGCAAAAAAAATTCTTTTTGAAACAAGACCAACTGCAATCAACCTGTCATGGGGACTAGAAAAGATAATGAATGTTGCAAGATCCGGAAAGCAATGCTTCTCAGAAATCCGAAATAATATTATCGAAGAAGCAAAAAAAATGGCAGAAGAAGACATAGCAAATAAACATGCAAATGGGAAAAAACGGTGCTCCGTTATTTAATGAAAATGATACTATCATGACACACTGTAACGCTGGTGCTCTAGCTACCGTTGCATACGGAACAGCGCTTGGCGTAATACGGGCCACAAAAGAAAGTGGAAAGAAGATCAAAGTGATTGCAACAGAAACTAGACCTGTAATGCAAGGCTCAAGACTTACCGCGTTTGAGCTAAAACATGATGGAATAGATGTCAGCTTGATTCCTGACACTGCAGTAGGATATTCAATGGCAAATGGTCTTGTCTCAAAAGTAATTGTAGGAGCTGATCGAGTACTACGTACTGGTCATGTATACAATAAGATTGGGACATATCAGGTAGCCATGATGGCAAAGCAACACAACATACCATTCTATGTTGCAGCACCCCTTTCCACATTTGATATGAAAAGTGCTCCAAGTGATGTTATCATAGAACAACGAAAAGCAAGCGAGGTCACTGGAATAGCAGGGCAAAAAGACTGCACCTGACGACATTAATGTAATAAACCCAGCCTTTGACATGACACCACCCGAACTCATAACCGGAATAATAACCGAAGCCGGTGTAGCAAAGCCTCCTTTTGAGGAGTCAATCAAAAAATTGTTTGAATCAAAGCTGTAAGGTATTTATTTCAAGGCTTATTCATGTCAATTCATGGACATCTGTTACTGCCCAACAAGTCTTGGAATCATTAAAACAATGTATGGATCCAGAAATTCCAATCAATGTTGTGGATATGGGGCTCATTTATGGAGTAAATGTATCTGATGATAACAAAGTAGATGTCAAAATGACAATGACTACGCGTGGTTGCCCCTTACATGATACACTTGTAAATGATGTAAAAAGATACGTAAACAAAGTTTCAGGAGTATCTTCTGTTAATGTGGAAATAGTCTGGGATCCGCCTTGGACTCCAGAGAAGATGTCTGAAGAGGGCAAGAAACTGATCAATTATGGCAAACAGAAAACAATAACTCCAATAAACTATGAAACAGCCATGCCGCAAGGAATAGGATCAGTTGTAAAGCAAGAAGATGGTTCATTACTCTTGATGGATGAGAACCAACAGGGATTCATGGTTAATCAGGCAATAGTTGAGTTCTGGCAAATGTGTAATGGTAAGAGGAAAATAACAGAATTGGTAGACATGTTTTCTGAAAAAATTGGTTTACAAAGAAATCAGGTAGAAAAAGAGGTACTCCAACTAGTGCAACAACTGCGTGATGGTGGATTATTGATAATACCAGAGCCTGAAGTCTCAAACGTTCAATTCAGAAAATAGATGTTAAATTTCTTTAATTTCTGTTATTGTACCTTGAACGGAGTCCATCTTTACAATAGCTCTTTTCTCGCCAAACCCTAAAGCGACATACCAATCTCCACCATCATCGTCATATTTGGTTTCAAGAGTCTTGACTGAATCTGCATTTACGCCATATTTTTGAATTATTCCAGATATTGCTAACGGTACTGCCTCTTTCTCGGTGGGAAGCCTTCTTTTCATCAAGCCAATTCCAGGACTCATGAATTGACTAGTTTGTAGAAGTATAATAATTGTTAGTCTTTAATGAAATCCTATTTTTAATAAAGTCAAGAATTTTGCAAAATCTATGAAGAATTATGATTATCTATCCAATACAAGCATCAAAGTTACTGAAAACACATAATCTGATATTTATGAGAATAAAAGATGTTCTCCAATTCAAAAACCAAAAGCTAAAGATTAGCAAACAAAATTCTATATACAACAGTTAAAGGTATTTTTCAACATGTATCCATCAAACAGGATTTCATGCATTATCTACTATCAAGAACTAGAAAGATCATACAAACGTCATCTTTTCTAGCTACATGCGGCACAATGATAATGCTACTAGGTGGAATCTGGGATTCCAGCATCATCATGAATTCAAAATTCCAGAAACATTCTGGACAATTCAACACATGACTATCTATTCTGGCGCATCATTGATAGCTTGCTCTGCTATTGCAGCAATACTGGTTTTGAACCATTGTGAAGATAAATCAGTAAAAAAAGGAATAATGATGATCTTATTGGGTGCTATGCTGCAAGTAGTAGGTGGTTACGCAGATTATAATTTTCATGAGATTTATGGAATAGATGGTCTTGTAACTCCATCACATCTTACCGTAGAAACTGGCTTGTTGCTTAGTGCCATTGGGGGTTTTACTACTCTGTCCAAGGTTCAAAATCGTATACTTCTAAAAATAATGCCAATATCAATAATGGCCATACTTTTATCTGCAGCATGGATAGGATTCAATCTTGTTCTATTGTTTAGTGCTGTTATACTATGTGTCCCCGTGTTCCAATTATTCTATTCCGGCTGTGCAGTCATGTAATTTCTTAATTTCGTGTATCCTGTGAACATTAACAAACAAGCTCCAACGAGAATCATCAAAGATGGAATGAGAAATTCTTGGTATTTGGTATCTCCAAATTCAACTGTTAATTGTACAGAATTTGCAGAAAGATTTGTCAATTCAAGCGTAAATTTGCCCGTATGCTGAAAGACAAAGTAATTGACTGTCTCCTTATTAGTTATGGTTTTCATGTTAAGATAATTACCATTTGAATCCAGTACTTTTACAAGAATGGAATTATTGTATTGATTGGAAGATATCTCATAGAACCCTATCCCATTTCCATAAAGTACAAGCGGTATATTGGCTGAATCCAACTTGTCTAAATTGAAATTTTCCAAGTCTTTTACAGCATATGAGAAAACCATGCCTATCCAAATTGAGCCAATTATTATGGCAATAAGAGCAATTCTGAATATGGTTAATCCTTTATACACAATTAATGCCAACGTGTTCTACACTATCTATCTATTTCCAAGGGCCCGGAGGGATTCGAACCCTCGACCTGGTGGTCCGAAGCCACCCGCACTATCCTGGCTATGCAACGGGTCCAATCAATTAAGAATTTAACGGGGCTAAATATCTGTCTAGGTAATTGAAAATATCACAAAGAGTAGCAGGTGTTGAGTATGCCATTAGAGATATTGCACTTGAGGCCAGAAAGCTACAAAAGCAGGGTAAACAGATTACGTATCTTAACATTGGAGACCCGCTGCAGCATGGTTTTCAGCCCCCGGAAAACGTCAAAGAAGCGCTAATGAAGGCAGTAAGAGATGGCCAAAATTATTATGCTGTCTCAGAAGGATTGCCAGAATTACGTGAAGAGATAGCAAAAAAAGAGAGAAAAAAAGGCCTTGAAGTTTCTGAAGATGATATTCTTGTAACAAATGGAGTTTCAGAAGGTCTTGAAATGATTACTGCATCAATAGTAGAATCAGGTGATGAAGTTCTCATACCTGGACCCTATTATCCTCCATATGCCTCCTATGTGAAATTATTTGGTGGAAAACCAATTGAATTTGCTGTTGATCTACACAATTCTACTCCAGACTTGGATGACATTAGAAGAAAAATTTCCTCAAAGACAGTTGCCATATGCCTGATAAGTCCAAACAATCCTACAGGAGCGGTTTTCAGTGAAAAATCACTAAAAGATTTGATTGATATTGCTAACGAACACAACCTCTACATCATATGCGATGAGATATACGATCAGATAGTATTTGATGAAAATTTTGTTGGAATAGGAAAAGTTAGTGGCGATTCTCCGGTAATACTATTGAATGGATTTTCCAAAGTTCATCTCATGTCGGGATGGAGGGCAGGCTACATTGCCTTTAATCAATCAAAAAAATTAGAATCTCTGCGAGAGAATGTACCTAAACTTGCAAGAGTTCGAATTGCTACAAACCTGCCTGTTCAATATGCTGCTTTAGAATCTCTCAAAGGACCACAAAACTATATACAAAAATTTGTCTTGGATCTGAAAAAAAGAAGAGATTACACAATTAAGAGATTTAACGCAATGAAAAATCTTAGCTGTTCAAATCCAAAAGGTGCCTTCTATGCATTTCCAAAGATTGAAAATAACAAGTATAGTTCAGATAAGGAATTTGTTCTATCTCTTCTTAAATCCAAAGGGGTTCTTACAGTACACGGTTCTGGTTTTGGAACTCAATATGGTAGTGGACATTTCAGGATGGTATTTCTTCCTGAAATCCCAGTTCTAGAACAAGCGCTTGATAAAATAGAAGAATTTGTTGGCTAAAATTTCCAAGTTGTCATCTTTTTTGGTGTTATTTCAATAACGCAGTCAGTATCTTTCAAGAGCTTCTGAGCAGATTTGTTTTTCAAGCTTTTAAAATATCTCAAGAGAATTTTTTTGGCAACTGACCTTACACGATTATCTTCTAAAATTAGTCGTGCCTTTCCTATTCCCATCACACCAAAAATCTTGGGAGAATTTATTCCTACATCTATACAGAATGAAACTTTTGGGTTTTGTTTGACATTTTTTGCTTTTATTGTTCTGGTATTAGTGCCAATGTAGAATTTATCGCTTTCATAATTGTACCAAACAGGAACGATATGCGGATTTCCTCTGGTGTCTATTGTAGCAATTCTTAAAATTTTCTGTGTTTTTATGAAATCATTTACCTTCATAATTTTCTCCTCTAAAACCGAGAATGATCAAAAATCCACCAATTCCAAACATTGCAGTAGATACTTTCTCACTTGTTAGATCAGGAGAAGTGAAAAAATCTGATACAAAGTCAGGTCCCCAGATCAACAAATCTCTGATAATGGGAATTATTGCCACAACTATGAATAAAACACCCATGGCGGTAAACCAATTTTTCTTTGGACTGATTCCCATCTTTTATTTCTGTAAATACTGATTAAATTATCTTTATGCCTGGATTTTTCATTTTGTTCTTTATCATCGCGTTGATAAGGATTGGTGTTGCGGTTTCGGCAAGGTATGAGAGAGATCCAGGTCCTAGTAAAATGGGTCTCAGGTTTGTTATTTCTTTGATCAAACCATTTACGACATTTATCGCATCATCACTATCCCCGCATACAAATATGTCTGAATCTAAGACAAGTTTTGTATCAATAAGCTTCTTCTCTGATATAGTGTGAAATGCGGCTACCAGGTTAGACTTGTTTTTCATATGTTTCTGTACTAATTCAAAAGCAGAAGGCTTGTTTTCCTTAAATGAAATTAATTCAAAGCCTGCGTCGGTTTTAGTGAGGGGAACTATTGGAGATATGACAATACAATTGTCCTTAATATTTGGAAGAATCTGAGAGCATATTGCATCTGTATTTTCGTATGGAATGGAAAGTACTAGTACATCGCTCTCTTTTGCAGTAGAAACGTTGTCTGTTCCTGTTATCTTACCCTTTGGAGATTCATGCTCTTTAATTGCGCTAGCAAAGTATTCACGAGCTACTTCATCGGCCCTTGAAGAGTCTCTTGAACCTATGAGAATATCGTGATTGACACACCATCGCAAAGCAAATCCTTTCCCCATTCCACCTGTACCGCCAATTATTCCGATCTTCATTACACGGTTGTCTCTGACAATCTTATTATTATCTCTATTCAACAAGTCGTCTCAGAATAAACATTGTTTCTTTTTCTACGTCACGGACAGGCAAAAAATAATGTAGAACAAATTCTTGCAGGGCGAACGACAGGATATCCTTTAACAGATCAAGGCATTAAACAAACTGAAAAAATAGCCGACTTTCTCAAACCATTTGATATCTCTGCTATCTATTCCAGTCCAATAGAGAGAGCAGAACAAACTGCAAGTATAGTAGCAAAAAAATTAAGACTAGACTACAGCATAGATGAAAGACTGACAGAAATTGACATGGGACATCTATCTGGGATGACCTTTGACGACATGTTTGCAAAACATGGAAATATTTTCCTCAAGTTTTACGAAGGACACCCAATAATAGAAAAAAATGGAATTGAATCATTTGCCAGTATCAAAAAAAGAGTTCTTGGTTTGGTTGAGCACTGTTCAAAAAAATATTATGATGAAGACATATTGTTTGTGACTCATATGGATCCAATCAAGTCCATGCTTTCAACTGTTATGCAATTAAAGCCTGAATCTTTATATGAATTGATAATTAGAAATGCATCTTTGACCATGTTCAAAAAAGAACAATCTAATCTTTCTATAATCTCAATTAATTCCATGTCTCCAGAGCGTTACCAGAAAGAATGAATGTGACGTAGAGAATTATTTTTCAACACTGATAATATCTAAGATGTTTTAACAAACTAACATATTATTTCTAACAGAACCAATATCTATGGGTGCAAGTCATCATGAATAGGTTGAAACTACTGACGGCGACACTCTTGCTTTTTGTTATAATGAGCGGATTTCTGATTCAAGCTTATGCTACATTAGAACCATTAGAGCTGTATACTGATTCTCAGGTATATTCAGAAGGTCAGCCGCTTCTTGTATATGGCAAGGCCCTGTCAAACGAGACTGTAATTCTTAGATTATTTGCTCCAGATGGCACCATAAAACAATTCAATCAGATTGCAGCTGATGGCAACGGAGACTTTAACCAAATATTGATCAAATGGCCTAATGCAACAACAAATTATCCATATGGAACATATTCTGTAGAGCAATTGGCACCAAAGAACAGGGATTCTCACAAAAAGTTGATGTGGCATTTGCATCATCTTCATCATTGATACACCATATCAGATACAAAGAACGGTATTAGTATCTGTTTATGCCCCTCAAACTGCAGCCGTTAACCAAACATTTCGAGTTTTTGTTCAAGTAACCAGTGATGGTTTGTTGGTAGCAGGAGATCCCTCGAAACTACTTGCTAATTCTCACGTTCATCTGCCAAATGGAGACGTAACTGATCTCACCAATTCCTTTACTACTCTTCATCAAGGACTTTACTATGTTGACTTTACGCCTGACCCAAGAAGGTACCTATGTGTTTCACTATCATTGCTCTCAGCCAAGGCACTGAATCCAACGGGGTAGCTGCCACGTTAGTACTCAAACAAAGCATCGAAGGAATTTCAAACCAAATCATAAGATTAAACTCTGTACTAGATACAACATCAAGTGAACTTGATAAGATAAAAACAGAAGTTCAAGGTTTTGGATATGTATTGAACACAAGTCAGAATTCAATATTGCAAGCAAATGAAAACATGAACAAGAGTGTAACCTCAATGTCCCAAACTGTACAAAATGTCGAGACGGCTTCAGGTCAATTCAATTCGCTTTTTCTACCAGTTGTTGCTTTGATTGCGGTAATCATTGCATTACAAATAACTATTCTTGCTAGGCGAAGATAACAGTAATGGTAAATAACAAATCACGTAGGACAATGTCAAAAGTAGCATTTTTTTTGATATGCATTCTTCTAATATCTCTAATTCCAAAACAGATTGATGCATACTATGATGTGGACATTCCAAAACAAACACAAATTTTTGTTCCAGACCAAACATCTGGTCTAATAACTCTTCAGCCTATCTCAACAGGAAATTCTGAGAAGAGATACATAGTTTTTGGCCCAGGACCAATTTCAGATATAACCCAGAGTACCGATAACATGATTTATGGATTAAATTCCAGTCATGGTTCCTTTGCAGTAGGCATTTTTAATCCAGATGAAATCACAAATCTAAAACTTGATGGTTATAATGTAATTGAAGATCTCCCGTTGGAATTTGATTCTGTACAAACCAATTCTCCTATACCTAGAGATGTCTCTAGAGTGGGCGATATACTTGGATCCGATAAGATAATTCAGCAATACAACTACACGGGAAATGGCATCAAGGTAGGGATAGTTGATACTGGAACAGACTTTTCAAATCTTGATGTGAGATCTTCTCTTGCCAGAGATGGAAATAATATTCCAATCATGATTGATGCGGACGGTCAAGGGCTAGTGCTAACAAATGCAACCTTCATCGCAAATATTGGCAATAATGGTGTCATTCAAAACTATACAAAACCAATTCCAAAAAATATCACTTCTTCTGTTTATGTAAACTCAAACGGAGTTTTTCTTGATCTAACCCAAGAGGGAAAGGGGACGTATATTCAGGTATATAATTCGCAATATCCTAAAGGTGGTACACCTGTAGTAAATGGAACAGTTTCTAATGATTACAAAATAGGTAAAGACTCGAGGCATTTTATTGTGTCAAAAAGTGGTATGTATCATTTTGGTATGGTATATGAAAGCGTCTCACAAGGTCAACTTTCCATATTGCAATTAGTCCCTGTTCTTGTGGTTGATTCAAAGACACCCGGTGTATACTGATACAATTATTCCAGACATGTATGACTCGTACCAAGATTTTTTGAGACTTGAGGGGAACACTTTATTTCCAAAATATGGCTTTGACTTTACTACCCAAACACCAATTACATTGGGGAGCGGAAACGAATTTTTGGTATATGATAAAAATCATAATGGAAACCCAATATACAGCGCAGGAACAGTTGGTGCACGAGTTCTTGATCTATATGGTGTAATCGCAAAGTCAGCTAAAATCGATAAAAAAATTGGAGCAATAAATGGAACATTGCTTCCTCCTCTTGATCCACATGGTAATTTTTTTGGTGTAATGTATGACTATGGGGGGACATGGAACTGCCACGGCCGCTTCTATTACGTCTCAAGGAAAACAGCAGTACGATATATACGGAAATTCTACGAAATATACCATTCAAGGTATTGCACCAGGAGCTAAAATAGTACCCATAAAGGCACTATGGATTGGTGATGCAATATATGGATGGTTATGGGCAGCAGGGTTTGATCAGAGTGATAATCATTGGAAATTCTCAGGTAATACCTAGAGTAGATATTTTATCTAATAGCTGGGGGATTTCCACTTTTCCTGCATTAGATTCAGTACCTGGCCTTGATATCCAGTCCCTTTTACTCAGCGCACTTAATGTCCCAGGTTCACTGGATGCAAAATATCCTGGAATACTGACTGTAAGTAGTTCGGGTAATGCTGGACCTGGATACGGAACCATAGGAAGTCCTGATGCTGCACCCTTTGGTCTTACAGTAGGAGCTGCAACTGATAATGTCTTTGTGGGTTATGGTCCTTTTAAGGGCCAACCAAGATTTGGAAATAGCACTGTTTACTATGGCGACATATCAGGTTTTTCAAGTAAGGGACCATCATTGATAGGAGATCCAAAACCTGACATAATGGCAGTAGGCGAATATAGTTTTACGCCAACTTCTGTTACAAAATACAGCAAAAATTCAACAGGCTCGTTTTCTCTATTTGGCGGAACAAGTCTTGCAGCTCCTCTTGTAGCTGGCTCAGCTGCAATTGTAATGCAAGCTTTACACGACAAGGGAATTTCTTACGACCCGTTTATGGTAAAAAACATACTCATGTCTACTGCAACAGATTTGGGAAATGATCCTTTTGCGCAAGGATCTGGACTAGTTAACGTAACAAGCGCGGTTAACTATGTGCTAGGAAATGATAACACTTTTGCAGTTTACAACAACGCTACATATTCTAACGTTAGGAAGGTGTTAGAACCGGCCATTAGTTCAATGAATTCTTCTGCATTTGGATTGACAATGTTTCAGATAGAAAATACCTCATTTTCGGAAACGCCTTGGTTTGCTGGACGATTATATCCCGGAGACCGATCTACTGCAACCTTTACTATTGAAAATCCAACCGATAATAGTATTGAAGTAACCATAGAACCTCAAAAACTTGATCTGATGAAATCTTCTCAATATAATGGAACAACTGAACCTCGCTTACAGGATTCCCTAATTAAAAAACAAGGGGTTTACAGGCCTGATTATGTGCCGCTTGCTCAAATAACAAATCACACTAACTTGCTATCCTTTTTCCAAAAACAAGATCCGATTCCGTCTGATGCCTCTTTGATGGTGCTTGATCTCACATTCCCATTCTCCGAGTTCATGAATTCTTCTGCCAAAACCTATGCTGATGACATAAAAATAGCGTCTCTTTACATCTATGACTGGAACAGTAAACATAATGGTACTCAACCAACATCTCAGGAACTCTCGCTTGTCAATAGAGGAGGTTCTTGGGGAACAGTTCAAGAAGTAAGAATTTCTGATCCAAATTCAAGATTTGGACATATTCCTCTAGTTGGTGTGTATCCTGTACCCACAAGATATTCATATTGGTCTGGAGATACCAAGAAAAACTCTACCTCAATTGATTATGCCATTACGGCTAGCTATTACAAAAAAACACAGTGGAATGATGTGTGGCTTGATTCAAACAATATGGAGATAAAACCTCATGGTCAAGCTACTATGTCTGCAACACTTGTTGTTCCATCTGACAAAAAAGCAGGAATATATCAAGGATTCATCTCATTTCGAGATGAATCTCACACAGTTAACGTACCTAGTATCATATGTTGTGTTAAAAAAATTACAACCAAAAGATCTACCTACTGTCATCCAGGGATCAAATGGAAATTCTCTTTTTGGAAATGGATATGTGGGAGGGGGATTTGACATGTCCAACAGATATAATGCAGGTGATTGGAGAGAATATTATTTTGACATAGCAGACAAAACCATAAACACAGCTACGATGATTTTTTCGTGGAAAGATCCTGATACCAACTTGTCAGTATTTGTAGTTGATCCTCAAGGAAGAATAATTCAAACAAACGTTCCGGCTGGAATATTGGGACAATTTCAGGGATGGCCAAGTGGTGACTGGTTAGGTCCAAGTACACCATTTAGTGAAGGAGGAGGATTTTATCCAGTAAAAAATAAAGATGCGACATCAACTGAAGTCTATGCACCCATTAACCAAACAGGAGTATACTCTGTCCTGATTCATACCACTCTGTTTGGAGGAGAATCGGTTGTAGAACCAATAACAATGGCAGCAAAGTTTTCAACCATTTTACCAAATGAGAATATGCCGCAGATAAATCTGGAAATTCCACAATTCATCAACAACACCTACAAGATTATGCCGACAATAATTGGTCAAAATATACAAGATGAGAAATATTATCTAGATTCATCGGAACCGAAGATGTTTAATGAAACCACATTTCCTGTTTCCACTGAAAACCTATCAGAGGGATCGCATAATCTCAAAATTGTTGTATCAGATACGGTTGGACATGTTGTTTCAAAGTACTTTCAATTTGTAATAGATAATACCCCGCCAGTAATTATTTTCAAGTCACCAACAAACGGATCTACTGTTTCAGGAATAATCAATGTTAATTTAAGCATCAATGAAACCAATCCGCTGGAAAAGAACTGGCTTACAGTATATCTTCCAGGCCAAACAGTTTTTGATAATGACACAATACGATATGACACTAGAACCCTTCAGAATGGTCCATACTATATTGAGGCTGTTGCCAAAGATAAAGCAGGGAACATTTCTGACGAAAAAATTGCAATTAATGTAAATAATTCCATTACTAGTTTTGTTTCAGGCTAAAGGCGATCAGAATTTTATAACTTTGATCGAAATATTGGTTGGAATTGTGATGGCATCTTTGATATTCATTATTACTTTTAAAAAATTAGGATTTTTTAGAAGAACCTAGACAAGATTTATATGCAAATTTTTAACCACGAAGCTTTGGATGGCTGAGCAAGATACTAGGGGTACAGTCACTAGGCGAGACTTTCTTAAACTTCTAGGCGCTGCAGGCGTTGCAACTACTTTTGCACCTTTTGTCCCATGGGGACAATTCATGCCAAACCCTTCAAACATAGTACCGTCAAAAGTTCAGGTAACTTTACCCGATGGAACAACGGCTAACGTTAAGACGTTTCCAAAGAATAGTTCTGAAGTCATAACTTATCCGTCCAGCGGAGATCCCGTTCTTGATCAAGAGGCATTTAAAAAATGGCAGTTTATCAGATTGCCTTCGGAATTAGGTGGTGACGCAGAGGATATTAGTGCTTTTCGTGTTTATAGTATGGTGTGTTTGCATTTATGGTGTTTATGGAAGTACTGGCCTCAGGACGGCAGAAAAAGAGGCGAGTGCCCCTGTCATGGTAGCATGTATAATCCGTTAACTGGAAAGGCATTTGCAGGTCCTGCATCTCTTCAAGCCCCTCCGTCAAATGTGCTGGCAACACTTTATCTTGAAGCTGATGACAAGGGAGATCTGTGGATAAAGCCTGCAGTGTGGAGCGTAACCGAAAATGGAATAGTGGGATATGGTCGTCTCCTTAAAACGTAGAAGCGGATTTGCAGATTTCTGCTACTGGATATGGGACGGGTTAGAGAGAACTGTATTCATTGGTACAAAGTTCTCATTTCCAGCTAGATTTGTGAGTCCATTTGGATTCCTTGGAATGTTGACATTTGTCATGTTCATAATACTTGGAGTCACTGGTGCATTGTTGATGTTCTATTATGAACCGATATTGGATAGGGCATGGGATAGTGTAGCTAAAATCAACAACGTCGTTCCATATGGGTTTATGATCAGAAATATTCACTATCATGCATCAAACGCAATGGTTCTTCTTGCAGTTCTTCACATGTATTATCAGTATTTCAGTGGAAGATACAAAATAAGAAATGAGATTATTTGGGTAACTGGAGTTGTACTGGGAACAGTAACAATTTTGGAGGCTTTTACCGGCTATGATATTATCTTCAGTGAACGCGCAGAACTTGCAATTAGTATTGCGGCTTCGCTTACTAATTCCATGCCTGTAGTTGGGCCAACTATCAGAGATGCAATGTTTGGTTCTGGCTTTGCAGATTTCATATTGAGATTCTATACATTACATGTATTCATTTTGCCAGTAGTAATGCTTGGATTGATGGCAGTACACCTGCCTAGATTTCTGGTATTTGATGTGCCGATGGTCATGGCAATTTCTGGTGCAGTGCTGATAACAGGTGGAGTATTTCCAGTTGACCTGGGTTCAAAATTCCAACCTACCGTACCGCCAGGTATCACGGTGCCTGAATGGTATCTCACGGGAATCTATGCCTTCCTTAGAACGATGTATGACAAATTTGTAACTGGGGTTTTGTGGCCAGGTGTATTCATTGTAGCGATAGCTATGACACCATTCATTGACAGGTACAAGAAATTTTCTTGGAAAGACAGGCCAATTGTTACAGCCTTTGGAATTACCGGTATAACCCAAGTCATGGTAACAACTTATTGGGGATTCTACATCACGCCAGACACTACAAAACCGCTAGTTGCAAGGCTTGTGATAGATCCGATATTTTTCTACTCGATAATGCTACTCCTTGTACCAATTGGCTTTGGATTTTCATACATGATGATATCACTTGCCAAAGAAGCAGAACGAAAGGCAAAACTAGCAGCTTCAAAAGGACCTCATAAAACGGCGCAGATAAATTTCTCAGGCAAATGGATAAACTGGTTAATCGTTGCCCTTTTGATCTTTCAAGTGTACATAAACATCGCAGCATACAATGCAGTATTGGCTGGAATGAAGAATTTCTCGTTATTCTTGGTAGGACTAGGTCTTATGGTGTTTGCAGGCATGTTCCATCTCTATAGACATGGCCTAAACGAAGCAAAGAAGGCACCAACACCTCCTCCCCAACCACAAGCCGAATCTCCAAAGTCGTTAGAAGGACCTGAACTGACAGGAAAAGTGCCACCGTCAAAGGACGACTCTATAAAACAACCGCCATCTCCGCCGCCTGCGGTCGTACCTGAAATAAAAGCAGCAACTCTGGATAATTCAGATCCTGTAATTGGCAAGTCTGACCTCAAAAATCCATAGGCATCATTTAGAGCGTATAACTTTATAAGACTATTAAAAAAGATCAACGACTAGTTGAGCGTTCCAACATCGAGTCCACGCATATGGAATAGCGCTGATTGCAGTTATAGTGGGAGCAGCAATTGGCATTTCGTATTATCAACAATATTATATTCCGGAATTTAATGCCAAACCAATTATTCCAGAGAAAGTTCTACAACCTGGTAGTACTACAAACATAGTCATAGTCCCGGAGCTGAAAACCCTCAACAGCAACAGAACTTTGTACCAGATAAAATTACGGCTCAACTTGGTGTAAGCAACCTGGTGATATGGAAAAATACCAGCGATTCAGCTTCGCATACCGTTACACCCGATAAACCATTCAAAGACCTTTACAGCGGTGACTTTGGATCAAACGGTGTGATCCCGCCTGGTAAAACGTATCAATTTCTCTTTACTCAGGAAGCTCAAATAAAATATCATTGCGATCCCCATCCTTGGATGAGAGGAGAAATTGATGTTGTTCACGGAGCATTAACATCTTAGAAGTCATAAAAGACTTAGACTATTTAGGAAATTAATTTTGCAAACAAAATATCGCTTTCTATTTCCTTATGTTCTTGTATTATTGAAGCTCTAAACTTAACCTCGTGTGGCTCTTTTGGTTCAAATTCGACCGAAGCTGTAAATTCTGCAGAATTTTGTGGCATGTCATTTTTATTGATAAATAGTCGTGAGACATTTTGTGATATTGCCTTGTTATTGTATGATTTGTATACTATGAGTTGATTGGAATTTAATATCTGTGTATTTATGACTATGCCATCATATCTGCCAGGGTAATTTACTTTAACGCTGCCTTTGATTATTTCATGAGACTTTATGCTCAAATTTTCCAATTTTATCTCTATGTCTTTCATAATTTGATTTCAAAGTTGAAGATAATAAATTATAGCAATACTGTTTTTTAAAATAACATTCAAAACTCTAAAAATAGATTGGAGGTTTGCGCTAACTGTTTTGATATCTATATTATGCAGTTTTGTGAGTAAACAATTTATTATATTAGATATATCACAACAAAGACCATAGAACTTCAACGGAATGATGTTATTATGGCAATCCTTTGACTGTTGGATGCTGTGGTCGCTCTAACTTCAATATGGAAAAAAAGTAAATTTCATGCGTTAATAACAAATTAAATTTCCTTTTTATATCTGAATTCAAAGATTAGAGTTTTGCAAGATTTAGCTAGACAATGTGCTTAGGTAGACTGGCGGTTTGATGTAATCGCCTTCCTAAATAGAAGGCACCTGTAATAATCCCCATCTCAATAGGCGCAATACACCATAAGCAAATCAACAGAACTTTTTTCTTTCTAGGGGATAAACCCATAACCTGTCTGTACCATTGTGATACATACTTCATTTCTTAAACCTCAGTTAGTCATGCCTATTCTTAAGGTTATACTCTAATTATTCTAAAAAATCTGTAAGATTAGAATATCTGTAAGATTCGCTCTTATAGTCAAGGGTCTAACTGTGATTAGTTTACTTCGTTAGATCTCCAAAAAGTTGCTAAATAACTGGCTTTTTTACTATCTTTTCTCAATTTGCATACATTGACTATTTTTTATTGTCAAATATAGATCGTGAATAGTTCCGTAAGACAACTTACTATGTGGATCAATCAATTTGCGTTTAATCCCGAATCTCTCAATAATATCCCACATTTCGTCTAAGGATACTTTTTCGACTTGCATGCTTGATCTTATTTTAATATGGTAGATACGTACGTGTGTGTATTACAAACCTACACCTTGCTGTGTTTTTCTACTATTATTTTGGAGAGTAAATTCACTTGTTATCTTTATTGATTTCAATATGGTATTTTTCTAGAGTCTCACCAAAATTACTATATCTCATATGAAATTATGCCAATCCTGTAATTCAACTAATTGGATTTAACAAATTCATAAGGCGCGCTTCAACTGATTAAACGGGCCCGAAGGGCTTCGATCCCTTGACCACTGGATTAGAAGTCCAGCACTCTATCCATGCTGAGCTACAGGCCCAAATATCGGGCAATTGGCAGCCATATTAAGGGTTTTTACAACCATTTCTTTTTGTTGAGATCCCTTTCCATTTTGAAAAGAAATTGTTGTGAATACCCTGCATAAGGTCCAAAATATTCTACAATTTTTTCATGTAGACTATCATGTTTTTTTTCTGTTAGAGATTTTCCATGCATAATATCAAATATGCTTGGATAATATTTTTGTAAAATTCGCTGCGTCCATCTATCTATAGGAAAAGATTCCAGTTTGTCAAGTGAAAACAAAAGTATGCAATCTGCAATTTTGTTGCCAATGCCTCGTACTGTTTTCAGAGTCTCCAGTGCAGATTTGTAATCTGTCTTTCTTAGTGACTCGAATTCTATTTTTCCCAAGTTTACAGCCTTTGCTGCATCTTTTACATATTTTGCCCTGAACCCAAGTCCGCATGAAAGCAAGTCCTTGATAGTAGCATTTGCTAGCCTCTCCGCACTAGGAAAAGTAGAAAACTGCTGGTTTTCAAATTCTACTTTATTACCAAATTTTTGGCAGAGTCTTGTTAGCATATTCTTGATGTTTTGTATGGACGAATTGGATGAACATATAAATGAAATATAACACTGAAAGGGGTCTTGTCTTATCAACCTCAAACCAGGAAACTGTTTTACTGTAGTGCCAACAAGCCTGTCTCTGCTAATATCTGATAATATTTTATTCAAGTTGTCATCCTGCCTAAAAAAACGCTGAACACTTTTTGAAGCTGAGTCTATTTGGAAAGGCTCTGTTATAACTAAAAACTCGTCCCCGTTAATGCCAAACCATCTATCCTCGATCTTATTCCAGAGAAACACTTGGCCACTATTGATTGTAAAATTTAGATCTATTGTAGAATTATTTCGCATTTTATATGGTAATTACTTCACCTGCATCAGGTGCATGGGCATCAAAACCAAATTTCTGATGTATCTCCTCAGCAAATTTTGTACATGATTCGTTATCGCCATGAATGGTGAGAACCTTTGGATTTCCCTTGATTTTTTTTATAAACTCAAAAAGAGCTGTCCTGTCAGCATGACCAGAAAATTCAAACTGCCTTACCTCTGACTCTGCCTTGAATTCCTTGCCTCTGATACTCACGCGGCCTGTTTCCAAAAGCTTTCTTCCAGGCGTTCTTTCTCCCTGATAAGAAACTAACGCTATACCATTTTTCTTGTCAAGAGCTAGATTTTGTAAATAGAATACGGCGGAGCCTCCAACTAACATGCCAGCAGGTGAAATTATTACTGCCGGTTCACCCAACATACTTTTTCTTTCCCTTTCTCCTCTTACCCAAACTGCATGATTCACAGAATCCGCAAAAACCTCAGCATCGCGTAGATATTCTGGATATTTTAGCATTATTTCATTTACTTTTACGGCCATGCCGTCCATTATGACTTTGTGTTTAAATTTAGCGTTTTTTAATACCACTGCTATTTCCTGTGATCTTTCAACAGAAAAGGCAGGTACAAAGAGTATTCCCTTTCTATCCAAAACCTCATACGCAAATTCAATGAATTTTTCTTCTGATTCAAGACGCGGCATCTGATCTGTCTGTGAGTAGGTACTTTCAGTGATTAACAAATCAATCTCACCCATATCAAGATCTGCCTCCCTTAACATGCGCGACCCTCTGGGGTTGATATCTCCAGTATAGAATAATTTCTTGTTCTGTGACTCTATCAGAACTGATGCACCGCCTAACACATGGCCAGATTCTAATAACTCAAAGGATGCATTTCCGCGAGTTACCTTTTCTCTATATCCGATTTCTTTTGAATGCATAATCATTTTAGACACATCAGATAGGTCAAAAGGAAGCTTACTTTTTTCAAGTCTTACCATATCCTCTATCAGCAATCTTGAAAGATCAAAAGTTGGGGGGGTTGCATAGACATCCGTACTACCCTGTGCAAAAAGTGAAGGCATGTTACCTGAGTGGTCCAGATGGGCATGGGTTATGATGGCAGCATTAATTTCATGTGGGCTTATTGGGAGCGGATATAGCGATTCCTTTCCTAACTCTACTCCGTAATCTAACAAGAAGCTTACTCCGTCACAATTAACTTGAAAGGCGGATCTACCTACTTCTTTTGCTGCCCCTAGGACTTTGACCTGCAAGAATTGAAAATCTTTTCAGAGTACCTTTAAACGTTTAGCGTTTGGAAGAACTGGTATCGTTATATTGTCTGTATAATTTACAAAAGACTTAATTATATGAATCAAAATTGATCTGAACATGGGTAGAACCTTTGAACAATGGTGGAGTACCATCCCAAAAGATCTTCGAGACAAAGTTCGAAGAGGCGATGAGGGTAACAAACCATTATTAAACCAGATAAATTGGATTTGGGTTCACAATATGATGAATCAAAAGGGTGATCTAAATCCTACATCTGCAGAATTGCTCGACTGGGTAACATCCGGCCAGATTGAAGCAATGCGCCAAATAAAGAAGTAAAAATTTCAATTATACTTTCTTTTTGTTTTTCTTTTATTCTGTAATTGTAAAATAATTCTATAACTCCGTTATGAATTTTGCAGATAGTTTAAATAGCAAACGGTAGATGATCAAAATCAGAATGCCAATAGCAATCATTCCAGACATCGATGAACAGAGATGTATAGGCTGTGCGCTTTGCGTAGAGATCTGTACTTCTCTTGGCCCGGACGTTCTTCGTGTAAAGCCTGTAGAAGGCTGGAAGAGAGGTAAAGCATTTGTATTTTATCCAGAAAGATGCATCTCAGACGGTGCATGCATAGGCGTTTGCCCAACAAAGGCAATCTTCTGGATGAGACCAATGACTTACACACCTGGTCAACCAGTTCCTCTCCACAAGAATGGTATCTTCGTAAAAGGCTGGGCAGAAGACGCTGCACTTTAAGCGAAACCGTTCTTTCCATTTTTTCTTATTTTTTAAAATTGAAAAATTTGATCTTATTTTTTGTTATTTTTGCATGATGCTTTAGAAAGTCATCATTTACAGCATGAATTGTTTTGAATTTGTTTTGTTTAAGGAATATGTTCCAAGTCTTGGCAAATTCAGAAAACTCGTCTTTGTTATATTGAGAGTCCGACATTACGTAATGTGCTGCAGGATAAATGTCTGAAAGTTCTAAAGGTATTATTCCTAGATATGGATTGTACTGGCAGAACTGAGTATCGTCTGCGATACTTGCAAATCTCTTTTTCAATTTGCCATATTCTCTTGATAGATAAAATGGTCTCATAGTACCTTCTGGAATGATTACAAGATTTTTCTTACTAGTCCTAAATTTTCTCACCATGCTATGGAATCTAGATACTTCTGGTCTGAATTGGTCCTCCTTTGAAAATAGGAATATTGCGCTTTCTTTGAATCTGGGCGTGCTTCTAATAAGAAACGGAGTGTTTGAAGTAAGAACTGATATGATTTCAAAGAGTTTTGGGTGTGCACGTGCTTTCTTTAGTACGTATTCCCATAATCGCCCCTCGTGGATGCATTCCTTTACCCTGTCAACCTCAGCCTTTATGGAATAAAGATTGTGTAAAGCAACACTGTTTATTTTTTCGTCTCTGGGAAGCGACTGAATCTCCTTTGGCTTGTATTTACTGCATATTTCACAGGTACAAGAGAAATATGATATCTCGTTAAGATGAGCAGTACCGTCTTCCATGATGTATCTATCATGTTTTGCATAGAGCATGTATGAGGCAGAATCAAAGGTATCGCAGCCAAGTGCCACGGCTAGCGGAATTGTAAGAGGATGTCCTGCACCAAAGAGATGAAGTGGAATGGAATCCGGCATCTCTTTTTTTGCAGTAATTATCATTTTTGCCAAAAGTCTGTACTCATATGATTCCATGAATTCTACTGGACTTCCTAGTGCAAGCATTTGAAAACCGTATTTTACCAACGCCCTAGTTGACTCTTTAACTAGATCAGAATACTCGCTACCCTGTATTGGGCCTATCCATATCTGTCCATTGTCGTCTCTTGTATCCAGAGTTTCCTTTGATACCTTTAGTGTGTGATTGACATACTCTCTTGCCTTTTTCTTTGACAACCCAAAACCTGTCGGTTTGTCTAGTGGAATGGCAAAATCTGTTGCAATTCCTTTTTCAAATGCTGCCATGGTCTTGTAATTTGTATCTATGTTTCCGTATTCTAGAACTTGATATCCCCCAGAGTCTGTCATCACAGCACCATCATAATCAATTATTTTGTGTATTCCTTTTTCTATGGCCTCATCACCACGTTGCTTTAGTGTGATAAACGCATTTGTTATAACAAGATCAAAACCCATCTCTCGTATTTTTTTTGTAGGTATTGACTGTCGTACTGGATGAATTACTGGAACATATGCTGGAGTCTCAATCTTGCCATGATTAGTGTGAAGTATTCCTATTCTTCCTGCCAGATCAGATTTCTTTATCTCAAACATTTCATATCTTGATTTAAGACAACGTAATTTGAATCTAGTATGGGAAAAATCTCTTCAAGTCTCTCTTTTCTGAAACTATTTTCAGCCAATCAACATTGTCTTCCTTTGCTTTACCTTTTACAAAAAGAGACTCAATTTTCTTCACTGTACTAGATACCGATTTGTTAGTAGTATCAAATTGGAAAGTTTTCTTATGTCCTACATTTTTTATCATGTCATAGTACGTAATTCCTATTATCTCACTACCAAGATTTTCGAGTAATTTTTTCTTATCATAACCTCTTTTCTTGTAAACCCTCTCCAAGCTGTACGGGTTACGTCTCAATACTACTGCAATCTCTATCTTGTTCTTTGAAACAACATAGGGAGCTAAATGTCCCACAAGTAATGCATTCTTTGGCATCTTTTTGTCTAATGTCTTCTTTAATTTTAGAACATCCACCTCTAATACTTGACCGTTCTTTTTAGTCATGCCTTCATTTACTGACACTTTATTTACGTCGATTAGTTCCAATTCTAGCTTTCTTGCAAGTATTCTTGCTACAGTATGTTTTCCTGTTCCGGGGGTCCCTGTTATTATTTTCAACGAATAAGTTGAAGAATGAATTCAATTAAACACTTCTGCAATACTAATAAGAGAAGACCTTGGACTGATTTTTATGCAGATAGGATTATTGGGTAAAACCAATGTTGGAAAATCAACATTCTTCTCAGCTGCGACCCAAACCACAGCACAGATTGGAAATTACCCGTTTACTACAATTGAACCCAACGTAGGTATTGTTTATGTCAAAACTGAATGTGCGTGCAAACATTTTGGAATAAGTCACGTTCATCAACTATGCATAAAAGGAACTAGATACATCCCTGTGAAACTAATTGATGTCGCAGGTCTTGTTCCTGGTGCCCATGAGGGAAAAGGGTTAGGAAATAAATTCTTAGATGATGCAAGGCAGGCAGAAATACTGATTCATGTAGTAGATGCATCAGGATCAACAGATATTCAAGGCCAACCTATTCCAGCTGGTACTCATGATCCGCTAGAAGATGTGCAGTTTGTAGAAGAGGAATTTGATCAATGGATGAAGCAAATACTCCAGAGGGAATGGCACAAGTTGACCCGAGAGTTAGAAAACAAGAGTGGTAAAGTCATTCATGCTATAACTCAAAGATTCAGCGGTCTTGGAATAGTAGAATATGATATTGAAGCTGTTTTACATCATTTGAATTTACAGATAAAAAAACCGCTAGATTGGGATGAAAGTGATATTCTTGCATTTGTAAAGGAACTGAGAAAGAGAACCAAACCAATTATAATTGCTGCCAACAAATCTGATCTCTGTCATGATCTTGGTATATTGGATAAATTGAAAAAAATACACAATACAATAGCGTGTAGTGCAGAGACTGAACTATTGTTAAGAAAAGCTGCAAAAGGGGGACTTGTAGATTATCTTCCAGGAGAAAAAGATTTCAAAATAAAAGGAACAAATCTGAATCCACAGCAACAAAAAGCATTAGATTTGGCTCAAAAAGTACTGTCTAAGATTGGAGGTACAGGCGTTCAACAAATATTGGATTCTGCATGTTTTGATCTTTTAAAATTGATTACAGTCTTTCCAGTAGAAGATGAATCAAAACTGTCAAACAAAAATGGGGAGATCTTACCAGATGCAAGATTGCTTCCAGCAGGATCCACTGCAAGAGATCTTGCTAGGTCTGTCCACGAAGATCTGGCAAAAGGATTCCTTTATGCGGTAGATGCCAAGACAAAACAACGAGTTGGTGCAGAGCATAAATTAAAAAATGGGGATGTGTTGAAAATAATGTCAACTCTAAGTAGAGGATAATATGCTCTGTTTGGGAATAGAAAGCACTGCTCACACTTTTTCGTGTGCTATTATTGAAAAAAAAGGCAAAAATGGAAAGATTCTGTCAGATATTCGAAAAATATACAGACCGCCTGAAGGTGAGGGAATACATCCACGAGAAGCATCTCGTCACCACGCTGAAAATTCTCCTCAAGTACTATCAGAATGTCTGGAAAAAGCGGGTGTAAAAATCACTGAACTTGATCTAGTCTCATATGCTGCAGGTCCAGGTCTTGGCCCTTGTCTTAGAATTGGCGCAGTTGTAGCAAGGTCTCTTTCTTCATACTATGATATACCTGTATATCCTGTAAATCACGCGCTTGGTCATATTGAATTGGGTAAGATGCTTACTGGAGCAAAAGATCCTCTAGTTTTACTTGTATCCGGGGGTCATACCATGATTCTTGCATTTCTTGGTAAGAAATGGCGTGTATTTGGTGAAACGCTAGACATAACTCTAGGACAACTATTGGATCAAATTGGAAGACATGCTGGATTTGCATCACCATGTGGTACAAAAATCGAGGAACTCGCATCCAAGTCGTCTAATTATGAGCCCCTACCATATGTAGTAAAAGGAAACGATGTATCTTTTTCAGGTCTTCTTTCTGCCACAAAAAGAATAATTCCAAAAGGACTAGAGGCGGCATGCTTTTCATTGCAAGAAACAGCATTTTCCATGATAGGCGAAGCTGTAGAGAGAGCTTTATCGTTTACCGGAAAGAAAGAATTTCTAGTGGTCGGCGGCGTAGCAGCCAACAAGAGACTATCAGAAATTCTTCAACTCATATGTAAAAGACACAATTGCAAATTCTTTGTATCTCCAAAAGAATATTCTGGAGACTGTGGTTCTCAGATATCTTGGGTTGGATTATTAGAATCGTCTAAAAAAACTGGCGTAAAGTTAGAAAATACATTTGTAAGACAATCCTGGAGATTAGATACTGTAGAGATACTTTACTAATCTTTATAGTTAGAAATAGCCTCTTGGACTGTTTTTTCCCATTTTCCATTGCTAAAGACACCAAACTTGTATGTTTTCTCCCCTTCGTTAGTTTTGACTTTAATTCGAAGTTTTTTGATAAACCTTCCTTCTTTTGATACTTCAACTATGTCCTTGAGTTTAGCTTCTATCACCGTTTCGCCAAACTTTTTAGAAAAATCCATAATTCGTCCTTCTGTTTTGTCAAAAGCGATTCTCATGTTAGTAAGAGTAAGTATTCCTATGCCCAATGTATCCTCTGAACAGTCCTCTTGCATGATTTTTTTTTCGTTTGGTTCCATGAAATCTTTTTTTTATCGTATGTTATAACTGTATATCACATAGTCGTTAAGAGTTGTTGGTATAGAATCTGATTTATTTCAATGTTGTTGCATGGTAAAGTATCAATAATGTAAGTAATTCTGCTGATATGATTGTAACTTAAATTATGTGACATCATACTTGGTGATATTGAGATTAATAAAAAAGGGCGCAGAGGCTGATATTTATCTAACAACATGGAATGGAAGAAAATCTATTCTCAAAATTAGAAAAAGAAAAAAGTATCGTAATGAAATTCTTGATAATAGAATTCGCACACTGAGAACTATTAGGGAAGCAAAAATGATCTCAGAAGTAAAATCATTTGGAGTCAATACACCGCTTGTTTATTTTGTGGATCAAAATAAATTCGAAATATACTTGCAATTTGTACCAGGAGACCTGGTGAGAGATTTGTCAAACAAAATGATAATAAAAATATGTGAAAAAATTGGAAAAATATTAGGGACTTTGCACAAAAATGGTATAATGCATGGCGATGTTACCACCTCAAATTTCATACTGACGTCTAACCAATTGACAATCTTAGATTTTGGACTTGCGCAGAGAACTGAAAAAATAGAGGATCATGCAATTGATCTTAGGTTATTCAAAGAGGTACTAAACAGCGCTCATGTTTCAATCGTAAATCAGGCATGGTCATCATTTTTGAGCGGATATGGTAAAATTGTAGGCGCTTCTAGGAAGGAGAAAGTCATCTCACAGGTATCTGATATAGAGAAAAGGGGCAGGTATGCAAATGTCGTCTAGTCTCTTTTTTGTATCATCAAACAAAAATAAGTTTAAGGAAGCCAGTACCATTTTGTCAGGATTTGGTATATCGATAGAGTTTTTCAAGTGCAAACTTCAGGAAATACAGACAAATAGTTTGGAAGAAGTAGCACAGCACAAAGCTAGACAAGCATTTTCATTCTGCTCAAAACCGGTAATCATAGAAGATGATGGATTGTTTATTTCAGTCACTGAAAGGCTTTCCAGGACCATATTCGTCCTTTGCACTCGATACTATTGGAAATAAGGGAATTCTAAAATTATTGTCAAAACAAAGGGATGCTACATTTAGATCCATTATTGCGTACTGTGAAAAGGAGGAAAATGTTGTGTTATTTGGTGCAGATGTACATGGAAAAATATCTAAAAAAATACGAAGGTAGCAAGTGGGGATTTGATCCGATATTTGTTCCAAAAGGACAAACTTTGTCCGTACTCACAAATAAAGAATAAAAATATTATCTCGCATCGATACTTGGCATTGAAAAAATTTGCTAATTGGTATTTGCATAAGAAGAAATCCAGCGGTCTGTGAATCGCTTCTGATTTTGCAGTACTACGATTCTTGACATTTCACTTTCATCCATTACTGAATACATGCCACTTTGCCTTATCAACGCATTAGCAAAGCGTCTTACTTCAGACATATCAAGCATGTCGGAACGTTCCAGTCTGTTGGTTGAGCGACCTATGTGCATGTAAGACTTTATCTCTATAAAGTGGACATTTCCGTGATTGAATATCTCGGAATATTCTGGAATTAATTGATCATTATCATTGTAGTCCTCTGATCAAAGTAACCCTAAGTACCGTTCTGGTATCCATCTCTGAGAGTATCTCAAGGCTGGCATTCCATCTTTCCCAGGCGTCTTTGTATTTTGGTCTATTGACAAGTTGAAAAACTTCTTCATTAGGTGCATTTGTCGATAAATACAACTGGGTTGGTAACGCATCCTCGTCTTGTAATCTTTCAAGCATTTCAGGCTCTTGGCCATTTGTAACCAAAAATACAGACTTTGTTGCTGGAAGCTGCTTGAGATATTTTATCAACTCAGGCAGTTGAGGGTACATTGTAGGTTCTCCTGAAAGTGATATTGCATAATGACTTGGAAGAAGTGATTCGTCAATTTTTTTCTTATCGCTTTTAACGTCTCCATAATGTCCCATTATCAGCCTCTCTCGCTCTTCCATCAAGTTTGAAAGAATGATCTCAGGTGGAGCTACTCTTTCAGGCTGCATTTTCATTGCACTATAAAATTCCATTGGACGCCAACAATACACGCATCTATTCTCACAAAACATTCCAGCAGGTGAGAATTCCATACACCTGTGAGTTGAGATACCATAAAACTTGTGCTTGTAACAATCACCTTCATTTCTAAATGATTTTTTTGTCCAATGACACAGCTCTACTGTGCTATGATCAGACACTCCGTACTTTGCCTTTTTGAGCTGATTTAAAATCACAGGTTTTATCTGGATGAATTCGTTGTTTGCCTCTACAGTTTCACCAGAGCAGCTCATGTCAAATATTTTACTTGGTTTTAATTAAATCTACGTAGAGCTTAGCATTGAGACGCATGGTGAGTTTTCCATAGGAACGCAAAGTACATGTCCCAAATAGAGCATGCTATAGAAGATCACAGCTGCAGTAATCCCCATTGAGACATACCACATTCTAAATTTCATATTTGCGAATATTTTTTCTGTTAGTAATAAACTTACGGTTGATTGTCAGGACACGTGCAGATTTGGAGTTTTAAAAAGGATCGATGGAATCTTTGAGTTCGTTTTCAATTATGAAATGAATTGAAAGTTTTAGCCCATTTGACAATTGGATTAGGCGTAGGAATCACAAAAACTATCTTATATGACGTATTGGTAAACCGAAGTCATGCAGGCAGCAAGAATTGTCAAAATAAAAGAACCGCTTGAAATTCAAAATCTTGAAGCTCCAAAACCTAAGGGATCTCAAGTGTTGATTAAAGTAGAATCTGCCGGAGTGTGTCATAGCGACATTCATCTTTGGGATGGGGGTTATGAAGGTCCAGGTGGTCAAATCCTTAAGACAACTGATCGAGGTGTAAAATATCCTTTAACTCCAGGTCATGAAGTTGCTGGCGTGATAGAAAGCATGGGGGAAGAGGTGGAAGGATTTACAAAAAATGAGAAAGTTCTTGTGTTTCCATGGATTGGCGAGGGACTATGTCCAGCTTGCAGAATAGGAGAAGAAAATCTATGCGACAAACCAAGATCTTTGGGAGTCTACAACGATGGTGGATATGCAGAATATGTCTTGGTTCCAAGCTACAAATATCTTGCAAAAATTCCTGACTTGGATACTGATATTAGCGCCCCATTATCATGTTCTGCTTTAACTGCATATAGTGCGGTCAAGAACGCACAGTTGAAACCTAACGATAATGTTGTGATAGTGGGAGCAGGAGGACTTGGATTGATGGGAATACAATTGGCAAAGGCAGTTTCTGGTGCAAGAATAATAGCGATGGATCTTGATGATAATAAATTAAAAGTAGCAAAAGAAAATGGCGCAGATCTTGTTATTAATTCTAAAAATGAAGATCCTATAAAAGCCATAATGGAGTTAACAGGAAATCTGGGAGCTGATGCAGTGATAGACTTTGTTAACGCAAGCAAGACTGTAGAGACAGATATGCAAATACTCCGACGAAGAGCACGTGTAGTTCTTGTTGGATTGTTTGGAGGAGCACTGCAACTAAATCTAGTATCAATGCCTACAAGAGCATACAAGTTAATTG
>NZ_RCMB01000022.1 GCF_011319465.1 Candidatus Nitrosotalea sp. TS
CCTAAAGATGTTTTTAGATGATTGGAAATGATATATTTGGACCTGATTGCAACTAAAAATGCGTTGAAAACAACTAAGGATCAAAATGATCTAGTCATCGAAAAGGATTGACCGGGAGGGATTTGTTGCTAGAGCCAGCGTTGAATAAGGGAACAGCTTTCACTGTTGAGGAGCGGAACCAATTTGATCTGCATGGATTGCTGCCGCCGCTGGTAGAAACGCTAGAGCAACAATGTACTCGGGCATATGAAGCTTACAAGAGAAAAAGTGACGATTTGGAACGGCATATATTTTTGCGCGCATTACAAGACACAAACGAGACACTCTTCTATGCATTACTTTACCGTCATATTGCCGAGATGGCCCCAATTGTATATACACCTGTGGTGGCGCAGGGTTGCATTAATTTTTCACACATTTACCGTAGGCCTCGCGGTCTATTTTTATCATATCCACTCGGGGACAAGATTGATGAGATGATAGAAAACCGACCATATCGTGATGTCGACGTGATTGTTGTAACAGATGGCGAACGCATTCTGGGTATAGGTGATCAGGGAGCTGGTGGAATGGGCATTCCAATTGGCAAGCTTTCATTATATACATTGATTGGAGGCATCGATCCACGTCGCACACTTCCAATCTTGCTTGATGTTGGTACTAACAATTATGAACGTCTGCATGATCCAGCATACATAGGCTGGCGTCACGAAAGAATCACAGGACAAGCCTACTGGGATTTTGTGGACAAGTTTGTAAGCTCGATCAAGCGCAAGCTTCCAAACGTCTTGCTACAGTGGGAGGATTTTGCAAAACCACATGCCCGTCCAATCCTTGACAAGTATCGTGACAGTCTTTGCACTTTCAATGACGATATTCAAGGCACTGCCGCAGTGACGTTAGGAGCAATGCATGGTGCCCTGAACATTACAAAGAAGAAATTTTCGGATCAGCAGGTTGTCATTCTTGGTGCTGGTAGCGCAGGAACAGGAATTGCCGAGTATATTTTAACAGCAATGGTAGATGAGGGAATGGATGAGATAGACGCTCGCAAACATTTCTTTCTCTTAGACAGTAAAGGATTGTTGCATACAACTAGGACAGACTTGTCACCGGTTCAACAGAAATTTGCACAATCTTTTGAAAGTATATCTGGCTGGAAAACAAATGATGAACAGATAGGTTTAGCCGAGGTTATTGAGAATATTTCTGCTACGATTCTCATTGGAGTTTCAAGCCAGCCCAATCAATTTACTGAACAAATTATCAAAAATATGGCAAGCAAGGTAGAAAGACCAGTTATCTTTCCTCTCTCAAATCCGTATGACCGTGCAGAAGCGGTCCCAGAAGATCTCATCCTATGGACAGGCGGGCGCGCCCTAATAGCTACTGGAACAGAGTTTCCACCAGTATCATTTAATGGTAAGACGATCAGAATAGCTCAATGCAACAATTTTTACATCTTTCCGGCGATAGGTCTTGCTGTAGTAGCTTCTGGCGCAAGACGAATAACTGACAAGATGATGGGGGCAGCAGCAAGAGCTCTTGGGAGTTTTTCTCCGGACAGGGTTGATCCTGATGCGACACTGTTGCCACCAATAGAGAGTATGAGAGATGTAGCTATTCACGTTGCAGTGAAGGTTGGACTACAAGCTCAAAAAGACGGTATAGCACAAGAAACTAGCGAACAGGAACTATATCAACGGGTACAAGAAAGATTTTGGACTCCAGAATACCGCAACTACAAATTTATCTCAAAGGATGTATCAAATTAGTAATAATGGAATGTGCAGGCTGTATCAAATGATCAAAACAATACACATAAAAAATAACTATCAAAATTTTATTGCAAATCACAAACGTGGGTATATAGATTAAGTCATGGCAAAGAAAGTAGCCGATGTAGTGGTCGAGTCATTAATTGCGGCAGGAGTCAAGAGGATATACGGCGTCTCAGGCGATTCGCTTAACGGCATAACCGATTCAATACGTGTACATGACCCAGATATTTCTTGGGTGCATATTCGCCATGAGGAAACGGCCGCATTTGCAGCTGGTTCAGAAGCTCATCTCACAGGAAATTTAGCCGTCTGCGCCGGGAGCTGCGGGCCTGGAAACATGCACCTTGTCAACGGATTGTATGATTGCTATCGCAGCAGGGTGCCGGTCCTTGCAATTGCGGCACATATACCGAGCAGAGAAATAGGGAGTGCATACTTTCAGGAGACTCATCCCGAACTTTTATTCAAAGAGTGTAGTAACTATTGTGAGCTTGTCTCCCACGCGGAACAAATTCCACGTGTTCTTGATATTGCGATGCGAACTGCCATCTCTCTGCGTGGAGTTGCAGTCATCGTACTTCCAGGCGATGTTGCATTACAAGACGCTACCTCAAGCAGGCCCTTCATTCCCTTTGTGCAACCAAAGGCAGTCATCTGCCCATCTGAAGAAGAAATAGCAAGACTTGCAGAAGTTATCAATTCAGCCCAGAAAGTGACCATCCTTGGCGGTGCAGGTTGCGCAGGTGCACATTCGGAGCTTGTAGATGTTGCACGACTGCTTCAGGCCCCCATAGTACATGCATTGCGTGGAAAAGAGTTCATAGAATATGACAATCCCTACGACGTGGGGATGACTGGACTGCTTGGATTTTCCTCTGGGTATTATGCCATGATGGACTCTGACTTGCTACTCATGCTGGGAACTGATTTTCCCTACCAGCAGTTCTATCCTCAACATGCAACCATAATCCAAGGTGGACATAAGAGGCGAGCAAATAGGTAGAAGGACGAAGGTCGATCTGGGACTAGTCGGAGATGTCAGGCAAACGTTGATTGCATTAAAACCGCATCTTCACCAAAAGAGTGACAAGGACCACCTAAAGACATCACTAGATCACTACAAGAAAGCTCGCAGAGAACTCGATTTAGACGCCATAGGCGAGACAGGGCATACGCCAATTCATCCTCAGTATGTGGCAAGGATGGTAAATGAACTTGCGGCAGACGATGCAGTCTTTACGTGTGATGTTGGCACTCCGACGATCTGGGCTGCGCGCTATCTGAATATGAACGGCAAGAGGAGGCTACTGGGATCGTTTTCACATGGTTCGATGGCAAATGCACTTCCACAAGCAATAGGGGCACAACAGGTCTTTCCCGACCGTCAGGTCATTTCTCTTTCAGGCGACGGTGGCTTTTCTATGCTCATGGGTGACTTGGTTTCATTAAGACAGTTGAATCTGCCTGTCAAGATTGTCGTGTTCAACAACGGCGCGTTAAGTTTTGTAGAACTGGAGATGAAGGCAGCTGGAATACTCACCTACGGCACTGATCTTATAAAGACAGATTTCTCAAAGGTGGCAGAAGCTGTCGGAATATTGGGTCTTCGCGTGGAAAAACCAGAACAGGTCAAACCAATGCTGGCACAAGCTTTGGCGCACAGGGGTCCTGCTCTAGTAGACGTGGTTGTGAATAGACAAGAGTTGCTGATACCACCTACTGTCAACCTAGAGGTGATAAAGGGATTTACACTCTACATGATAAAAGCGGTACTAAATGGCCGGGGAGATGAGATCTTGGATCTGGCCAAGACAAACCTGTTTAGATAAACTGCAAGCTTTGTGGCTTGCTATCTTTCGGTGATTTTTCCATTGCTTTGCACCATGGATTTTTCCTAGACACAAGTGATTGCTACCAAAACATCAACTTGGATCACACGTCAACATCTTTGAGTTCAGACAGAATTTGATTACACAGACAATACCATTGGTAATTAAAATAGACAAGGACAAGACATCGTCATGGCATCGATAACATTTACTTTAGATCATACAAATCCAAACGACGCGCAATAAAATTAGTGCAAATTCCTGCAAGCCTTTTTCTACATTATAACATACTGATAACTCATGTTAGATAAAAAATTGATTGTACAAAACAATCTTGAATCACTAGCTACACGAAGGAATTGACCACATAATGGTGATAAAATGATGCCAATTGACCAAGTTGATTACCTAATAATTGGCGGCGGACTTGCAGGTGCAAACGCCGCAGTATCAATAAGGGAAAATGACAAAAATGGTACTATTGTAATTGTAACAGACGAGAACTACATTCCATACGACAGGGTTCCGCTCTCAAAAAATTACCTGCTTGGAAAAATGAAAAAAGATGTCTTGTATGTAAAAAAACAGGATTTTTACATATCAGAAAAGATACAGGTTGTTAGCGGCAGAAAGGCAACAAGCCTTGATCCAAAGAATCATACTGTAACAATCGATGATGGAACAGAATACACATACAAAAAACTGCTACTTGCCACCGGAGGAAGAGCAAGAAAACTTGCCATACAAGGTTCTGAGCTAAATGGAGTATTCTATCTTAGAACTCTCGATGATGCCGAATCAATCATGCAGGCAATTGAAAGATCAAAGACTGCGGTTGTAATTGGTGGAGGCTTTATAGGGTGTGAGATTGCAGCAACATTTTCAAAAAGAGGGATTGTTACAACCATAGTTGAGGTAGGACCAAAGATACTAGGAAGGGCATTTGACTTTGATACAGCAAGCTGGATTGAGAATTATCTTCAGAGAAAAGGAGTAAAGATTATGGCAAAAACTACGCCAGCGGAGATTGTAGGCAACAATGGAAAAGTTACCGGAGTAAAACTACAATCAGGACAGGTCATACCAGCAGATTTTATAGTCATCGGCATAGGAATAATCCCAAATGTCGAACTTGCAAAAGATGCAGGATTGCAGGTTGACAACGGAATAATGGTAAATGAATACATGCAGACATCTAATCCTGACATTTATGCTGCAAGTGACGTTGCCAGGTTCCACAGCCCGGTCTTTGGGAGGCATATGAGACTGGAACACTATGACCTGGCCGTGAAGACAAGGCAGGTTGGCCGGAGAGAACATGGCAGGCAAGTCCAAGCAATTTGAAGAATTACCCTATTTCTTTTCCTTCATGTTTGAGTTAAGAATTGAGGCATATGGCGACCTGAGCAAGTACGATACTATAGTGACAAGAGGAAGTCCAACTGAAAATGGCAATTTCACCAAGTTTTATCTTGACAATGGCATAGTCAATGCAGTAATGATGGTAACCCGAAAAGAAAATGTGGAAGCAATCAAGCAACTAATTCGCTTGCGAAAAAAAATTGACGATCCTGCATCTCTTGGTAACGAATCTAATAAAATTGAGGTGGGAATCACTTGAGCGAGTTCGTCAAGGTAGCTCAAAAACAGGAGACGCCCATAGGAACCATGAAGGAAGTCAAGTACAATGAAGAATCCGTTTGCTTGGCAAATATTGGTGGAAAATACTATGCGATAGGAAATATCTGCACCCACGAGGGTGGTCCTCTAGCAGAAGGAACCCTTCAAGGCTTTGAAGTAGAGTGCCCTTGGCACAATGCAAGATTTGACATGAGGACAGGAGAGGTACTATCTCCGCCTGCAGAAAAACCAGTTCCAGCCTATGAAGTCATGGTAAAAGAAGATGGCATATTCATTAGAAAAATCAAATAACGCAAAGACCAAGCGCATATGTAAACGGTGCAAGACAGAGTTTGATGATGATAATGGATATCCTGTATGCAACTATTGCTTGAAGATGTTGGATAATTGGGAATGATAGTAAATCCAGGCTTGATTGCGTTTTCTTGCAATTTTGTATCAATGTATTTATGTCTCAAACGAGAATGATCTTCATATGCAGATGACCGAAGGCCAAACTGATATCAACTATAACAATATGACGCAGCATTGGCTAGAAATATTGGACGAGGTCAGCAACCTATCATCAAATTTAGGAAAGATGCGTACCGAGTCAAACTCCAAAAATATTGAAGAGTGGCGTAAATTCCTTTTATTGTGGCTTGACATGCAGAGAAAAACCACCTGGAGAAACATTCCAGAGAGCTATCAGAAAATCACGGCTGAGCAATCAGGCATACTATCAAAAAGTCTTGCTCAAGCGATACGCAATCTGGATTTTGTATACTCTTACTTTGCAACACAATACCAGCAGAATTTTGGAATCTGGAATGACTATGCATCCATCATGATACAGAACATTGGCAGGTATGTGGGGCATTTATGTAAAGTACCAAGTATCAGGATCTGGTTTCCTTTACGAACAAGACAAGCAATTTGTGGAAACAATACGTGACATTGAAAAAGATTATGAAAATTTTGACAATGCGCAAAGCCCCAACAAAAAAACAAAATCCAAAAGCATCCAGAATTACAGCAAGAAAATCGATGATGCATCTGAACCATCCGTGATTCAATGATAAAGATAAAACGCGCATACGAAAGCCTTCCAAAGAGGACGGATATAGGATTCTTGTCGATGGATTGTGGCCCAGAGGAATCTCAAAGGATAATGCTAAAATCGATCTTTGGTTAAAGGAGATCTCCTCATCCAGTGAATTACGAGATGGTTCTCACACGATCCAAAGAAATGGGAGGACTTCAAATCCAAGTACAGGAACGAGCTAAAAGAAAAAGCGGAACTTGTCAAGGAGATAAAAAGGATCGAAAAAGAAAAGAAAACCATTACGCTTCTCTACTCTACAAAGGACGAACGGCACAACAATGTGGTAGTCATAAGTGAGATTCTAAAAAATAGAAAATGACGATAGTCAAAATTTATTTTGGAATATCATTTGGGTTGGGGCCTGTCTGATCGGTTGTTCAATTCATGTCTGAGCCTTTTCAAAGTCTGGTATTTTTCATCCATATTTTTGATGATATCTTTTAGCTCGTCATACTCCAAGCTTAAAAGCTTCCAGTCCTCCCAGTTTTCCGAATCTATGGTTCTCTTCTTTTTATCAAGAAGCTTTTTTCTTAGTGTCTCAAAATTGCTCTCAACCTTTTTTCTTTTCAAGATTAAGATTTCAAGTTCCTTTAGAATGCTGTCAGAGGCGTTTGTTATGTGTATTTTTGAGGATGGCACAGCCAGAATCTCCTTCTTGTCATCCATTCCTTGACCGCGATATTGCTCCGAGTATGGCTTTTGCCAAACCTGGCCTCCTTGTGGAAGACAAGAGCATTGCAAGATCCTTGACAACCACAATCCCTACCAGTTTGCTATCTTCTACTACGGGAACACGGCGTATGCTGTTTTTCATCATCAAATCTGCAACATTGCTAACCGTTTCTACTGGAGGCACGCAAATAAGCGGTCTTGATGCTATTATCTCAAGAGAGAGTTGCGCAAGTCGCTTGTCAAATACAGTCATTTCGCATAAAATGTCTCTTTCAGTTATCATTCCAAAAGGCCTTCCTTGCGATGTTATCACAACACAGCCAGCTCCTTTTTCAATCATGAGATTTGCAGCGTCAAGGGCTGTTTTGGAACAGTCAAGGCTTGCAACATCTTTTTTCATGATCCGCTCTACTGGCATGTTAGCTTGTTCGTGCATTATCTCCAGAGCATCTTTTTTAATTAAATTATCAATTATTTGCTGAACTTCCTTTACGTTCATCTTGACTGCCTTGGCTATGCGCTCGACTGACAGATCAGAATACAGATACAAGGAGTCGATAAAATCTACCTTTCGCTGCGTTTCACTTGAGATCTTGTCTGTTTTTGCCATCACTGCATCCTAGAGTTGGATTCCAAGTCTATTTAGCATAAAGCATGAAATTGCAACAATTCTATTGCAAGACCTTATCAGAAAGATTGGAGATGTTTACTCATGATGAAACATGGTAAAGTGTTACGTCGTGTTGGAAATATACGCGATATTGACAAGGAAAATATTACAAGTGTCGAGATAGAGGGCAAGTCAGTATTGTTAATAAAAAAAGACGATGAGGTGTTTGCGATAGACTCTGTCTGTGGTGAGGGATGCGGACCACTTGATGATGGCATGCTTGAGGGATTTCACATAAGATGTCCCTGGTATCACGAATATTATGACATACGTACTGGCAAACCGCTTGGAGTAACACATTGTAGATCAGGCATCAAGACATACGAGACCAGAGTAAACGAGACAAACGGAGATATCTTCGTGTACATGGAGGTGAGTAACTAATGGAAAAACAGATAACGTTAGACGAAAAGGAGATCAGGACACTAGTCGAGATATTAAAATTTGCAGAAGGGGCCTGCCCGGTGGAGAGCATTAATCAAGATTTTGCAATAGATGCAGAAAAGATTGAAGCATTGCTTGCAAAGTTAGAAAAAGCATAAGGAGTAGAATCATGTCTACAATATTTGTCGTTGGTCATTCAACTCGGCCAATAGAATCCTTTGTAGACCTGCTCAAGGCCCATTCAATTGACTTTCTAGTAGACATTAGGACCATACCCAAGTCAAGACATAATCCACAGTTCAATGAGGAATCGCTGAAGAAAAAACTCCATGACAACAAAATAGGATACCTGCACATGAAGGGCCTGGGAGGACTGAGACATCCTGATAAGGATTCGATTAATTTGGGCTGGCGTAACCTGTCATTTCGCGGGTTTGCAGATTACATGCAGACAAAGGAATTTGATGCATCATTAAAAGAACTGATTGCTTTAAGCAAGAGGCATGCCATTGCAATCATGTGTGCGGAAGGAAACCCCTTTCGATGCCATAGATCGTTGGTTGCAGACGCCTTGCTTGTGCGGCATGTCAGGGCTCTTCACATATCAAGCAAGATCTCTGCTCGCGAACATGTACTCACGCCGTTTGCCAAGGTGAAAGGCCGCAATATTACATACCCGTGATTCTATGATAAGATACAAGTTTTCAAAAAACATGAGGATCCTTTTTGTCGGGATAAATCCATCGCCTGGTACATACAAGCGGGGGTACCATTTTCAAATAACAAGACCTTCTGGTATCTGCTAAATAGGGCAGGATTGATTGATGAAAAAATTTCAGACTTGAGAGACGATACAAAACTCAAACAAATTTACAATAAAAAATTTAATCCAGTATACAAATTTGGCCTAGTAAATGTAATAAGCAGACCCACTCCAGATGTATCGTCACTAGTCAAAGGCGAGGAAGGTACAGGAAGAAAAAAGATTCTAAATATAATAAAGAAATACAAGCCCAGAGTTGTTTGCTTCGTAGGAAAAATAGCATATGAAAAGTTTTCACATGAAAAAAAATTCTGTTTTGGCTGGCAAAATGATATACATCATTCCAGGTCATATGTAATGCATTTTCCTTTACATGGAAAGGCATCTGTCAGGATACATGATCTAAAATTAATTGTAAAATAATAAATTACAAATGTTTCACATCTGGATTCTCTTTGTATCTGCAAGAATCTTTTCAGTATCCTTTTCTCCTTGTTCAATAAGTCCTGTTATAGTCTCAGATGAAAAATCAGCATCTTCAAAAAGATAATGCACCTCTTCTTTTCGTTCTATTCTGATTATATTTTTTATTACTGCACCTTGTTCAAAAACAAGTTTATCATACTCTTGTTCGATCTCTTCAAGTTTTGCCTTGTCTTTCTCATCAAGATGGCTGTTTCCAAGGATGTCATGCATTTTTTGCATAAGATCAAGATGCTTCTCGGTTCTTTTTGAGACATCAATGGCCCACTGTGTCTTGTCTGCAAACATGATGTCACGGGCCCTATGCCATGATTCCATCATGTTTTTTGGCAGATCGTCCTGTTCATGCGGAAAGAGGTCAGTTACAAACACCGCCTTGTGATTCTTGGGTGATGCATCCATGACAGCAATCAATGGAGTATTGTTAAGCAATGCGCCATCCCAAAAATACCTTCCATTTATCTCCGTCCATGCAATCCCGTAGAAAGGATAGCCAGCACTTGCAAGTACGTTCTCAATCTTGATGTCATGGTGTTTGCTGTCAAATACAACCCTGCTCCCTTTTTTTATATCAGTTGAGGTTATGACAAGCCGCGGTCTTTTATGATCCTTTAATTTATTAAAATCGACAAACTCTCCCAGTGTTTCTTTGAGAGGAGTGGTATCATAGAGATAGGGGCGGTTAAATGAGGCACTAAACAACCAAGGGTTTAGCCACATGGCTGCAAAGGCACTGGGGTTTCCATAAAAGCTTGAATATGTTGATGAGAGCATTGCCCTGAATTTCTGTGGAAGAAATGACGGAATTGGCTTTTCAACTAGAGTCATCCAAAAACCTTCCAAATCCTTTGAAGGGTCATCGTTTTTACTTGCTGCAATTATTGTGGCATTAATTGCCCCAATGGACGTTCCTGATACAATATCAAATTTTATGTTGTGTTTATCCAGTGCTTTGTAAACTCCGCATTCATATGCTCCAAGCGAGCCTCCTCCCTGCAATACAAGGACATTTTCAAGGTTGGGATCTTTTTCTTTTGGCGTCATATTTCCATCATATTTCAAGTTGTCTCGCTTTTGGTTTCATCTTTTGATATCACGGTATCTGAGAAAGACTTTGTTTGAACTTCTTGATTTTCTGTAAAGATTTTCAACCGAGTGATGTCTGGTTTGAAAAATAGGTCGATGAACCAATCTGTCGATACTCTTAATTTCTTTTCCAAAGTGGGTAAATGAGTGAGATAATACGCCCTCCAGATCATCCATGCAAGCAGGCCGTGGGTCTTTATACCAAATAGTATGCCAACGCCCTTTCTTTTTCCGATTTGAGCCATTATTCCTCTTGACTTGTAATTGAAACTAACTTTACTTCCTCCTCTTATTGCTGATATCAGATTGTTTGCCACAACTTTTGCTTCTTCTACCGCATTTTGCGCAGTTGGCGGATATGGCCTTCCTGTATGTGGGTCAGTTATTGATACGCAATCTCCAAGCGCATATACATCGCCAATGCCCTTGACCTCTAGATATCCGTCGACTATGATTCGCCCACTTTTGTCATGCTCGCATTGTAATTCTTTGACTAGCTTTTCCGGGGTCACACCTCCTGCCCATACCAACGTATGTGTCGCTATAACGGTACCATCCTTTAGTTTCACGTCATACATGGTTGCTGAACTAACTGGGCTTTGTAAGATTATCTCTATTCCTGATTCTTTCAGCTTTTGTGTAGCAAATTTTGAAAGATCGGCGCTTACCTCAGGCAGTATTTTGTCCATGGCATCCACAAGAACCACTCGTACGTCTTTGATGTCAATATCATGGTAAAAGTCTCTAACTGCATCTCTTACTAGTGCATTGAGTTCACCTACAGTCTCTACACCTGCGAACCCGCCTCCGACAACAACAAAGGTCATCAAACTCTGCCTTAATTCTCTGTCTTGTTCTATACTAGCTTGCTCCAACATGTCGATGACATGATTACGCAGAACAATTGCATCTCCAAGACTTTTCATGGTATACGAGTATTTTTTGACATCTTCCATACCAAAGAAATTAGTCTCACCGCCAAGAGACATCACAAGATAGTCATAATCCAAGGTGTGATCATGCCAATTTGCTAGCTCATTTCTGTTGTCTGTTACATTTGATATAGTGACTTGTCTTTTTTGAAAATCAATAGATCGTACTGCTGCCTCGTAAAATCTAGCTCTTTTGCAAAATGCTCTTACAGGGGTTACTATATGTCTCGTTTCAATCATGCCTGAAGCCACCTCTGGTAACATGGGAGTAAAGAGAAAGAAGTTGTCCTTGCTCACCATGCTGATATCAATAGTAAAATCATTTTCAAACTTGTTTTCCAGTCTTTTTAAAACCGTGATTCCTGCAAATCCCCCTCCCAAGACAAGTATTCTTTTTCGATCTTTTACCTCAATGCTACTCTCGTCGCTTTTTTTCATATGCCAGATACTAGGTTCTTCCAGTTTAATACCATGCGAAGATGTCTAGTGCAGTTGATTGTTATGTCTTATATTGTATTATGATCAATCAACGATATGAAAGCCGCAAGAATTGTCAGAGTAAAAGAACCATTAGAGATACAGACACTTGAGACTCCAAAGCCAAGAGGCTCGCAAGTTTTGATAAAAGTTCAATCAGCTGGTGTCTGCCATAGTGACATACATTTGTGGGATGGAGGATACGAGGGCCTAGCAGGTCAATTCATCAAGACCACTGACAGGGGTGTGAAATATCCACTTACTCCAGGCCATGAAGTTGCAGGAATAATTGACAGCATGGGCGAAGAGGTAGAGGGATTTACCAAAAATGAGAAGGTTCTTGTTTTTCCTTGGATAGGAGAAGGTCTCTGCCCTGCCTGTAGAATCGGAGAAGAGAATCTCTGTGACAAGCCCAGATCTTTGGGAGTGTATCATGATGGAGGTTATGCGGAATATTTGCTTGTTCCAAGTTACAAGTATCTTGTAAAACTTGGTGATATGGATACTGACACTGGAGCACCATTATCGTGTGCTGCGCTTACAGCCTATGGTGCTGTGAAAAACACGCACCTAAAACCTGCTGATAATGTCGTTATTGTGGGAACAGGAGGTCTAGGTTTGATGGCAATTCAGTTGGCAAAAGCAGTAACAGGTGCTAGAATAATCGCAATGGACATAGATGATAAAAAATTACAAATCGCAAAACAAAATGGCGCCGATTTTACTATAAATTCCAAAAATCAAGATGTGACAAAATCCATAATGGAGCTAACAAATAATCTAGGAGCTGACGCTGTCATAGATTTTGTTAATGCTAGCAAAACGGTCGAAACAGATATGCAAATACTTCGAAGAAGAGCAAGAGTTGTACTTGTGGGACTCTTTGGAGGTACACTGCAATTAAACCTAGTTACAATGCCAACAAGAGCGTACAAAATAATTGGTTCCTATACGGGCTCGTTGACTGATATGATTGAGCTGGTCTCTCTTGCCAAAAGAGGAATAATCAAGCCAGTCGTTTCAACTAGGTTCAAGCTTGACCAGGCCACAGAGGCATTAACAATGTTAAAAGAAGGTAAAATCGTTGGCAGAGGAATAATCAACCCTTAATTCTACTTATTTGGCTGCCTCATGGATTATTTAGAACTCATCATTGTTGGAATTCTTACCTGTATACTGGCCATCTCTTTATGGCAATTTTCAACAGTAAAAAAAGAGATGCGCATTCAGGCCCAACAGCAGACATATGCAAGGATAATTGAAGCAAGACTTAACCTTGAAAAAACTGAGACTTTTACCAAAATGGCAAAAGAAAGTGGTGTCTTTGCTGAACGTTTTTCCATAGTGGATAATCCTGACGAGTATTACACAGCAGTGGCGTTTCTTGATTTATTTGAATTTCTGTATCTTATGAACAAAACAAAGACGATAGAATCGGGGCTTTGGTCGCGATGGCAAGAACTAACAAAAACGCTGATGACCATACCTAAATTTAAAAAAGTGTGGGAAAAAACAAAACAGGCACACATAAAGGACTTTGCAGATTTCATCGATTCATTATAATTGTCATATTAAGACACTGTTACCTTGTAGGTTGGTAAATCCTGATTTCTGAGTATCAGCAACCAAAGACTACACAATACCGCAACAATGCACATTTTTGCAAAGGTCAGGGCTGCTTATTTTACCACTAAAACCGGTATCGCAGACTTGTGAACTGTATAGTTTGCTACGCTGCCAAGAAACAACTCTTTGAGCGGGTTCATTCCTCGTGATCCCATCACTATCAGATCGAATTTTTTGTCACTTGCATACTCTGAAATCTTGGAGGTGTGATTGCTTACAACAATCTTCTCGTTGAATACAATTCCGTTCTGCGCAGAGAGTACCTTTGCTTTTGCCATGAATTTCTTGGCTTCTTTCATACTTTGATTTCTAAGAGATGTCGTAAACTTTCCAAGGCTTATTGTATATAGCGGTAGAACACATAACCCTGTGATGGTCGCGCCGCACTGTCTTGCAAGATAGATTGCTTCTTGAAGAGACTTGAAGGATTGCGCTGAACCATCCAACGCAACAAGTATTTTCTTAATTTCCGGCATGTGTTATGTCTGAAAGCTTTGTTTAAGAAGTTTTACCTTGATTTTCATTATTGGAAACAATTGAATTTTGATGTAGTTTACCTGAAAAAGCCACAAATTACAAAAAATGAAGGAAGTTAGATTCAACTACAAGCCAAGTCTTGAACCCAAAAATACCCCTGATTTTACTTGCAAGTTTACTGTGTCTTCTCTTGCATCGTCTCTTTTCTTTCACATGATGTTTGAGATTCTTCATTGATAGTTTAGCTGAAATTTTTGCAAACTTCATCAGATTGCTTGATTTCAATCCTCGTTCCATCTTTACCATACATGTAAAGTTTACCAGATTCTTCTCCAGCAGTCTTTTTGTGAGAACTATCACAGAATGGTTGATTTTTGCTCAAACCGCACATGCAGATCCATTTGGATTCATTTCCTATCTTGATCTCCATCGGGCCAGTAGCGTCTTTTCGTACTAATCTTGCCATCATTATTGGTAACGGTATAATTAAATAAAAATTATTATAGTTTGTTGGCTATAATCAAGTCTCCATGGACAAGTCTGAAGAAAAGAAAATCACAATAGCAAAGGATGGCCCATACATTGTTTCTGGAGGAATTCCTCTTACAGTAGAGGTAATTGCAAACAACAAAGAAGGATATTCATGGGATTGGAAGAAGGATAAAACATTCAAGACGGAATCTAGTTATGCGTTATGTCGTTGTGGTCATTCTGCAAACAAGCCATTTTGTGACGGCACTCACAAGAGCGTAGATTTCAATGGAAGAGAAACAGCATCCAAGATTCCATATGATAAACAAGCTGAACGTTTGGATGGACCTACAATGATACTGAGTGATCAGGAAAATCTTTGTGCCTTTGCACGTTTTTGTGATCCTGAAGGTAAAATATGGAGTTTAATTGAAAACACAGATAACCCCAAAGTCCGTGAACTGGTTATACGTGAAGCAATGCATTGTCCATCAGGTCGATTAACTTTACATGATAAGGAAACAGGCAATGAGATTGAAGACAAATTTTCACCTTCTATTGGAGTTGTAGAAGATCCGTCGTTAGGATGTAGTGGCCCACTTTGGATACGTGGAAGTATAACAATTGAATCTGAGGATGGTACTCATTATGAAAAACGCAATCGCGTGACATTGTGTCGTTGTGGTGCCTCAAACAACAAGCCGTTTTGCAATGGAAGTCATGCCAGCATAAAATTCAACGATGGAATCCTGGAGTAGAATTAAGAAATGAATGAAAATAGTCGGGTATTAAAATAATTTAGCTACGTCAATATATTTTATGTTCCGTCGCTATTATAGACAGAAACTAAATAAGAAAATGAATTGTCACATATGGCAGGCTCCATTCTACTGTCTGTCCGCAAATTACATGGAATTGAATTGCATGTCAAGTAGGTCGCGCCGCTCCACAGTTTGAGCAGTGATCTTGACTTGTGAGCGTATAGTATCCGCATTTGAAGCACAGCCAATCTTTTTCTTCTTTTTCTTCTTTTGCCATCACAGCACTAGTGTTTGATTTTACAGATTCATCAAACTTGTCAGCCCACTGCTGTCTTTGCTCGTATTGTATAGGACCCCATGGCGCATCAGGTTTTCTGTTCTTATCGCTTTTCATCTTTTTGTTGCTCCAGATGAATACGAATACTGCAATAGCACCTCCAAATGCTGCCATGCCATACATGACCATACCAGATATGCCTCCCGCTGTTGTGTTGGATACATTGGAAGCTGCGACAGGAGTGGTGGTAAAGGCAGGTGCACCTCCCACATCATATGCCTGTGCCTGACCCTCCACATCAAATGTCCCAGAAGCTGGTTGCTCTATAGTACGAAGGTGATAGAGGGCATCACTAGTAAAGTCTGCATCCTCCTGTTTGGCATTCATCACTCCGGCTTGTATCGTACTGACTCCTGATGAAAAAGTAGTTACTGCAATCTTTGTCCCTTTGTATTGGTATGCGGTTTCCCCACTAACAATATAGGATGGATCAAATAAATGGTCCCAGCTGCTCAACGGCTGCTGTTTGAAAAGTGGGCTTGCATCAAGAAGATTTTCTTCAAGTAACTTCTCCGCATTGCTTCCTTTTATGGCACCATATACAACAGGCAATTCTTTTTGAATAAGACTAATTGGGTAGTTGATCTCCAAGTTGCCATAAGTTGGAGTAGATAGAGTAACGTCTTGATTTATGTCAAAACCTGCCCAGGAGGCATCAAGAATGAATGGAGTGCCACCACCTCCCACACTTGCCTTTACCGTATTGGTGCCTTGATACATCACATATCCAGTTATTGTGGGTGTCAGCTGAATCAGATAAGTAATTGAGGCCTCGTCGGAACCTCCGTTAATCTGTACTATATAATTGACTTTGAGATTTGTTATCGTAGCAGAACTCTTTTGATCTCTTATAGCATTATCTAGAATCTGCATAAAGTTAGCAGTACTTGTATTATTAGAAGAGTCAGTGGTAAATGATATTGTCATATTCTTGCCATTTAGTGCACTTTCTAATTTGCCGCCGTTCTTGTAATCTATGAATATTACCTTTGTGAATTTGAAACTCGGAGTGATGGCATTGCCAGATATTGGCAAGTATGCAGTAAGATCTGTAGTGGCCCAAACAGGCAAGATCATTCCAGATATTAACATGCCACTTATTGCGCAAACAAAAAGAAATTTGCTCATATCATACATGGATGCAAGGTTTGTATTATATTCTGACTATCCAATCTTAGCTATGCAGTCTTTTATTTACATGACACAAAACTGGTTCCATCTCATACTATGATGTTTTTAAGAAATGGTGCACCATAATGAAATGAACTATATCTTCCTTCCATGGCTGAACACGTAGGAAGTAGGAGATGTTCTAGTCGCCGTGTTCAGCATTTCTTGATTTAATAAACATAGCATCTCGATTCTGCTTCTACAACAGCAATACATTGCAATCATTTGAATTCATTAATTTAGTAAAAATGAGAATTGTCATTACATGGTATTAGATTGGTACCACAAAAACGTCATAGGCTTGCAATTCCAGTGTCAATTGGATCAACTTTCAATTTATGATTATGAAAAAATATTGTACCCGGCATAGGGTCGACGGATGCCGTTTCTGGTAGGAATATGCGATTGCCGGGTACCTGACAATATGATTTTTTATAATGGAAATAAGGACTAGCCAGTCCGAATTTGTTACTTACAGGTGTGAAATATGTCTAGATTTTAAAATGCGATTTTCTGGTTACATTCAATTTGATATCTTCAATGACTGGACCCAGCAATATGATTCCAATTACAACAGATGTGAGTACAGCTGATCCTATTCCCAAATAAACAAAGACACTGACTACAGATTCGCCCATTGCCTGGCCAAACATATTTTTCAGGTTTAATTCCGTATCTTTATTTTTATATCTGGATTAACAATGTTCATCATCTTCTAAATATCAAGTATGATACTTTAGGTTCGAAGAGAAATTGTTTGTAAAAAAAAATCTGCCATATACGTTCATTGTGTTAAATTCTGGAAATTTAAAATGAAATAGCAAGTGTCATGCACCTAAAGTCAGAACAAAAAATGTGGATAATAATAGGGATCTGTTTGCTGCCTGTAAGCGGGCTTATGTTGTATGAAGATGGATATGTAACAAATCCCCCACACATGTGGTCTTATACGGTTCTTTTCTACGTAGGACTTGGAATTCTAATTAGTTCCGTGTCCATTCTTGGCATTACAGGAGCTAAAATTTTGTCCAAAAGATCATAAACGAATATGCCTAACTAGAAAGGCCAAACTTGTTTGAGCTACTCAGAAGAGCTAGATCTTATCTTAACTGGCTTGACTACAATTGATGGCAGTGAAGGAACACCATGTTACAGTTGATGGCAACAAGATAAGATATCTTGAGGAAGGCAGTGATGGACCACGTGTCGTACTAGTGCATGGACTTGGTAGCCAAGCAGAAAGATGGCAGCAGGTCATTCCACATCTAAGCAAGAACCACAGAGTCATAGCTCCGGATTTGATAGGATTTGGTCATAGTGACAAGCCACAGGTGGACTATACGCCAAAATATTTTGTAAAGTTTATCTTTGATTTTTTGGAGCATCTTGGAATTGATAAAACCATCATGATAGGATCTTCTCTTGGAGGCCAGATCGTGGCAGAATCTGCAGCCGCTTCAGAAAATAACATAATTCAAAAAATAATTCTAGTCTCCCCTACAGGTACGATGCGCACAACAAATCCTACGCTTGATGCATACATCATGGCAGCCCTGTATCCACAGCACGACCTCATCAAAACAGCATACCAAAAGATGGCAGGAAAACAAAAAGATGTAGACGAGTCAACCATTGAGAGGTTTCGCACTGGAATGTCTCAGCCAAATGCAAAAATGTCTTTTTTGTCTTCAGTCATTAGCTTCAAACACTGGCCATGCAATAACTGAAAGACTGCAGTTGATCTCCATACCAACTCTGCTCATTTGGGGAAGCGACGACACCATGATTCCAATCAACTATGCAAATGAATATGTATCAAATCTCAAGGATTGCAAGTTTGTCGTGATGGAGGGATGCGGACACAGGCCGCATGTAGAGGATTCTGAAAAGTTTTCTGATATAATGCTTAAGTTTTTGGGCAACAAAGTGCAGATTGCACAACCGATTACAGTGTAATTGGGCTCAAAATTTTTATACGCTGTCAATTTTTCCATTGTACAATGGATGCATATCTTGAAGAAGAGTTGTATGATCTTCTAACTTTTTGCATGCAAAACGAGCGAGCCTCCCCAGATTATGACTCCAAGAAAGAAAGAATACACGAGATAGGCAAGAGATTCACAGTGACGGGGGAGCAGATGCAATGGAGAACATGTACTTTGCCATCCAAAACAGGATAAAAGAAGAGATTCAGAAAGACGCCAAGCCCTATCGCTCATGGTGGAATGGTATCACAGACCAATGGAAGTACTAAACCATAGATACTATACGTGACACTGGTTTGTCTCAACTAATTTTGGTTACATAGACCAGCAGGACTTGATGAACCTGCATGGTTATTTTCGCATTGGTTACCATCATAGGCATTGTCAGTGCTGCCAGAATCAGCTAAAAATCCATCTTGGTCATTTGTTTCTGCACCATTATTGACAAGGCTGTTGTTTGTGCTCACAAGGAGGAGATAACCCACCATACCGTTGCCAACAGAGGTGTTGTTTGCAAGATTTACCCCAGTGCTTCCAAATAGTGCAAAGCCGCTGTAGGAATTTCCTATTGCCTGACTATTTTTCAGCACATCACCAGAACTTGAGCTGATTATAAAACCGTCCTGTGAATTTTCATATGACTTGTCATTTTCAAATGTGTTATTAGTAGAGCCAGTTAGTGCAACAAAGCCAGCTCTTGCATTTCCACTTGAGAGATCATTGGCAAGTTGGTTTTTACCAGAATTTGATTCCATGATAAATCCATAGCCTCCATTGTGCGCAGCCTCTCCATTGGTCAGTTGATTGTTATTTGAGTTTGACGCAATATCAAAACCATAGTTTCCGTTGTTGTCTGCCTTGTCAGAAACCAAGTTGTTATTTGAAGAGTTTGATCGTACTACAAAACCGTTGTCAAAATACATCACATGACAATTCTTTACAGTTACCCCATTTGCATGCACAAGTGTTATGCCGTTAAGGCCAGTCACGGCAGGAGAGGATGAAACAGGACCTGTTATGGTATGCCCTGCACAATCAAGAACAATATTGTTGGCACCAATTGATATTCCATCGGTGCCGCTAGCCATGCAATTTAGGTCAGCATCAAGAGTTACCGATTGCGTGATTTCTTGTCCGCATGTAATGGTTTGTGCATTTGCGTTGTATACAGTACTTGTCATAGCTAACAAATGCTAAAATAACAAACATTGGAAAAACAAGAATTTGTTTCATGATATACAATAATTCACGGAGAGCGTCCTATAAATATTAATTACATTTCTAGAATCAATATTTAAAAAAAGATTTGCGGGCTTCTTGCAATAACATATTTATCAATTTTGATTTTAGATGTTCAGTTTTGACAATGTTTTTGCCACACCGGCACCAATCATCTTGACTTGCTCTTCTTGTTTTTTGTCCTTCAGTGTTCCATCAGCATTGAAGGCTTCATGTGCTTTTCCAATGGCAATCTGGTCTGGCATGACAAGCACTCCTATGTTCCAAGTATGGATCTAACATGAACCAGTCCTCTAAGACCGCCTAGCCCTCCAGGAGAGGCGCTCATGATACCTGCCACTCTACCTTTAAAACAAGCCAGACTTGTTTCACCTTCAGACTGACGTGATGTCCAATCAATGGTATTTTTTAGAACAGCTGAGACTGAGCTGTTGTATTCTGGCGAAGAGATGAGAAATCCTTGATGTGTCAGCATGATATCCTTTAGCTTGCGTGCATTAGGAGGCAATCCTTCTTTTTGTTCCAAATCTCCATCATAGAGCGGCATGTGAAAATCTCGAAGATCAACTACGGTTACATCTGCACCTGCCTCTGTCGCACCAGTTGCTGCTATCCTGACTAGTTTTTTATTAAATGAATCAGTACGTGTGACTTCCTGCAAATGCAAGGATTTTGGGTTTTAGTGTCATTATATCATCTGTCGATATATTGTTTGAGCACATTATTCAACATTTCACAAGATCATCTTGCGACATTCAAATTTTGGAAAGAGATACTGGAATTAGTTTAACGTTCTTGCTTTTTAAGAAAGATTCTTGAGAGGTTTAGGTTGGATTGTGCCAGTCAACTTACCACAATCTCATTTACTTTCAAACAGGTTACTTTCCAATTTATATACTTACCTTTCTATACTAGATATAAGAAAGTAATATGGAATGCAAATCAGGAACATGTGATACCGAAGAACATGCAACATGCTCATGCAATTGCTCTGAAATGGAATGCAATGACTGTGGCTGTGGAACAGCTGATCCTGTAAAAATGTCAATGGAGATGCTGCACAAGGCATTTCACGATGCAATGTACCAAGTCCATGTAGAACGACTCAAAAAAAGAATAGATGCTAATTTTGGACCTGGATTGGACAAAGCTGCAGACGCGATGATTGAAACGGCTGGTAAAGTCTGGCAATCAATGCTGGTACAGGCAGAGGGCAAAAAAGAGCTCGAATCAAAGTTGCAGAAGATATTTTCCGAAACAAATAGAAGATAAATCACTCCCCAAGTGGAATCTTCTACTTTTCTTTTTTTAATTCAAGTCCTGCAGATTAGGCGTTGTCAAATTTTATTAGGAATAGAAATTCAAAAAAATTGATCTGTTTCTAAATATCATCCAACTTGGCATAAACTAGTTTCAATCCAGTTAATCTATTTCTTATTGTACGAATTAAACTGATGCCAAGCTCTTGCATAATTATCCATCATCAGATGAGCTACTTTATCATCACGATTCTATCGTATCAAGCCTGAATTGCACATACATTTTTGCAAAATTTGTACTCATATCAATTTGGGACAAGACCACATCTGTGATAGATTTCCAATAAGCGTCAAGGGCTTGAATTGCCGGCTTGTTCATCCCTAACTTGTCAAAAAACTCGTTTTCCGACAGATAGCACGTACTATAAAGATCACTTATGGTGTGCAGATATTTTGTGTAAAGATCTGTGTATAGCTGCGTATAGATTGGGAACTTTGATTCTATTTTTTCAATTATTTCTGTTGTGTTATTTTTCATGACATCACAGATTGAAACAACATCTTGTTCTGGAGACTCAGATGTCTTCTTGACAGTCTTTATTATTTTAGCCATTTCTTGTTTGGTCATGTTTTCTACTGCTGATATCTCATCTGTCTTTTCAGTTGTCATTAACCCATAATTGTTTTACAAGTATATACGTATGATCTACAGTTGAATTCAAATTTCCATATTGATATTAACAAATTGGCCACATCTGGATAACCGACACTGTTCTCTCTCATCTTACTGCAGACGCGAACTTGATAGAAATACCTGAACTCACAAGGAAGTTTTTTGCCTACAATAAGATATTAACACTCTTTGAAATGTTTTTTCACAAAATCTTGGCTCTCAGACTAAGGTTCAAAAATGGTAAAGATTCAAAACTAATTTCGGCTAGTTAGCAATAGCAATCCGTGGCTCTTCTTCCACCTGCTCTTCGTGCATTTCTTTTCGTGCTCTTGCTAGTGCCATTCTGAGATGTTCAATTTCTATATCATCAATCATTTCGCACATGAATGCAAATACCAATATCCAATACTTAAGTTCTATGAAAAACTCACGCGATTGTTCTAGAGGATGTTTCCCCTTGCAGTGAAACAAGATTTGTACAGTATTCCTTCCACTGATGTGTAAAAAGA
>NZ_RCMB01000011.1 GCF_011319465.1 Candidatus Nitrosotalea sp. TS
AACCTGCATGAAATAATATTTGCATCAGACTTGGTAATATCGCTTGCAGGAAAAGTCTACCATAGATGAATCAAGGCACTATGGCACGCCTGGAATATTCATCCCGATCAAGGGGCATTTTGAGCAAGAAGAGAATGCAAGAGATGTCGGATATTCCTATGAAGACATCTTCCGATTGGAAAAATTAATTCCTGAGAAGATGAATGAAAAAAGAAGCCCCCTGCATTTTCAGGGCAGTAAAGTGGCTGCAGATTTGATTAGAAAATTTTTGTGCTAGTTATTTTTTTGAAAGTCAATGCAGCCTGTTATTTCCTTGCAAAGCTCTTCGTTGTGAACCAGTCCCATTTCAGGCAGGTACTGGAGTATGTGATTTGTGTTCTTGTCTTTGAAGAGCTCACCATGTTCTATGCTCACAGAAGACACCCAGTCATGGAAGCAATTGCCAAGTTTTTCCTTTTAAGGCATGCGTACAAATGATCTGGCTTGTCACTACACTATCTCATGTGCTGGTGCCACTTGCTCAAACTTTATAGAAGGTACAGACAGATGTAATCAAGTTTTGCAGAATCTCATTGTAGCAAAGTTTGGAGGAAGTGCAGTAGGAATTGACGGCGTACTAATACCTACAATAATTAAAAGAATTAACGAGTTAAAAAAAGACTCCAAAGTAATTGCAGTTTTTTCGGCTCCCCTTACGACATATGATAACAAGCAAAGATCACTGACAGACATTGCCCTTGAGCTTGGCAGAAAGACGGAGAAGGGCCAGAGCACAGATGTTGACGAGCTGCGCAAGCCGTATCTTAAGATACTCTCACTTGTAGATGGAAAATTTCAAGACGAGTGCAAAAAGACAATCGAATCATTCTTGGAAAAAGCGTCAATATCTCTTGGAGAGGCGCTGCAGAAAAAGGAATTTGCAAACGAGACGCGGGCAAGAGTTCTTGCATATTCTGGGAGATACTAATGTCTAATGTAATGAGCCATGTTCTAAAAAGCGCTGGCATAAAATCAGATGTTGTAAGTTTTGACATGTGGCCTATCATTACTGATGAAAATATACGAGTCTGCCAACTTTCTTGCTACGCAGTCGTCTGAGAATTTGGGTGCAATGGAGTCTATGCTTGAGAAAAATGATGTGCTATCCATGGGGGGATTTATCGGAAAGACCACCAGTGGTCTTGAGACTACCTATGAGAGAGGGGGCTCTGACAGGACTGCTGCCGATCTTGGAATTTTGTTTAGTAAAAAGTACAATACCAGAATTGATTTTGAAAAAGACAGTGCAGTATTGTCAGCAGATCCGCGTGTCGTAAAGGAGGAACTAGAATACATAACGCATCTCTCATACAACGAGGCACGAATTGCAGGCATGTTTGGAATGAAGATTTTAGATCCCATTGCAATAAAGGAGATAGTGGAAAACGGGGTAGACATGCCAATTACAATAACTGACATGGGAAATCCCGCCAAAGTTACAACAATAGAGCGAAGCCCTGGCGACAAGAACGGCCATCCGCTAAAGATAGTAACAGGAAAGAAAAACTGCGCCATACTTCGAATGGAAAGCGAATCGTCCCAGAATCTTTTTGAATCGCTTGACAAAGTAAAGAGGTACAGCGAGTTTGTTGTGCTGTCTCCATTTACAAAAGATGATATCGAGTTTACAAGAATTCTCTTCTTGGACGGGGACTATGTAAAGCGCAATGAGAGATATGTCCTGGGCTTTGACCCGTTGGCCTCTATTACATACAACAGGGGGGTAATCACGTTGATTGGAGACGAGATGTGGCGCGTACAGCAGATTGCATCAAAGGCAAGCTCAAGGGTTGGCGAAGCTGGCCTTAACATCCTCAACATGGATGCACAAGAAGAGACATCACGCATAATCATAGTTACAGAAGACAGCGGCAACAACATAGAGCGGGCAATTTGTGCCGTTCATGCGGAAAGATCAAAAATAAAATTTGTGTAATTATACAGAGAAACGATTAATCAGAAAATTTTTTACTTTTTCTTCTTTCTGCGTGCAGCCCTTTGGTCTGCCTTTCTCATGTGCTTGCCTGCTTTTCGTGCTACCATACGATGCCTGTGATACATGATACCGATATATCTTGTACCATTTTGCAGAAAATCAAAAACTCAGAAAACATTTGGCCTCTACAAGCCTATACCTGTAGAAGTCAAAGTGGGTTTGTTCTTGGGCCTTTTATCTAGAATCAGCCCGGCGTTACCCAAAACACGCGCTAACTATAGTACGTAGAAGAAATATTTAGAGTTGATCTATATAGATCAAGTATGGACATTGCCTATAGCCATCAGTACGAGGGCAGCCCCTATGCATGCGAACCACTTAAAGTTCCTCCTGTCCAAAAACATGTTCTTTGGAGCCATATTCTCGTCTCGCATGGTACCAAGACGTGCCTTTCTCATCTCAAACCCGTTTCCAGCAAGACCTATGATTAGCAGGGCAGCTGCTGCAAATGATGTGACATAGCTCATATGGTACAGAGCCATCTTACTACATTTAAAGAAAACCAAGATCTTGCCACCTGCAAAATCTAGATCAATTCTTAAATTACCAAAACTTTACCCAATCATATGAAAGAGCAGGGCAAGATATGGATGAACGGCAAACTTGTTCCGTTCAAGAACGCAAAGGTACACGTTCTTACCCATGCGTTACACTATTCCACTGCAGTCTTTGAGGGAATCAGGTGCTACAAGACAACAAAGGGTCCTGCAATCTTTAGGTTACAGGAACATGTTGACAGGCTGTTCAAGTCTGCAAAGATCTATTCCATGAAAGTTCCATATTCAAAAAAAGTGATCTCAGATGGTATCATCAAGACAGTGCTTGCAAGCGGGCTAAAAGAGTGCTACATCAGACCAATCGCATACTATAGCTATGGTGTTCTTGGCCTAACACCAACACCCAACAAGATAGATGTTGCAATAGCATGCTGGGAGTGGAATACTGGCGAGTCAAGTGCTGGAAAGGTTCGCGGTGCAAGATGCAAAGTTTCAAGTTGGTTGAGAATTGATTCCAGGTCACAGCCAATGCAGGCAAAGGCTGCGTCAAACTATGCAAATGCTGCACTTGCAAGAGTGGAGGCGCTAAAGGATGGATACGATGAGGCAATAATGTTAAATTATTATGGAAAAGTTTCAGAGGGAAGTGCTGAAAACATTTTCACAGTAAACAAAGGAGAGATAGCTACTCCTCCATTGAATGCAGGAATCTTGGATGGAATAACAAGGGACAGTGTAATCAAGATAGCAAGATCGGAGGGAATCGACTATAGTTCAAAGAGATATCGACAGAGACGAGCTGTATACTACAGATGAAGTCTTCATGACAGGTACTGCTGCAGAGGTAAAATCTGTTACAGAGATTGACAATGTTCCAGTAGGTGACGGCAAGGTAGGCCAGATTACACGCAAGCTTCAGGAGTTGTTCCATGAGGCATCAAGAGGAAACGACGAAAGATTCACAGACTGGCTCACCCCCATCTGATGATACCGTGAAAGGTTCAATTACGCCTGCACAGAATATTATTTCATGGTACTCTCAATGGTAGACCAACACAAGCCAAAATGCTACATTTGCAGCAATGTGTTTGCAAGTTTGGAAGAGCTGAGAATGCATCAAGAAGCAGACCACAGGGAATTTGTGGAATTTCACAAGGACGTAAACAATCATTCTCCTGCACCAGGAGATGTTACTGTATTTTAGGGGATTTTGCATGGACATTGAGAATCCCGCACTCATTTGTTGGTTTTGCAAAAAAGGCCGCCATGACGAATGCATGCAAAAGATCCCAACAGATGCCAAGTCAGAAGGTCCGCACGACTGTACCTTTGATACAAGGCTCCTAGACTGCCAGTGCTCACACTAGACGGTTTTGGGTTTTCTTTTTTGCATTATCACTATACCAGTACCTGCACCTGCTGCGGCAATTGCTATGCCGACATAGATGAAGGTGTTATCGTTATTTGGAATTGCATTTTGTACAGGCACAAAGACCTTGAACTCGCCAATGGCAATTGGACTGTTTGGTCCATAAATTGCAGAAGGATAGTTTACGCGCAAAAACACTGGAAAGAGTCCGTCATTTGGAAATGCATAGCTTACAGACAAATTTCCATTTGGTACATTTATGCCGCTGAAATTATAGTAGCCACTTCCACCGGTAAAGTTTACAACGTTACTGACTGTTACTGAGGCGATAAAATTTTGCAGTGGCTTGCCAGTTGTTGTGTTTATGACATTAAATGTAAGATTTGTGTAACCGTTGATGACAGGGCTTGACGGATAGTAGCTAAACTGCATCAGTATTCCGTTTTGTTGTATCTGCTGAATTGCGCTGCCCTCAACCTGTGCATTTGCAGGCAAGACATGCAATGTGGTTACCAGCATGACAAGTAAAAGTGGAATTGTACACAAATAGAAAAGCGGTTTCATTAGATACAATTTGGCAATTCTTGTACGTAAACCTTTAGAGAATTCTCACAAAAAAGATTTAGTTTTTGACTGCGATATATTATAAAATCAGCTGGTATGGCGAGATTCGCAACCATGTAGTTCGTTTTGGGTTCCGCCTAGAGCATGTGTTTACGTATGCATTCGTACTAGCATACATAATGACACCAAGAATACCAATAATAAGAAGTTGGTACATTACTAAATCATGCAGAAGGCAGAGAAGAAAAGACCTGTAATTGATGCAAATGACTATGATCTTTCAAAGAAGGCTACGAAAAAACTGCCAAGAACAGATCTAAGCTCGAAAGTGGAAAAAACATTAGATAACATAGCAACTGGGAAAGAGAAATTAGTCAAATATGACAATTTCGATGAATATATCAAGCATGTTAAACAAGTTTTAGAAGAATAAAAACTTGCATAGGGTAGAAGCACGTGACAATACAATAGATAAAAAATTAAAGAAATTCAAGTCAGATAAAGCTGTAATTGAAGGATATTTTCGGGTTTTGGAAGAGTTGAAAATAACACAGGATCCAAGAATTATTGGAGAACGAAAACATGGGATTTATAGAAATTGCCATACCATTCATATAACAAAAAGCCACAGCCTGCTTTACATTTACTATCCTGAACAAAATTTAGTGCAACTAATTGACTTGGATGATCACAAGAATCTCTATGGTAGAGATAATAGGAACTAATCTATTATGTAGTAACAGATAGAATTAAGAATCAGCGGGTCTAGTGGGATTCGCAACCATATAGTTCATTTCAGGCTCCATGAAGAATTCTAGCGGACTGCATTTACAATTTCTGCCAGATCGATTCCTCTAACAATCTTGACATTTTCTTGAGATGTAAGATACTCTAGTATCTTCTCATACATTCTTCCACCTTTCATCTTCAATACGTTATCATGCCATAGAATAGATACAATATTAAAATCATTATTCAGACTTGCTTCGTTTCCCATCTTTAACATACGAGCAAATGTACCAATAATGTCATTTTCATCTATTTTCATATAGGTAAACAAATATGCATCCATTATCGTTATAGGAAATTCTATTAGCTTGTCTATCTTGTAGTAATTCATATCATCGAGTTCGATTGTGTCTCTAAACTTTTTGATAGAAGAGTCATACACAAAACCTAGACTTTGTAATTTATGAGGAAGTTCAGAATTAGATTTTAAATAATGAACGCGATTTGCCAACACTTTTTGTTTGGTCAGATTTTCAAGCAATGTCTTTTCTTCTTTAAGCTTGTCTATATTTTCAACAGAAGAAGGATCAGAATGCAGTCCAATTTCCCATCCGTTTTTTATCAGTGATTGTATATCATCTTCATAATCCAGATAACTTCCATTTTCATAGATAGTTCTAAAGAAAAATGTAGTTCGAACACCAAATTTTTCTTCTAATGACATGATTTCAGGTATGTTATAGTATGGATTTTTGATGTGAATGTTTTTTATGGCTTCGTCATCAAATCTGTCTTTTCTGGCCAAAATATGTTCTATAGGGGCCCCTTGTTTTCTCCAATCTACATCATGACTGAGAAAGATATACAGAGTCAACTTACAAATTTTTCAGCATATCACTAGTTATGTCTAGTTTTGTAGTTGACCGTGAAACATACACTTCTTTTTCTTTTGTATTTTCTAATATTACCGCACCTGCACCAATGACACATTCACGTGCTATTGTTATTCTGTTTCTAACAGTAGAGTTTATACCAAGAAAGCAAAAGGGTTCAACAACCACATTTCCAGCGATAGCAACATGAGATATAATAAAACAGTGATCTTTTATCACGGTATGATGACTGATTACATTTCCTGTCCAAATTACCACATTGTTTCCCAATGTCACATAAGGCTGTAAAACATTATTTTCAAAAATGAAACAGTTTTCTCCCATTACAAAGCCATCGTTGATAATAGTAGAAGAATGTATGTAACTTGTTAATTCATATCCTTTACTTTTTGCTTCATCAAATACTCTAGCTCTTTTTTTATTCATATTAGAATACCCTATTGCGATAAACATTTGAAATTTTGTTGGTGGATAAACAGTTTCAATATTTTCAAATGGAACTACTGGAAGACCAAACAAGTCATTTTCTTTGATAGCAGATTCATTTGCAGTAAAAGCAACAACATTAAACGATGGATTTTGTTTAAAATACATATACACAATCTCGGCAAATCCACCCAGTCCAAAGATAATAATATTTTTCAAATTATTCCACCTAGAGTAATTAATATCAGATACATAATTAAGAGTATTTTGGAATTCATTGAATCTTTATGTATAAATATGAAATCTAGCGGGTCTAGTGGGATTTGAACCCACGACATAGGGATGTCTCCGAAATGATCATAAGAGTCCCTCGCTCTACCTGGCTGAGCCATAGACCCGCAAAATAGCAAACGCTAATGTCGTTATTTAAACTGATTCTGTAAAATTAACGATTCAAGAAAAGATCAAGAGCTAAAGTTATTGTGAAATAACATTCTGATTTATTATGTGACTTGGGTAGAACTGACATCTTGTTAGTATACAAAGCAATAAGACAGCAGTTTACACCAACCCAAGAACTTTGTTCCATGATGAAACATTTCGACAAATGGTAAACGAATGCATCAGAATAGGTCTTGATAACAATGTATCAGCACTGAAAAAATTTCATTAAATCACTACCATGATCTCATAAAATATGATATCCAGTCAAAATACAAGCTTCTGCCATGTCACAGGCCTGTGGCAAACTAGCCCAAATGAAGCGTTCAATAAGAGAAGGCCAGACTCCAAAATCCCCATACGTACAAAAACCATATCTTGTCTCACGTTACGGCTTTAAGATAAACGGATGCTGCTTTCAATCCCAGTAGGAGATAGAAACTACATCCATATTATACTGAATCATCATACACAATGCAATTTCTACAGACAAGTCACTCAAGGTCAAGTCGTTTGTAATCACATCTGATTCAATCAGTCTTGGAATACAAAAGGAAGTTGAGGAGATTAAATGTAATAATACCATTGGAATAGACAGAAATCTGCGAAATGTTACGGCAGGAAACTATGATAAAGTAATAATGTATAATATGGAAGACCTTCCAAAGATCACGTATCGAACCAAAAAAGTAACATCGTCATTCAAACGCAATGATCATAGGATAAGGCAAAAAATCTATTCAAAATTAGGCGATAGAAGAGCAAGAAGAATAAAACAATTCCTAAATCGAGTCTCAAAAGATATTGTAAGTAAAGCAAAAAAATCTTGTTCTCTTATTGTATTGGAAGATATCAAGGGAATCAGAAAACTCTACAGAAAAGGAACGGTCAAGGAAATAAACGCAGAGTGATGATGAACTCTTGGCCTTTCTATGAGTCGCAAAGACAAATACGATACAAATCAGAATGGGAAGGAATCCAGGCGAGATTTGTATCACCAGTACGCACCAACATACTGTATCCAATATACGGGAGTAGAATCCAAGAGGGCCGGTACCAACATTGTCAATTGTGGTGCATCAGTCGTAAGAGAACAATGGACAGGGATATTGTAGTTGCCATGAACATATCTTACAAGGAGTTGCAAAGGTTTTGCAATCCTAGTGGGCTTTCAGTTGAAGCAATGAAGGGGAACCTGGGTAAGGCAATGCCAGTAATCCTTCGAGTGGATGGAAGCAAGTTGAGTTTGAAGGCGTAAACCATCAAGCTCGATAAAACCTTTAAACTTGAGTTGAAAAATAAAGTAATTTAGTTTTTGACTGTCTCGATTTGAGAATATTTTTCTAGTATTTTTGTCAATACTGTAGAAACTGGAGCATTGTTCATTTTCTCTTTTTCTTCCAAGAGTTTTCGGTATGCATCAAGTGTGATGTATACTGGAATTGAACCGTTACCTTCCAATAATCCTCTAACTTTGTACAAGGCAGTTTCCATTCCCTTCTCAGCTGTCTTTGCAAACTTGATCTTGTTGAGAATTCCGCCTAGAGGACCAAATGGCATTTCATAGTCTACTGTCATGGTAACACGGGTTGATTTCTCACCTAGTTCCTTGAACTCGACTGAAATATTCCACGCTTTGAATGGTCCCTTGATCATTTTAGCGGCGATCTTTTGTTCTTGTACAAATTCTGTTGTCTCACAGTCCCACTCTAGTCTCTTGCCATCAAAGTCACCTATTACTCTAAAGGTTGTACCTACGCCCATTCCTGCTTTTACATCCATAGGAACTACTGTCATTCCTACTCGCTCTTCGAACTGGTCAGAAATGTGCTCTGGCCTTGCGAAATATGTAAAAACATTCACGGTCTTTTCTTTGATGTCAATTGATTTGCTGACATGAGTCATACAGTGGGCAATCTTTTCCAACTTGATTTAAAGCTTTTGTTAATTTCCAACGATCGTAAGAGCTGTAGGAATAACTTGGGCATTTTTTATCAGATACTGATTTGCATCTTTGTGGCTATGAAGATCTAATATTATATTAAAGAAAGCGGCCAGTAAAAGGATATGGTTAACTTTCGATTTCCAGTTGCCATGTTTTCCTTACTGCTAGTTCTCTCTCCAATGATACACTATGCAGGCGCTCATGAAAATCTAAACTCGGGTGACGAATCCATAGGAAATTATGAAGTACAGGTAGCAACAGATCCTGAGATCCCGTCTGCAAACCAGCCTTTCAAGCTAAGTTTTCGAATTCTAAATTATCAGTCTGCTTCTAACCTGCTCAATTCATTTAACACCAAGCTAAGCGAGGTCGATCACTTTAGGATGGGAGTTAGAATTTACTACAACAATGAGCTAGTGTCGACAATTCCAGTGCAGGACTTCAAAGGCGGGGAGTGGTCTACCAGCTACATATTTCATGAATCTGGGAACCATATCATGTTCGTTGATCTCTACGATGTAGGGCCTGGCGGACAGCCATTGACGTTTATTTACAATATCAGCGTGCTTGACGTGTTTGGCCCACTGTTCCAGTATATCATCTCGGCAGGAGGCATAGCGTGCTTTGTCTTGCTTGTATGGGTAATAATTACAAATAAGAAAAAAAAGGAAAAACCTAAGGCTTGATGATTTGCAAAAATATTTCGAACAAAATCTAGGCACTAGTCTCTATGGTAGCACTGCGCGGTAGTTTGAACGCATAGAGTGCGGTAAGCAGAGTCATTGCAAACAACAATATTCCAATGCCGTTGTGAATTGCAACTATTGTTGCCTTGAGTTGTGTGTTGATCACAATTGCGCCAAGCACTATCTGCGATGCTACAAAGACTGCTGCAAGTGTTCCAGTGATTCTAAGGTTCTTGTGAGAGCCTGCAACCTTCCAGCTTGCAACTGCAGTAGCTATTATCATGGCACCAGTTATTGCTGCAATTAATCTATGAATCCATTCTGTAAGATATTGTGCAGAGGGCAAAAATCCACTTGGACATAGTGGCCATTCAGGACACTCAAGCCCCTGTCCACTTGATTCCAGATATCCTCCAATGAACATTAGACAATAAAGAATTACAAGTGAAGCAAGTGCAAGATACTTGAAATACATTTACTTTTCTACGATAAAGTGTCCGTCCATTCCAAGTGCCGCGTGTCCTGGGACAGTACAGATGTAATGGTATAATCCCGGAGTGCCTGCAACAAATGTTACATCGCCGCTATCTCCTGGCTTCATTGGACTGTCTGCAGTCTTGTATGCTGCATTCCAGACAACTCCGCTTGGGTTGTTTGGATCTGTTACAATGCCAAATGCGTGAAATACCTTGCTTGGGTTGGTTACATGAATTGTAACTGTATCACCAGAGTGTACAGTGATGTCCGGATTGGTTCCTGTGCCTCCTGTTCCGTTAAAGCCATATTTTGAAAAGTCAGAGCTAACTTCAAAAGCAAGTGAGAATGATTCTTTGTTTCCGTTTGCAGATGCAGTGCCGCCAGTTCCTGCTGGGATGCTGGATCCACCGCTTCCTCCCCCTACAACTATCTTGCCTTCCATGCCAAGTTCTCTATGACCTGGAACTGCGCAGATGTAGTAGTAAGTTCCTGCAGATGCTGGAACAAAGCTAACAGTGCCGCTTTGTCCTGGCTTCATTGGACTGTCAGCAGTTGCAATTGTTGTGCCATCAATTGCAGGTCCTGGACCGCTTGTTGATGCAGTAATTGCAAATGCGTGAAATGACTTGCCGCCGTTTGTTACAGAAAATACTATTTTATCGCCAACCTTTGCGTCAATCTCTGGATCAGATCCTGCAGAGCCCTTTGGTGCGTTAAAGCCATACTTTGAAAAGTCAGGCGACTCTACAAATTTTAGTGAGACGTCAATCTCTTTTCCTGTAAATGTTCCTTGAGTAGATGATGGACCACTGCTGGAAGACTGTGCAGTTTCGTTTTCCATCTGTTGTTCTTGAAGTTTACCTGCATTTGGCAGGTAAGAGTTCCAATAATCATAATGCGTGAAAAATATAATGCCTCCAATTATCTGGATGCCGATAATAATTGCAAGCATCTTTCCAACTCTTCTAGGGGATGTCCTGTATATAGTATCAGGATGGTCACTATTACTCATATCAGTATCCCGAGTGGCCGCCGTGTGGATTCTTTGCTGCTACAGGATAGTAATACTTGCCGCCAATTCCCCATGGGTCGTCCATGTTTGCCGGCTTGCCTTTTGCAGAATAGTATATCAATGATGCCAAGAATATTGCAAAGCTTGCTCCAATCATCCATGCTCCTATGGTAGAAATCTGGTTCAGTGTTGTCCACGATGAGAACTCTGGCGGATAGTCATAGACTCTTCTTGGCATTCCTTCAAGGCCAAGCAAGTGTTGTGTAAAGAACGTCTGAACAGTTCCCCAGAACATTAGCACAAAGTGAGCGCTTGCCAACTTTTCGTTGTACATTCTACCTGTGACGTATGGGAACATGTAGTATATCATGCCTACAAATCCAAATCCAATTGTTCCAATAAGGAACAAGTGCATGTGGCCTACTACCCAGTAGGTTCCGTGAGTGATAAAGTCTAATGGCATTGCAGAGTTGAGCACACCGCCTGCACCTGCAGAGAAGAATAATGCAATTCCACCAACTGCAAATTTCATTGGAGCTGCAAATCTGATTCTGCCTCCCCACATTGTTGCAAGGAAGTTAAAGACGTGCATTCCAGATGCAGGAACTGCAGCTAGAGTACCTATCATAAAGACTACTTTGGTTGTAAAGTCCATTCCAGTTGAGTACATGTGATGTCCCCAAGAGGCAAAGCCAATGATGCCAAGCATGACAAATGCAAAGACACCTGAAGCCTGACTGTATAACGGCTTTCTTGAAAAGCGAGGTATGATTTCATACATCATTCCAATTGCCGGCAACAGGAAGATGTACACCTCAGGATGGAATGTGAACCAGAACAAGTGCAAGTATGCAATTGGGTCTCCTCCTGCAAATGGATTGAAGAAACCTGAGAGTCCAAGTCTGTCTGTTAACATCATGATTAGTGCCGCTGCATATGTTGGCATTGCAATAATTGTCATAAGGGAAACTGTGAACATGGACCATGCAAACAGTGGGACTCTTCTTAATGGAAGGTCTGGGTGTTTGCATTTGAGAATTGTTACAACGAAATTAATTGATGATAAAATTGACGATACACCAAGAATTTTCATGCCAAAGATGAACATGTCTGCAGCAGGTCCTGGTGCCCTGATTATAGAATATGGAGCATATGATACCCAAGTAGTATCTGCAAATCCAAGCCAGAGCAGTGCGGCACCGACAGGATTCATCCAAAATGCGATTGCATTGAGTTTTGGATACGCCATGTCTTTGTATCTGACCATGATTGGAACCAAGATGTTGCCAATACCGTTTGCAACCGGAAGTGCAAACAGGAAGAGCATTGTAAGACCATGAACTGTAAATATTCTGTTAAATGTTGCCGAATCAGAAATTAGAACGCCTTGGCCTGGGAAGAACAAGTGTGTTCTAATTATCATGGCAAGCACTCCCCCCATAAACAAGAATATGATACCAAATACCAGATAGAGATAACCTACATCAGTGTGGTGTGTTGAAAACATTATCTGCCACACAGGTCGTGGCTTTTGAAGTTCTAGTACCATGCTACTACCTCTATCTTTTCAAATGTTTCCAATGTACATAAAATGTTTTTGGTTATTTTCAAGTGGCGTTATCATCCTCCACTACAAGCGATCCCCTCATGTTATAGTGCAAAAGACCGCAATACTCCCTGCACTGTATAGGATATGTTCCTGCTGTATCTGGTGCAAACCATGCATGGTTTACGTGGCCTGGGACTGCATCTTCGAAGACCACCCAGTCTGGAATGTTAAATGAATGCATTACATCTCTTGAATAGATCTCAAAGACATATGCATGTCCCTTCTTTACATGTAAAGTGCTAATCTCCTTTGTTCCGTCTGCATGCTCAAAGCTCCAGAACCACTGCTGGCCTGTTACTTTGATAACTTCTGCGTTAGCTGGAACGTCTTCTACTGCCTTTTGGACTATCCAGGAGTCTACACCGACATAACACAAAACTGCGATAACTATTGCAACAAAGACCCACTCGGCTGTATCGTGACCCATCTAATGACCGCCCTCGTCTTCGTAGCTTCCAGATGTTGGATCCTCAAGATGCTCCCACTTTGTAGGATTCTTGTTCTTTGGATTTGATTCTCTAAATCTCCATACAAGCCAGATCATTGTACCTGAAACAATTGCACCTACTGTAAATGCCGCAGTTGTCATTCTGAAGAACTCGTTCCATACCTCTGCCCTTAGGTTGATGTACTGTTTTGCAGATGTCTGCTGTGCAAGCTGGGCATGCGCATACATCTGGGGAATTAAGGCCAGAGCAATTATCGTTATAATTGAAATAGCAATGAGAGTTTTCATTTGCTGTTTTGACGTGCACCCCGCTTTCTATTTAAGCGTTTTGAAGATTGTCAGCGATCGGTCTTGTTTTTAAGTTCTGGATCGGTTGATTTTGTTTTGCTGTAAAACTTTTATTTTATTATTTGCTGCTGGGCAAGATACTGCAGCATATCACCAAAACTTCGCTTTGATATTTCACCGTTTGAAAGCCAGAGTGCTGGCTTTTCAACCCAAGACGGCATGCTGCTTCCTTGTACACCAAAATCATCAAGCAGTTGTTCGGTACCATTTTGATCCTGCGGATACATTAGCCAGTTTGCAATATCGTCTGACAATGTTGTTGGATCGTCTTTTTGCAGCAATAGCAACATCTCTTCGCTTACAAGAACATGGTATTCTGGATAACAGTCGAGGAATGTATAGTTAGATTCGTGATAAAAATTCCAGTCTTTGCATTTTACGTTATACTCATATTTTGATTGTCTGGGACTCCAGCCAAACCCATTTTTTACACTGGCATCCGGATAACCGTGGCCGTGGATGAGAGTTATGGTACCATTGTCATAATTTGCAGTCACTTTGGCATAAAGTGCGTTTGGATAAAGAAAGATAACATGAGGATGGCTTGTTATCGCATCAAACTCTCTTTGTGTGACGTATTCGTTGTGTAAGACTATGACTCGCTTGTACTGCTTTAAGATGTCTGGATTTTTATCAACATCTTGATCCATGACATAGGGATAGTCAAGTAGTTTTAGGATCCATGCGCTAACTATGCTTGATGCCTGACTACCATGTACACCATCAGGTATTGGGACTGTAAGACAGCTAGAGTCGCATTGTTTCCGGTAGTAGTCATAGAATCCGTGTGGGCCATACGCGGCTTGCGTAAAACTTGGATAGATGAATACGGTATTTTTTGGTTTATCAAATAATCCTGCCTGTTGGTAAAAAGCTACTGAGTTCAGGCTTCAATGACAATGAAAGTGATACTTGGTTTCCCTTGTCATCATAAATCGGGGCAACATTGAAAATCATTTGATCTGTTGGAATATGCAGAGTCTGCAGGTGTCCTTCTGAATTTGAGATCATTTGTAGATATCCAGAACCTTGCAGGTTAGGATGTGATTGTTGAAGCGTCTCCAAAATTATTGTCATCTGAAGTTTGTGCAATAGTTACATTTGACATCATTGAAAATAGCAAAGTAACGAAAAGAAATACAGATAGCTCTAACTTGTGCCCGTACAACCCGTGTTCTGTCGTGTGATCTAATATTTATGCCATTATTGGAAGGACAGCGTAATCTACGGAAAGCAGTGGATAGTGGAACAGTTTTCTTCGTACTGAAAAGAATATTTGGAGAGCGTGTTATGGCGCATAAACGGCAGAACATGGTAAAGGAGCTGCAACGGAAGGCATAGATGTATAACAGATTCATGAGCGGGTAGCAAGAGCATCTTGCTAGATCTAACAATTAGAGGTGGTCAACAAAGCAGTAAATCGCATAAACTATGAAACTGTCTTGAAATAGAATCATTCTTGCAGTAGTTTTTTGGCAAAATTAGTTTTGTATTAGAACAAAAATCTGGTCGATAACTTGCGTTACCTGGAATTTACAAAAAGGAAAAAGGGGAAAGTTAGTTGTTTTTGGTTTCTCTAGTCTACTGTACTGTGATCGGTAAACTCAATGGTGGCGACAGTGCGTTTGGATTGTCAATGCTCTGCCATACAAAGATTTGAGCAGTGTATGAGCCAGCTGCTGACGGAGTCCAAGACTGGGCCGGGTTGAGTGATTGACCTGCAGATAGTGTACCTGTGATCCATGAGAGTGACACTGTCACACCGTTGCTATCCTGTATTTGTACAAGATATGCAAATGGCTGGTCGGTGTTTTGTCCGTTAGCCAAATCAGCAGTCACTTGGACTTGCTGGCCTGTCTTTACGGTACCGTTGATTGCGTTGCCAAACGAGTCAACTACTCTTGGGTTGCTGGCCGGCGCTCTTTCGAGTGGAGGCACAACTGTACCAATGAATGTTGTCGCGGTCATGCGCAAATCATCAGCCGTGGTGTATGGCGGAGGCAATGTTCTATCATCGTACTCGCCTGTTACTGTATCACCTTGTGAAACGTGCAACCTGTTACCAGATGACTGGAAGTTGGTTGTAAAGTATACCGTACCTTGGAAGATACCGGTATCCTGGCCAGTCTCTGTCATGGTGAGTTTGATTCCACCTGAATCAGAGTCAGACCACACGTTGGTGTCGAATTTATCGACTGCCTTTGGATTGAGGTTCATGTCTGGGTCTACGATCTGCAATACTCCTTGACCATTAGCTGGGTAGCTTGCCTGTAACCATGAGACTTCACCGATGTTCCATCTGATTAGTGCTGAACCAGTAACTGTTTGATCTCTTGTGAATTCAAACGATACTGATACACCGTCAGAGTCTTCTGCTGGGAGGAATCCATCTGTTGGACCACAAGGTGTTGATTGGCTGCAAGAGCCAGTGGCTCCGGTTCCAATTAATCCTGTTGGTTCGGTTCCTTCGCCATCAACACCGCCGATTCCCTTGAGGTTCTTATCGCCGGTGAGGATGACATATCCAGTGAAGATACCTGTGTCTACTCCGGTTTCAGATAGCTTGTAGAAGATCTGGTTGCCTCTAGTTGAGACAATTACCTGGTCTTCTCCGCCATTGTTTCCGATAGTGTCAATCAGGTTTGGATCAAAGTTGTGATCTGGTGCGACTACGGTAATGTAGACCATATCAGTCCAAGTGTATACCTTCTGGTCGAGTTCAACTGTTGCGCCAAAGTTGGAGGTGTAAATTGTCAGCTCAATATCTTGGCTGTTTGCACCTACTGTCTTGGCTCCTGCTGGACCCCAGTCAGTATATTCTAGGTTGATTTGCTCTCCTCTCTCAAGTATTGTAGTTCCCAGTTTTTGTGGGATCTTTATTACTGATTGGAAGATGCCTGTATCTTTACCAGTCTCTACAAATGTTGAGGGCTTGGCATCAAAGGATGCAAAGATCGAACCTGGCCGCTGCTTTATCGGCCAATGGACCCATGGTACCCTTGTATGCGTGCGAGTCCCACTCGATTAGATCAAGTGGTACTGTCTCAGCAGTTTGTGAGTCTAGGTTAAAGTCTGGTTCTACCAAGGTTAAGATCATGTCTGAACCTATGATGTAGACAGACTTGTCAGACTGTAGTACACCGTTTCTTAAGTCAAATGTTGCAGAGTCTGTGACAGTTTGTGTTTGACCTGATGCGTCACTTGTATCAAAGTATGTTACAGTGAGTACATCTCCTTGTCTTACACAGTAGTTGCTTCCAGATGGAGCCGGTGTCCAGAATCTTCCACCTTGATGACTGGAGGCAGTGCCACCAGCATTATTGTTTGGAGTCTGGGCTGTTGTGAACTTAGCGGTTCCATTGATTGACTGATCCCAGTTTGTTACTGCAGGGCAGTCTGTGCCGGCTGGACCATCAGTTAACTCAATTGGCAAGTCAGCTTGGAAGATACCAGCACCTGGTGAGATCTCAGTCATAGGACCGAGGTCTGATACATGTGCCCAGACTGTTGAATTTTGAGCCGGGAGCTGAGTGCTGTTCAAGTTAATGATGTGACCGCCTCTGATGGCTGGACCACCTGCTGTTGCTAACAATACTGATTGACCTTGTCGTGTGATCTGGAAGGCTACTGGACCGTTATTCACATTTGTATGCGAGTTTGCATACCATACACCGCTTGCAATAAAGTTAGTACCTGATGCAGCTAGTGTATAGTCTGGGTCATTGACTCTTGCGTGTACAAGGACAGTGCCTGCTGGCAATGTCAATTGTTGGCCTACGAGTCCGCCAGTAGATGGAATTAGTCCTGAGCCTGATAGATCTCTGTGTAATGGGAAGATACCGTTCAGGCTAGCATCTTTTGCTATATTGCCTGAGTCAGAAGAGGTATCAAAGTTAGCTCCACCAAGTCCTGCTACATTCAGTGCTCCGAATGGGACTGGGTAAACTGCTTTGTCCAACTTTACTGAACCGGTATTTCCTCTGATACCAGCATTGTCAGATACTTCGACCGATTTGCCTGATTCATCTCTAAAGTCAACATAGTTGACCTTGATGTTCAGACCGTTGGTTATTACAGATGTGCCTGCTTGGCAGACATGATCTGGAACTTCGAATGTACCTGTGAAGATACCTGAACCTGCAGCAGTCTCAACTAGTGAGAATCCTGAGGCTGAAAGACTTGTTGCAAATCCACCTGGTACAGTACCTGTATTGCTTTCTGTAGCAAAGCAGGCTGCCTTATTAGGCATTAACACCGGCGATGTTTGCATCAGTCCATCTGAATATCTGCTTGACCAAATTGTATATCTAAGAGCCTTCCAATGGCTGTGCCATCAGAATATGTACCAAGATCACGTGCACCGATTGTATCAGTTGCTACGTCTGGTATTTGGGTCTCATCGATAGCTCCACCAGAAATTGGTGGTGCTACTGCGGTATAGATTACAACGAGGTCGTTGTTGGTATTGAGGTCTGGGTCGTTAACTGTAACTGTCACAGTGTCTCCTACCTTGTATGTCTTCTGGTCAAATGATACGGTTCCAGAGTGAGTTGGGATATCCTTGCTGTGCAGATATCTGTGTGTTGACACCGTCGGCACCTAAATCTAAATAGGTTACCTGTGGTGCTCTTGCCTCAGACTGGAGCATATCTTGGATGGCTACAAATAACACATCATGGTTGATGGTTCTCAAATTAGCATAGGTACTTGGGTTGAGAAGGTTCAACTGGTTGAGCATAAGGAACTGTGTTGTTCCAGCGAATACACCAGTGTTGTCACCGGTCTCTTCAAGCTCCCATCTGTAGATGGCGTTGTTTATTCTCTGATTGTTGTTAGTACCGTCTCCTATGATACCGATTGAGAAGATATCAGCTACTGCCGGGATTCCAGCAGTTGTTACTGTGCTACCTGACTTGCTAATCACTGGAAGTGTTGTGCCAGATGTTGTAAACTGGAACACAAATCCAATGCGTGCAGTTGCAGGGATGCTAAATATTCTCTCATCAAAGATTTGGCCTGTAGCATTTGTCGCATTGGTATTGACAAATGACTCTAGGTTGGTAGCGTTTGCAATAGAGATGGCATGCAAGTTTTGAACTGGAACTCCGCCACTGTTTATGATGGCGCCGCCAGTACTATTGTATGCCAGGAATACCTGCACTGCTGTTGGGTCAGTTCCAGTTGCACCGTTCAGGCTGGTAAATCCTCTCAGGTCAAAGTTCACGAAGTTAAATCCGTGGAACCTTGTTGCTGCGGTTGTACCGGTCGTGTTGGTGTTGTGGATAGTGTTCAACAGTGTTTGCATGGTAGCCCCCGTGTCAACAACTAGAGCACCAGTATTCTGGATATCAACGACAGTGCCGTTGGTAAACGAGAATACGGGTCTGTTGCTAAAGGACTCATCTACAGCATTATCTGCTGCTGTTGCAACTTTGCTAGGTGTAATTGAAAAGAGTGTGGTTCCGTTGGCCTGAAGTGCGCCTGCTGCTGTTGCAGCTAGTGCGGCAGTCTCCTTGCCAGCGTTCAATGAGAATGGAGTTCCAATCTTCATTGTTGACACTCTGTCTACATTACTACCATAATCGTTGAGATGTTCGGTAACTTTTGAGTTTTTGTTCTCATCCATATCGGTTAGTGTGACTGGAATTCTTGTACCTGATGGCCAAGTGCCGTTTGTTGCGGTCATTGTTATACTACCAAATGCAAAGCCGCCTACGATGCTACCTCCAAGAGAATTATAGTTGAAGGTGGCAGACTGGCCTCGAATTGACTGTCCAATAGAAGTTTCTTCTGCTGGACTTAGTGTTACAATGTTTGACACATGTGCGCCGTCCCAGTTACCAAAGACGCCTGTATCCACACCACCTTGCTCGATGAAGGTGATTGGCTCAGAGTCTACACCGATTGACTCGGTTCTTAGGTGTGCTGGGTTTCCTCTGTTGCTGTTAGACGATGAGTCTGTAGTGCTGTTGAGGATTTGCTTGCCGTTAGACTGGAAGTCTACAACTCTAACAGACTGTGCTGTTGGATTGAATGTAAACTGTCCATTGTGGTTGAAGTTGAAGTGTGTCAGGTTGCCAATCAAGTTCTGCATAGCTGGTGCAGCTGCTGGCGCACCTGCCATCTTCCGTTGAAGACATCAGGTACGTATTTGTTACATCTTTTATACCATCTGCGCGTTGATTGTCGTTCCTGTCAAATGCCATATAGTACAATGTACTATTTGTGGTATTTGCACCCCAAGTCCAAGAGTCTTCCTCTGTTGGGTCTACGTTAAGCTGTGGGTCGTTCATTGTCAAGAACACTTGTGTGTTTTCTGGATAAGCTGTCCTATCCGTGGTAACACTGATCAAGTTACTAGGAATTCTATCAAAAGTCAGGTTGACGACTTGGTCGCCACCTGCTGCTGCATAGTCAACTGTTACTGGAGTTGGAATTGCTGAGAAATCATATAGCTGGATAATTGGCCATGCATCTGCATATTGTTTAGATGCGGCAAAGCCGTTGCCAATATTGGTGCCAGTTAAACCTACATTGCTCAGAGTCTTGTTCTCTCTGATCACGTTTTCTGCTGTGATACCTGTTGTTGCACCTGCATCATTGTTAAATGTACAAGAGTTGGAAAGAGTTCCAACTGATGCCAAACTAAATGGTGATAGTGGTGGCAGAAGTACTACCGTTGAATACATCTCTTGCAACAGTAAAGCCCTTGGTGTCTGTATAAGACAAACCAGTTCTTAATCCTGATGCGTCAGATGTTGGACCACAGAAGTAACCAAAGTTTAGACCTTGACCAGATACTGGTGCAGTCTTACCTGCAAATTCAGCTTGATTTCTATCAGCAAAGTATCCATACCAGTTGCCGTCTGTACCCTGTGCCATTCTCAGTCTCTTACCGTTGACAGTTACCACGGGTTCACCGTATGCTTGATTCAATTGATTGATGTTTGGATCAGATACGATTACTTGAACCACTTGTGGACCTGCAAAGTAATTGTTCCACTGAGAATTTTCAGCAGAGACAAACAAGTTAGGATGCGAAGCTACTTGAGCGTGTGCTGCTGGCATTGCGTTTGGCAATGCAAATGCAGCGCTGCTCAGAAGTAGGATCGATAATAGTGATAGACTAGTTATTTTTCGTAATAGATTGTTGTACATAGTTATTGTAATTTTTGCACGAATTTAGATATATAAGCATAATGGACGATTTATTCACTTTTGGTACCAAGATCATTTTATTTTGAATCTGGGAGCCGCAATTATGAATAATCCATAAACTGGTATTATAGATTTTACAATTTTGGTCATTTTTGGCAGATCCATGTAAGATTCCTTACTGCCGCTCGCGCATTAATGTTGCGGTTCTGGGTTCTGCTAGCTTGTCATGATTTGGCGGCAAGCATGTCAGTCTCGTTTTTTATGCAATGTTACTGTCTTTCGCGCATGAGTGTTGCCATTGAAAACAGTATTACTGCGGTAACGCATAAAATTGTCCCAACCAAAAATAAAATGATTGCTGCCATAAGCGAGCCCAAAAAGATTACCTGCTTGCTCAGATATGCATCCAGGAATTGGTAGCCAATGACAGAGCCTGCAATTACTAGTGCGATACCTGGAAACCCGTAAAATGGAATCGGGTGTTTTACTGAAATAAACTTCAGAGTATTCATCAGTACTGCTACACCATGCGGGACAGGACTTTGCGTTGACGTGTCGCCGTTGTAGGATACCGTGATTGGAACTTCGGCCAGGCTCAATCCCTTGTTTGATATCTTGAGCAAAATTTCAGTTGATACTGACATGCCAGTTTCTGTTGGATGGATTGACTCTATTGCCTGCTTTGAATATGCGCGAAATCCCGACTGGGCATCGCTTACCTTAAAGTCAGCTCCAAAGTTTGCAGCCGATGTTATTATTTTGATTCCTTGTTTTCTGTATCCTGGCGTACTAGAGCTTTTGTTCAAAAACCTTGAACCAATTACGACATCTACATTGTTTTGTTTTAGTGTATCAAGCAAGAGGGGAATTTGATCAGGATTGTGTTGCCCGTCACCATCAATTGTCACCATGGTATCAGCATTTTCCTGTCTTGCCCTGTCAAATAGCGTAATGATTGATGCGCCATAGCCTTCATTTTTTTTGTGCGATATTACTGTCGCACCACTTTGCTTTGCAATTTTTGCAGTACCGTCAGTCGAGCCATCATCGCATACAATTACCTTGTCTGCATATTGGAGCGAGTGCTTTACCACATCTCCAATTATCTTTTCCTCATTGTATGCCGGAATGCAGACTAGAATCATGATATCAACAAACTCTCTATCCACTCTTTTAATTTAGTTTCCGGTTACCAACCAAAGCCACATATACCTAAACTACTTGCAAGCACTCCTACGCGTAGATATACTATTGTGAGAGATGACAATCTATCAATTCAATGATTTGTTATGAAGTGATTCCCTAATTTGCATTCAAAAATTCCAGCACATTGCCATAGTCCCATGGTCCGCACCCTGTGTTCTGTATCTTTATGATTCCCTTTTGGCGCATCTGTTCAATTACATACACTGCAAACGGCAGTGCACCTGTAGCGCCAGGCGAGTTGTAGTTTAGGATGTGAGTTGACTTTGTTCCCTCTTTTATGACCGCATCTGGGACAAACTTGCCTGAGCTGTCAATTACCGATGCTCTCACCCCTGCAGTGCCTCGGGTATGGAATTTTGACGGAATCACCTTGGGGAGAAACTCCCTTACTCGATTTATCATTGCATTTTTTGATACAGAAGAGAGAAACTCGCTTGTCGCAAGCGAGAGAAATTTGGAGTCAAACAGCATCTTTGCTGCGCCAGACGACAGCATCTCGACAATCTTTGACGGAAACTCTTTGATGTTTTCTGTGAAATTATACCCGTATGGACTGAAGACCGGCACTGCATTTGGCCCCACCTCGCATCGCCCGTCATGTCGCACAATCCAGTGCGGATCCAGGAATGGATACTCGGGATGTTTTGGGACAGAATATACTGAGACTCGGGTTAGGTTGCTGTAGATTTTGTCAGCCTGCCAGTATTCTCCGCGAAAGTGAATGTCTGTAAGATCTTGTGCAGTACCCATTGCGTGAGCAATATCAATTGACATTCCACCTGCTGCGTTTATGATATGGTCTGTCTGTATGGTACCAGAATTTGTTTTAATCTCAAGAAATTCTTTTTTGTCCTGTATTTTCTCAGATCTTGTGTTTAGCAAAAAACTTGCACCGCTTTGCTTTGCGTCCTCCATCAGAGATTTGGTAAACTTGCCAAAGTCTACTGATGCGTCCTTGGTACAAAATATTGCCTTTTGGCAGTGCACCTCAGGCTCTTGTCTTGACACCTCGGAGCTGTCTAAAAATGTCATTTCGTCTTTTTTTAATCCGTTCTGCTCTCCCCATGACAGATACTTTTCAAGCCTCTTTGTTCCCTGCTCGTCAAGTGACACTTCCAAGACTCCGTCTTTTTTGAACGGCAAACTCTTTTGTTTTGCGTACGTCTCCCACATCTCAAACCCTAGTGCTGCGGCTTTTGCAAATAGCCTCTTTTTTTGTGGGTCGTAGAGAAACGGCGCGTGAACCTTTCCGGTGTTTCTTGAACTGGTATGGAATGCAACCTCTGGTGCTTGTTCTAGTACCAGAACTTTCTTGTCTGTCACATGGGATAGGAAATATCCAAGCGAAGTTCCTAAAATTCCCGCACCAATTATCGTAATGTCAGACTTCACAACTAGATTCTTGCCACTAAGGGATCCAATAGATGTTTTGATTGAATTGCCATATTATGATACCATCACCTGAACATGATCAGTTTTGCTACATATGGCTCTGTTGCGTTGCCGGGTGATATTGACATTACCAGTACTATAATTCTAATAAAAAAAAGCACGATCAGTTGAAGGCAATCAAGTCTGTCAGGCAATCATGCGTTCCAGATTCACACATACTTGATTTTCTTGAAACTTTTCGAGATATGGTAAATCACTGTATCAGAATTGGCCTTAAAAACGACACACACGCATTAAAGCGATTGTCGGTATTATCATACAGGGAACTGGCACAGTACGACATTCTGTCATACTACAAACTTTGTGCCATATCAAAGGCTGCCGGAATTCTATCAAACAGAAGACAATCTATCAAACGAGGAATCAACACAAAGAACCCATACCTGAAAAAGCCAATACTGATATCATGCTACGGATTCAAGCTTGAAGGTAACATTTTCAAGATACCGCTTGGAGACACAATATTTTGAGATTCTATTGAATCATCATGCAAGAGAGATACTATGTAACCATGAAAATAATTCCACGTTCAAGGTAAACTCCTTTGTTCTTACTCCAGATCACCTATCAATATCATATTCAAAAGATGTACCAGAGGTACAATGTAAAAACACGACAGGGATTGACAGAAATCTCAGAAACGTCACGGTAGGAGACTGCAACCAAGTGGTTCAGTATGACATTGCAAAGGCAGTCAGGATTGCAGAGAATACAAAATCCATCGTATCGTCATTTAAGAGAAACGATCACAGAATCAGAAAGAAACTGTATTCCAAGTATGGTACAAGAAGAAAAAATAGAGTAAATCAGATGCTGCACAAGGTCTCAAAGGATATAGTGCAACATGCAGTACAAAGAAAACATGCCCTAGTCTTTGAAGATATCAGATACATCAGAAAGATGTATCAGAAAGGAAACTGGCAGGGAAAAAAGCGTCGAGGCACCATGAATGGATGGTCGTTTTCTGAAATCAAATGCCAGATAGAATACAAGTCAAGATGGAGTGGAATTCCAATAATCCAGTTATCAAAATCAGACACTAGAGGAACATCAACACTATGTCCCAGATGCGGAAAGAGACTCCAAGACAAAGGGGCATGGAACGATCCCATCCGTAAAAGAGAACTCTGGTGTGATACATGTCAGAGATGGCAAGACAGGGATGTGATAGCTGTCATGAACCAGTCTCTGCGGGGGCTGCCAAGGCTTGGCAGTTCTAAAGGCGATGCAGGTGAAGCAATGAAGTGGAATGTGGATAACGCACTGCCGCTAATCCTTAGAGTCGATGCATCGAAGTTACAGTCCGTGTGATTATCACCCGGAAACGTAACAGAGCCCTACATATAGAATGAATTTCAAATATGATTCTGTGGAAAAATTTAATTTGTTTCATGCATACTTGGATGCAATGAAGTTTGCCATACTTGGGTGCGTGATGCTGCTTGTGGCATCTTCCAGTCCTGCATGGGCTGCGTTTGATACTGACGGAAATTATTACTGCAATAGTTCCAACCTTCCACTGGAGGAGACGATCTACAAGTCATCTGTAGCCAAGATAGACAGTGATCTGAATTCATATCTCTCGCTGAATCCAAGTGCGACGGACCAGGAACTGCATAGCTACCTAATATCTGATCCTGAAGTCGCACAGCCATATTCGATCATGGAGCAATCAAAGGCATGTCTCCAGTCAAATGGGGTCAGCCCCAATGCGATTGTATCACCAAGCTCGCTATTTCTTGAAGTCTTTGCAGCGCCAGAATTTGGAATAGTATCAGGGCTTGTGTTTGGCATTACACTTGCAAGTGTTGTTGTGCTTCAAAATAAAATTAACAAGTCCATACTTTTAAAAATCTAGGGAGCTGCATGGCCCCAGCCTCTTGCCTCAAGCACTGACATGGTATTTTGCGTTACACATGCAGGACGCGAGTTAGAGTTGTTTATCACCAAGTAAAATCCTGAAGGACACTTGACGTTTGTTGGCTGGGCTCCTGCAGCGACTTGAGCTCCTGGTGATGGCAACTTGCTTGCCATTGAACCTGAATTCATTGAACCTGTTGTCATTGTACCATTTCGCATGGTACTGTTTGTCATGGTTCCACTTGGCATTGTACTAATCATGGTACCATTTGATGACTTGGCTGTTGCATTTGTCCCCATTGCCATATTTTCTTTGGGTGATGTGCCGTTTGCATTATTTTTTGTTCCATTTGTAGTCTTGGCAACTGTTGCATTTGCCGATAGATTCACCTGGGTTGCAATCCTTGGAGTTACTGTCTGGTTTGTGCTCTGTGAAACTGATTTTGCATTAGAGCCTGTTGTGGCTGACCCAGGGGTCTCACCTGGTGTACACACATGGTTACCGCAGATTGGTACACACGGTTGTGACGCGGTGCAGGGGGTCTGGGCTGATGCATGCATCCCATAACCTAACATGGAACCTGCAAGCAATATTGATAACAGCACTGGAATAATCTTCATACTCTTGGTTGTACAGATGGGCAAATAAAGTTTAAGGTACATGACTGATGCATTCTTTCAAATAAGGTGCAGCCTATTAGAACTTGTTTATAGTTACATAATACATCATTATGTCTTTTTGTTCAAATCTTGTCTTTAGTTTTTTCTTTAAATTATGAAAAAACTCTACATTCTTTTTTGTCTTCTCACAGACCACCCAGTACGTACTGTTTTCATCGCTGATCCTATTTTTCGTATTGGGATCTGTCCATCCGCCTATTAGAGTCGAGTTATCTACTGTGCAGCCGCCAAATCTTTCAACAATCTCCTCAAAAGTTTTTGAATATTTCTTGCCTTCTATTTTCTTGCGTTTGCCAGCAGAACCATTGTAATAATGAGGAAGCAGAATTTCTACCTTAAGATAAGGCACTGTCTATTCGACAAGTTCGTACTTTATATTCTTATTTTTGAGCAACTTGCAGTCTTTTTTTTGCACGACAAGCGTATTTTTTCCAATGCCGCTGAATTGTGACTTTGAATGTATCAATTCATAGAACGCTTTTGCTTTTTCACTTTCAGTTTTAAAACTTATTGTGCAGGTGCCATTGCTTGATGTCATTTTTGATATACAGTAGATAACCTGTTACTGTATTTAAAATAAATGTCACAGAGTTTGATATCGCTATCCGTATTGCATATAATTTGAAGCAATTTTTCTGCTATTTCTTTTTGGCACGCCTAAACCTATTGAGTAGATCTTTTGATGATATAGTCTCAAGATATCGACTAGCTTTCTTTAGCTCTTTGTCGTGTGTTACAAGATATCGTGCACCTTTTGCAAGTCCGGTGGCAATTATGATAGCATCAGGCAATCTAAGACCTGTATCTGCACTGATCCTTGCCGCTGCATCAGATATAGGCACATCAAGCCCGGCAATTACAAAACCCTTGGTAGAAATCAAATGGGAAAGCAGTTCCTCTTTACCCCTTTTGTCTCCGTGTGAATAGTATTCGGTACACAATTCCGCAATTGAGATTACTGATATGATCGCTTGTATGGAACCATCTTCAACTGCATCCAATACCTGCAAAGAGTGTATAGAATGCTGTTCGCCAGTATTCTTAGCATTCAATAAGATGTTGGTATCAAGTATTGCAGTTATTACCATTCTTTACGCATTCTCTTTTGGAATTTGATACTATGTTCTTTCCACGGTTTCTGCCTGCGTAAAATTTCAGAAAGCCTTTCCCTTGAAGCTTTTTTTATTGTTGCCTGTCCGTCCTCAATGGCAAAGATTACTTTATCACCTTCCTTTAGATCAAGCGAAGCCCTGATCTCCTTTGGGATAGTTATCTGGCCCTTGGTAGTAATTGAACCTATACTCAGCTCTGACATTTCCTTACCTTATAGTAAGGAATTCCTTGCTATCAAGTATTAAAGTATCAGACAGGTAGCAGTATGTGAATCTCTGTTCCCTGTCCCATCCCTTTTGATTCTGCCCAAATCTTTCCTCCATGTCCTTCTACTATTCCCTTGCATATTGACAGGCCAAGCCCTGTGCCCTTGTGCTCCCTTGTGTTTGACGTGTCCACCTGATAGAACCTAACAAAGATCTTGTCCAGATTGTCTTTTTGAATTCCAGTACCGTTGTCCTTTACAACTATAGAGTAGGACCTTTCTTCCTTGTCAAGTGTTATTGATATGTTGCCGCCCTTCTTTGGGCAAAAATTGATTGCGTTAAGTATGAGATTCGTCATGACCTGGGATATTCTGGTATGGTCGCATGTGCATGTGATATCGTGTTTGAGTAACGTAGTTACCTCTATCCCATTTTTGTCAGTTAGCGGCTTTATGCTGGATATGGTATTTGAGATGATCTCTGCCAGGTTGTGCGCACTTTTGTCGAGTTTTAGCTGTCCAATCTCTATCTTTTGCACGTCAAGCAGATCAGATATCAGTTTTTGCATGGATTCGGTACTTGACTTTACTATCTCAAGCCTTTCATGCTGTGTTGTTGTGAGAGGACCGAACTTTCCTGCAAGTGTCAGATCAACGTAGCCCTGTATTGGAACAAGGGGCGTCTTTAGTTCATGTGTGACCATTGCCAAAAATTCGTCCTTTGTAAGCTCTGCATTTTTTAGTGCCGTGTACTGTTCGCTTAGCTTTGCCTGGTCTTCTTCTATCTTTTTTCTAGAGTAATAGATTTCAGTGATATCCCTTAATGCGACTGTCCTTCCAATCAGCACTCCTTTCTCATCATAAATGTTGGTGCCGCTAAGCAGCGTTGGAAATGTAGAACCGTTCTTTCTTTTCATCCATATCTCCCTGTTGATTATCTTGCCGTTCTCTTTCCACTCTGCAATTGATTTTGCCAGCTCATCATAACTTTTTTCTGCAGTGTGATCAATTGCCTGTGCTTCTCCTATGATCTCCTCTTTTGTGTATCCAAGGTTTTTTGCATATGCGTCATTGCAGTCAATTATTTTTTCATCAGCTGTAATGGTGCGTAGCATGTCAGGCGAGCCATCATACAGATTGCGGTATTTTTTTTCCTGTCAGTATAAGGGACTCGTGTGTCTTTTTTAATTCTGCATACTGGTCTTTTATCCGAATCTCGCCCTCTTCTGCCTTTTTTAGTGTATCATACAGTCGTGATATGTCCTGTATTGCAATGATGTATTCTGGAGGTTCTTTTTTTCCAAGTCTTGCACCGCTGCACATGCCGTAAAACTTTGCTCCATCTTTTTTTATCAGCAGTATCTCAATTAGCGGGCCCACTCCGGTCTTTTGCATCTGTGCAAACCCGTCTAGTGCCACCTTTTTGTAACTGGGCTCAATAAAGTCAAAGCACGACCTGCCAATAATCTCGTCTTCTGTATACCCAATGTAATCAAGCGCCCTCTTGTTGATGTCAGTTATTATTCCTCCAGAGTCAAGCGTGCACATTAGATTGGGAGATACCTCAAAAAGCATACTGAATCTGCTTTCGTCGTGGTCTTGCAAGTCCATATTTTCATAACACGTACCGTCCACCCTTTTATAACCCCAGTCACTGGTTGCCAAATTTTAGGATTTTTAGTAGCCTGTCTCATTGTAGCACGAACACTTTTTTGACTTGTGCGTAATGCACCCGACAAGCCTGTGGTCCTTGCAGCCACAGATTATGCATTTTTTGTTCATCTGAATTACCTTGTACCATATACTATATGTTAGTTGATTTATGAAAATGGTCTGTTAGTTTCTTCAATGCCCCAGATGCAATCCTCTTGTATTTTGATATGTTTTACCCGTCTTTATGTCATGACGTGAATTTGAAACAGGTAGTTCCAATGGCTTTAGCTGATGTAACTTTGTTTTATTGTCATCTTTTTTCTGGTCCTTGATAATGTTTGCAAGTTCTTGTCTGAGATAATTTATTTCATGCATAAGATACGAGATCTCCTGCCCGCGATTTGTCTGGTTGAATCCAGTGAATGTCTGGTTTGAGTATCCGTTAAATGAGAGCTGTGTTCTGTTAGAGTATCCGTTAAATGAGAACTTGGCATGGTCTGGCTCTGGCTTTTGATCTCCTTGGTATGAAAACGATGCGGGCACAGTAGCAGCGACAAGCACTAGTGCAAGAAATATCCCTAGCAGCCTAATCATTATTCCAAGTTTGTGCAAATTTGTTTTAAGGCTTGGTGAGGAATGTGAAGTAATCTTTAAATGAAAACTTGGGATTTTTTAAATTCTGCAATTGTTATTTTTTCTTCCATAAGATCAATTATCAATTCCAAAAATGGTGAGAATCTTCCATACGATTTTATTATATCACAGATGCATCTCACTTTAATGTCTGGACAGGAGCCTATCGAGTGGCAGATCATTGACAAGGTACAGGAAACTGCCAATGCCTACACGTATACATTTTCTGCTGGAAAATCTGAGATTTCAATTGGACAGTTTGTGACAATTGGGATACATCTGAAAAGGCCTACGGCATCGGGAGGAGTAGAAGAGAGTTTTGTTGAACGCGCGTATTCCATTGCATCATCGCCTAACCGGGATAACGTGGAGCTTACGATAAAATGCGAAAAGCCCTACGGGTACATCAATCCTGCATTGAAAAAAGCTGATGGCTTTGCAGCATATTTTTTTGAGCAGGCAAAGATTGGCGATAAAGTCAAGGTAAAGTTTGGCTTGAAAAAAGACCATTTTCTCTCAAGGTTTCATCGGGGACCGAAAAGGATATCGCGTATTGGTCAGGCGAGAACGGGGCAGAGTCTGCAAGAGGGCTTGTGCAATATATGCAGGACAGACCAGACATTGGAATTAGGCTTGTACTGTTTTACAGCAACCCGCACCTGTACTTGGGTGATACCAAAACTGTCAATGTCATATATTACAACTGGCTAGTTGAGATGGCAAAAAAGATGGAAAATTTCAGAGTTGTCTTTGCATTTACAAGAGATACTGACATTCCAGCATCTGATCATCCTCGGGTGTTTTTTCAAAAGGGCAGGTTCTTTTCAGACTCGGGAGCTGGAATTGAAAAGACCTTATCAAAATATCATGATTCCCCCAAGTCTGCATTCAATCCCATCTGCGGGAGCAGTGGCTTTATCATTGGCGTAACACAGGGACAAGACGGAAAACTTGTGAAGGGACGTGGCATCATGCAGAATTTAATGGAAGTGGAAGGCATCGTTCCAGAAAAGATTGACAAGGAGCAGTTTTACTTGGACCATGCGCACTGAGAAAAACTAGATGTGAGAGTGTAATAAATTAAAAATCCTTGATCTCTTTTACCAGGCCTAACCTCTGTTGTCTCTACCATACAAGTTCTTATGATCATCCAAATCTAATAATATCACTACATCTTCTTTTGGCAAATACATGTAAACAAGGCATGATTTTTTGAAATATGTATTGCATGATAATTGACATATAGCCCATGTTTGCGTTCTCCTATTTTAGTGGGGTCTGGAGATGTTTCCAGATCGTCTAGTATTCTGTAATAACCCTCAATTATCGATTTATCTGATTTGAATTTCTTTAGTTTCTTGAATAACTTGTTGGACGGCTGTAAAGGCACAAACTTATTCTTCTAAAATCGTCTTTACTTGTTTTTTATGCTCATCAAAAGTATAGGTCTTTAATTTCTCCTTTCCTTCCATGATTTTCTTTAAGGTGGTTCTGGACTAGTCCTGCAATTGTGCTCTGCCAGATGCTGATAGTCCTGTAATCCAGAGTGCTAGAGATTTCATATTGATTGTAAATTACAGTCTTATTTGAGATCTCTCACCGAGCAGGAACTGGTGCTTTTTGGGATGTGTGTGGTCCTCGATCTCTGCGTCATTTGCAATAATGCTGTCTACCAAGTGCACCTTGGCATCAATCTTTGCCCCTTCCATTATGATGGAATTTTCAATATCGCATTTTTTTAGTGTTACATTATTTCCAACGCTGGCATAAGGACCAAGTCTGACTGCAGGCCCTATGGTACAATTGTCACCTATAATTGCAGGTCCTGTAACAAATGAGTCTCTTGATATGGTAGTGTTCTTTCCAATCACGATATTTCCTCTAACCTCAGAGCCGTGAGATATGACAAACTGGTTTGGTGTTCCTATGGAATCTAGTACCAGTTGGTTTGCATGCAAGATATCTTCCGGGGTACCAGTGTCCTTCCACCAACCTGTCACTGTATCATATTCTATGGCATTACCACTATTCATCAAAAGATCCAGTGCATCTGTTATCTCAAGTTCCCCACGCCATGATGGCTTTAGTTTGTCTATAATATCGAAGATCTTGTGAGTGAGAAAATAGATTCCAATTACTGCCAGGTTCGATGGCGGGTTTTTTGGCTTTTCCACTATCTTTTTGATTTTTTTTCCGTCAAGCTCTGCAACTCCAAATCTTGTTGGGTCGTCTACCTCGCAGAGAAGTATCATTGCCCCTGCGCTTGAGCTTTGGAATTTTTTTGTATAGTCTATCAGTCCCTTTCGTAAAATGTTATCTCCAAGATATACGACAAACCTGTCATTTCCGATAAAGTCTTTGCACAATCGGATTGCGTGAGATATGCCAGCAGGTTTGTCCTGGTAAATGTAGGTGATTTTTACTCCAAATTTTGAGCCGTCACCGTAGAACTCTTTTACCTTTTCTGGATAAACGTCTCCTATTATGATTCCAATGTCTGTGATTCCTGCCTCTCTAAAGTCTTCCAGTGCATACTGTGACATTGGCTTGTTTGCAATCGGCAGTAGCTGTTTTGGTCCTGTGTGAGTAAGTGGTCTGAGCCTTGTCCCATGGCCGCCGTGAAGTATTATTCCCTTCATTTTGATCCGTGTTGTGGGATACAGTATATTTCAATTTGGTTTTTGCTTTATCTGTTCCATGGATAGAATATCTATGTAGCCCGCATATCATTATTCTGTCAATGAAAACTTAAATGCATGTACATGCATTGTATTTCAAGATGGGAACAACTACAATCTCACTTAACGACGAAGCATACAGGGTGCTCAAGGCCCAGAAAAGAGAAGGTGAGTCTTTCTCAGATCTTGTACTGCGCAAGTTTGGCAAGGGCAATCCCGCAGCAATCCTGGCCTATCTTGAGGAGACAAAGCCAAACATTGAACTTGCAGAATCTACCCGGAAATCAAGCGAAGAGTTACGCAAGAAGCTAAAGCTAGCAAAGGTCAAGCTGTAGACATGGTCTGCGCCGAGACCAGTTTTATCATAGCACTTGAGAGACGTGAGCATAGCGCAATTGAAAAGATGCGAGAACTTGAAGAGAGTGGAGAGACTGTTTATATCACCGCCATTACCGTTGCCGAGATATACCACGGAGCCTATACCTCAAAGGACAGGACAAGAGCGTTAAAGGATTCTGAGGAACTGCTAAATCGCTTTGCTGTACTAAATCTTGACTATGAATCTAGCAGAATATGGGGCCAGTTGGCAACCTCTATGAAATCAAATACTATAGGAGACAGAGATCTCTTCATTGCAAGCATTGCAATTGCAAATAGGCAGACCCTCATAACAAAGAACAAAAAACATTTTGAACGAGTAACCAGCCTAGATGTAGAAGACTGGTAATCTGCACTAGATAAAAATCTATTTTTGGACTTTGTATTGTAATAGTTACCATAATTATTCCATAACATCTCAATTTGGTTTTTGTTTCATCTGTTCTACGAATAGGTCTAGGCCTTGCTGTACAGTCATTGGCTTTTCCTTGAGAAGCGATGCTGCCTTTGATATATCAAGTGAAGAATCCCTTGGTCGCTTGGCAGTCCAGTTCATGTTTCCCATACTGGTTGGCCTCAATAGTTTTTTGTCAAGATTTAGCTTGTCTGCAACCATCATGGCCATGTCATATCTTGAGACTCTTGTTGCCCCTGATACGTGAAGTATTCCCTGAATTTTTCTTGAGGATATCTCAATTAACATACGTGACAGATTTGGGACATATGTTGGAGACGTATACTGGTCGGTTATGATATCAAGTGGGATTCCTGATTTGAGATTTTCTGCAATAAATATTGGAAAACTCTTCTTCTTTGGATGTATCCCGTACGGTGTGCTAGTTCTTGCTATACACCACTTTGTTGCAATCTCTTCTACTGCCTTTTCGCCTTCTAGCTTTGATTTGCCATAGTGATCAATGGATTCTGTGTTGTCAGACTCTATTTTCATCCCTTTTTCTCCGTCAAAGACATAATCTGTGGACACGTATACCAGAAATGCCCCTAGTTTTTTTGCTTGTTCAGCTATTACTGCAGTTGCTTTTGCGTTAATCTTTGTGGCAAGATCTTTTTGTGTTTCACATAGGTCAACATTTGTCATTGCAGCCAGGTGGATTATCACATCAGGCCTTGTGGATTCTATCACTTTGATTATACCATCGGGGCTTGTCAGGTCAAGATGCGTTGCAATTCCGTCTTCTGGTTTTGAGTTATTGTAACATGAATAGACTTGGGTGTAGGACTGCAGGAGATCCTTTATGACCTGCCTTCCGACTAATCCCGCAGAGCCTGTAACTAGAAATTTCATATATCATCTACACGAAAGACTTGTTTTTAAAATCAGATCATATACTTGTAATTTTTTACCTGAATATCTCATCCTTGTTCTTTATTACAGTATGTTCCTCCTTTTCAATACTGTTAACAAGTTGCCTTGCCTCAATTCTTGTGACTATACATCCTTGATTGCAAGCCTCAATATTCTTGGCAGCGAAAAATAACTCATATTGTCTTCCCTGCACAACCTATGTACGATCTTTTCGTTGCTTGCAAGCGGAATATTCCGGTTCTTTGCTATTACATAGCATTCCTTTTCTCCCTTGTCAAGTTCACTGTGTGCATACTTTAGATCCTTTAACTCGCCAGTTGTTAGTTGAGCAAACTCAGGTCCAAGCTTTTTGAGATCTATTTTTCCTTCTGCAAGTTCAACCTTTACTGATGGTGATACAATAATGGCTTCAAAAAGTTCATTTAATATATCAAGCCTATCAATTCTTGAAAAAATGCTCAGTATATCAGTATCAGCAACAAGCTTCATCCATACCTGCTCTTGATCTTTTCAATTGCGCTATCCATCTTTGACGCGCTTTCTGCTTCTATTATCCTCTTGATGCCGTACTCTTTTAGTCTCTCCTTGAATTCTAGTATGCTAACATCTGCAATCTCGGCAGCTTTTCCAAGAGTGACCTCGCCCTTTTTGTACAATCCGACTGCAGCTGCAAGTCTTAGGTTCTTTTTATTACTCAACATGTACCTAAGTGCATCCTTGACAACATCGGACTTGCTTGAATAATACCCTGATTTGACTAGCTCGTCTATCTCCTTTTTGACTATTTCTGGCAGGTTGTAGCTTGAAGGCATATGGTATATTGATAACTATTATCATAAATAACTATCGGTTCTTGCAATACGGGTTGCATCATTTCTGGCAGATCATAAAGTGGATCAATGGCTAGATGGTTTTTTCTTTCTACCAATGGACAGTCCAAGGTTGGGGATGTAAAGTTTTTTCATCTGCAAGCGGTTCCCACCAGCTTTTATTGTTCTGGTACCATGATACGGTTTCCTGCAAGGCCTGATCAAATTGGTATTTTGGCTTCCATCCAGTTGCCTTGATTATCTTTGACGCATCAATTGAATACCTCTTGTCGTGTCCTGGTCTGTCTCCGACGTTTTCTATGAGGTCTAGTGATTTTTTCATTAGATTGAGAATCTTTTCAACTATGGATTTGTTTGTAATCTCGTTCCATGCAGTGATGTTGTACACCTCGCCTGACTTGCCCTTTTCAATTAATACGTCAATTGCCTGTACGTGATCCAAAACATAGATCCAGCTTCGTATCTGGTTTCCCCCTCCATAGAGCGGGACCTTGAGGTTCTTTGTAGCACGGATTATTGTCTTGGGGATTAGTTTTTCTGGAAATTGATTTGGTCCAAAGTTGTTTGTGCACCGAGTAGTGATGCATTTTATGCCATATGTTCTATGATATGATTCCACTAGGAGATCTGCTGATGCTTTTGTGGCCGAATATGGGTTGCTTGGCTTTAGTATATCATGTCTCTGTAAATGATTCCTTGTTTTCTGCATCTCCGTAAATCTCGTCAGTTGATACATGGATGAATAGCTTGTCGTGTCTTTCTTGCGGCTTCAATATGGAATATGTTCCTAAGACATTTGTCTCTATGAATGGTTTTGGGTTTGATATGGAACGGTCAACATGGGTTTCTGCTGCAAAGTTTACTAGTACATCTGATTCTTTTGCAAGATTTGATATTGTTTCTTGATTTCTGATATCATCTTTTATGAATGAATAATTTGGATTGTTTTCTATTTCTTTGAGATTTTGCAATGTTAGAGCCAATCGTTAGATTGTCAAGGTTTGTTATGGTATCATTTTTGGTCTTTAGGTGATTTCTGATAAATGCGCTTCCGATAAAACCTGCCCTCCACAGACTAGTAATTTCACATATTGAAGAATC
>NZ_RCMB01000014.1 GCF_011319465.1 Candidatus Nitrosotalea sp. TS
AAACAGCTAAGTTTTAACTAAGGCCTGTTGGAGCCCAGATATGGCAAAACCAAAGACCATTTTGATAATTAGTGGAATTCTTGTAATAAGTGGAATAGTAATTTCGTTTCTTCAATCTGAATCCGAAATGGATGATCTGGCCAGCGCGCAACAGAGTCTAACAGCTGGTTCATCGATGAATGTTAGTAAAAATTTGGACCCGATGAAGAGTAAAAATGGGGTGTATTCAATCCAGATATCAGATTTTAAAGATGGGATAATCTTGGCATCAGTGTTGTTGATCCTAATGGAAACACCATCATTACAAAATCAATAATAAAAAGTCCATTTCAAGAAAATTTCACAATCTCTTCCACCGGCATCTATGAATTGAAGATGCAAAATACAGCACAGACAGATATGCAAATACTTGGAATTATTGGATATTATCCTCAAGGCGCAACCTTGCTCGATCTATTTAACATCATAATCTTGATAGCTGGCCTGAGTGGCCTTGCCATAGGCATGATGTATTTTGTAAAAAATCGTGGAAATTACAACCAAGACAAAAAAGGACGTGCAGAGAATGAATAAAAAGAACAAAAAAGAAATCGAACTGATGATTATAAGCATCTACACATTGGAAGATTGTCAGGTACTGATAGACATGCAATACAGGAAGAAAATTATCTAATTGAGAAATTGATCTAGTTCAGTTAAGCCGTCAACCACACTAGCAAAGTTTTCATCGGATTCCATGATTTTATTGAGTTTATCTCTATCCACGCTAAAACTTGTACTTTTTCCATCTTGTCGTACAATAACAAATCCATGTTCAGTAACATATGATAGTCGAGATTTTATCTCATCTTCTGATATTTGCAGTTTTTTAGTGAGATAGATTGAATCCTTTTCTCCATCCTCTAGTTCAGATAAAATTACTGAAACGTTAGGATCTACAAGCACATCCATCATTTGCCGTTTATCAAAATCTTCATTCATATTTAGTAACCACGTTTTGAACCAAGTATCCTTTTCTTGTTTGAAATGAAATCACTTATTAGAATTTTATCAATTTTTTCAGGGTTAATGTAATAAGATCTTCCTTTTAGTTGCTTTTCTAGATTTTCGACATAGCTTAGTAGTTCTTCCTCTTCACTTACCATGATTGTATCAATCTCAATTCCCTCACGTTTACATTTTTTTGCCTCCTGCAATGTTTTTGCATCAATAGCAGAATCGACTTGTTTGTACCTATAACAAAGGTACACCATTTCATTTCTAATGTCCAGTTTTACTTCCCTCTCATTTTTCATTTTGGCAAGAGTCACATCATCAGGTTTGTAGAAATGCGAATATGGTTTATCTGACAAGATTGCATTTTTTTGAGATTCGTCGTCTACAAAACACGCAGATGGTTGACCGTCTGTAATCATGACTATACGTTTATTGTGTGAGCCATCTTTTTTTAGAATCTTCAAAGCAAGTCGAAATGCTGCTTGATAATTTGTATAGTGTAAAAAATTATCATTTGCATCAAAAGTTTTCAGATACGGTATATCGCGTTGTTTAATTTCTGATGCCAGAGAACCAAAGCCTACAATGTAGATAGAATCATTTGGAAAGAATTTCTTATTTAAAACATACAATGCCCACAGAGCTTTCTTTGCAGCTTCTATTCTAGTCCCTTCGCCAGAACCAAGAGAATATTTCATTGTGGAGCTCAAATCAATACAGTAAACAACAGCAACATTTACTTCTTCTCTTGTTTCAAATTTTTCAAAGTCTTCAAATTCTAATTGAATCGGTAATTCTGCGGTTAGTTGCTTATTCCTAGATCTTTGTACAGAATTCAATATGGTCTTTGGTATGTCTAAATTTTTGACGTCATCTCCTATCTCAAGTTTTTTTGTAGTATCCAATATCGTACCACCAGATCCCGTGTTTTTTGTTTCATGAAGTCCAAATCCTCCTTCATTTATTGCTTTGATTATGTCCTCAAGCATTCTCTGACCGATTTCAAAAAATCCTTTGTTGGTAAGCCATCTTTTGTCATCTTTTAGATATCCCTTTTTCTGTAGGTATTTTGTTATTGGCTCATTATTACCATAAATATCCAGCTCATTTTTAGATTCTTCATCCGTTTCAGATTGTGATGGTTGTTCCTGTGTTATTCCCTGAAGTATTCTTTCCAAATCCTGTACAGAAGGGGTTTTCTCTTTTATCACCTGTTTTGCTACGGTCTTTAGAATTTTGCTTAGTTGTTCATTTGATACATCCGAATCAGCACCTTTCGAATCTTTCTTTTCATTTAGAAAATAGAGAAAGTTTACTATGTTATGCTGCAACGTATGCGCCTTCTTTCTTATCCAAGATCTTAGGTTCTACATAGCAAAGCCCGTCTAGAGCTAATTCCAATATTGCAGACCTAAGCTCATTGCGCATCACTTCAGAAAACACTAGAGAATCTTGGTGCACGTTGTACTTATTGGTTTGATTCACAAATTCACTCTGTTCAGACAATGTCTTTTGGTAGATTCTATCCACCAATACTGATAGAGATTTAAAATTCTGGAGTTGATTTTCGTAAGAAGTGTCTAGGCTATTAGAGCCTAAAATTGCTTGAGAAACTACAAAGGTTTTACCTGCAAATTCTGTTTTAATTATATCAAAAATACTCTGTTCAATATCATTGAGATATTCAAGTGAGGTATCCTTCACGGCAGTATCGATCAAATGTTTCAATGTTTTTTGGACGGTTTTCTATAGTGTCATCCAATTCAGCAAGTTCAAATTTAGCACATTGTTCCATACAAAAGATATCACTTGGTCTAGGTACTGGCAACATATTATGAGATAAGGATCTGGTCCTTTCAGCCTCGCTAACTAGTAACTCAAGACTATGAACACTCATTCTCACACTAACGCCTTTATCCTGATTAATTTCATGACTTGAACGTGCATTTTGTGCTACTCTTGCCAACACTTTGAGCATAAAAATAGGAATGAATGATTTTGGGATCTTAGATTCTTGAGCAATAATGAGCATTTCATGATTCAATGTTTTTGGATAATGCGTGTGTATGTGACTCTTTAATCTGTCATAGAGAGGTTCGATTATTTTACCTGCATGTGTGTAATCTATTGGATTTGCAGTGGCAAAAAATGCAGTTTTTGGTTCAAAAATTACTGGATAAGCACCTGTAGTAAATCGTCCTTCTTGTAATACCGAAAGAAGAGAAACTTGTTTTCGCGTGTCAAGTACTGGAAGTTCATCGATGCAGAATAAACCATGTTTTGCCTGCATTAGTTGTCCAGGAGAATAAGATTCAATTTCATACATTTCCGTTCCTTTTTTTGTTATTTTTATTGCATCAATCTGTCCCACTAGATCTTTTACAGAAATGTCAGGCGTTGCAAGAACATATTTGAATCTGTCTTTTCCCCCTAACCATTCTATTGGTGTTTCAAGTTTGTTATTACGAATTTTTTCCATACTACTAGAATCCATGTAAAACCTAGGACTTGACATGGTGTTTTCCTTATCTTGTAGTAAGCAAAGTAATTCATGAGAAGGCAAATCCATAGGACAATCATTTGTGATGCTTCCTCTTATCACAGGTATTGGCGAGAGCAAATTTTCTGCAATTGTTTGTGCAATCTTGTTTTGGCCTGACCAATTTGGCCGATTAGTATTACATCATGACATGACAGTATGGCACGATCAAGAGATGGAACAACATCATCATCAAATCCTATTATGCCTGGATACTTGATACCATTTGTCTTGATCTTTGAAATCAAGTTCCTTCGTAATTGTTCTTTAGCACCTACTATTTTGTAATTAATTTGCAAAAGATCTCCTAATGTCTTGACAAGTTTGTAATCCTCAGGAACGCCTGCCATTACTTCAGTGTATTTTGGCTCCGAGTTGTAACTTTGATTAATAAGATTTTCAAGATCCTGCGTCAATACGCTAAGTACAGCAGAATTCCGATTTAAAGTATTATTATTTTAGCATGGTTTTTATCGGGGATAGAGGGGATTTTCCAATACTTGTCTTCACAAGAATTTAGACACATTGTTAGGATTGCGGGTAAAGATATACCTGGTGCTAAAAAGACGATAATAGGCGTAAGTCAAGTAAAAGGAATAGGTTACAGTTTTGCAAAATCTATCTTAGACATATTAAAAATAAATCCCAATAGCAACGTAGGCTTTCTCACCGAATCTCAAGTTGAAGAGATAGAAAAAGCAATGAGAAATCCATCATCAGTCAATATTCCTTCATGGTTCCTTAACAGAAGAAAAGATATGGACTCAGGTAGTAATTTACATTTGATCACTTCTGACATAGATTTCAATGTGAGAAATGACGTTGAAAGAGAAAAAGGAATGAATAGCTGGAGAGGATTTCGTCACACTTATGGATTAAAGGTAAGAGGACAAAGAACTCGCACAACCGGTAGAAAAGGTGGTGCAGTTGGAGTTCGCAAAGGTGGAAAGGTATTACCAGCTGGTGCACCAGTTGAAGGTGCGGCAGCTCCTGCAGCCGGTGCTGCAGCAGCTCCTGCAGCTGCTACAGCTGAGAAAGGTGCGGCAGCTCCTGCAGCTGCTACAAAAGGCACAGCAGCTCCTGCAAAGGATGCTAAAGCCACTGCAAAACCAGCTGCTGCGGAAAAGAAGGCCAAATAGGTGAGATAGATGGGAGATCATCCAAAGAATTCTCGCAAAATGTGGAGAAAACCAAAACGACCTCTAAATTATGATCTATTGAGTGAAGAACTGTATGTTCTTGGTACTTATGGACTGAAGAACAAGAGAGAACTTTGGAAAGCACATACAGAACTTTCCAGAATAAGAAACCAGGCAAGATCTCTTTTGGCTTTAACACAAGAGGTAAGGAGCAATAAAGAACCAATTCTCATGAGATCGTTGACACGAATAGGATTAGTAAAAGAAGATTCCACCTTAGATGATGTCTTAAATCTAAAAGTAACTGATTTGTTATCACGCAGATTACAAACAGTAATTCAGAAAAAAGCCAATATCAAAAGTCCTTATCTTGCAAGACAAGCCGTTGTACATGGACATGTCATGATAGGAGAGAGAACGATAAACATTCCATCATATACAGTCACTATAGAAGAAGAGAACCAAGTGAGTTTATCACCGGAGGTAGACTTGGGTAAAGTCAAGCAAAAACCCGTTGAAGAAGTAAAAACTGAACAGCCAGCTGAGTAAAACATACACAATTATTATTTATCCAGAAGTGACATAAAATATCGATATGTGTTCAATCATAGGATATCTAGGCCTCAATCAAGCTGCACCAATAATAGTTAAAGGCCTAAAGAGAATGGAGTATCGCGGATATGACAGCGTTGGGGTTGCTACATTTTCCAATAATCATATTTTAGTAAGAAAAGGAGTAGGAAAAGTAATTGAAGTAAATAAGGCAGTAAGACTTGACGAACTTTCCGGAACCGTTGGAATAGGACATACCAGATGGGCTACACATGGCATGGTCACTGATACAAATGCTCATCCCCATCCATCTAGCACTGGAGAGATAGCCATCGTTCACAACGGAATAATAGAAAACCACGAGGAACTAAAGAAAGAACTTCAGCAGAACGGTTATGGATTCAAAAGTCAGACAGACAGCGAGGTAATTGCAAATCTTCTCCAATACCATTATGATAAAACTAGAGACATAAAGCAGTCAATGGTTCATACTGTTTCTGATCTTAAGGGAAGTTATGCTTTTGTAGCTGTTTTTGAAGATGGAACATTATCTGCAGCAAGATTTCACGAACCGCTCATAATAGGAATTGGAAAAGAAGGATACTTCATTTCTAGTGATGTATTAGGATTTGTGGAGCATACAGATGAGGTCATTTATTTGGATAATAGAGAATTTGTAATTATCAACGAATCTGGAATTCAGATTTTTGATTTTGACGCAAATCCAGTACAACATCAAATCACCAAGGTATCAAAGGAATTTGCTGACGTGTACAAAGGAGAATATGCACATTTTACTCTCAAGGAAATATCAGAGCAACCTACAACTATACTAAATGCTGGAAATAACACAAAACTTGAACTTGATCTAGCAACTGATTTTGTCCGACATGCAAAAACACTGTACATAACTGGTAGCGGAACAAGCTATAATGCTGCACTTGTAGCCAAATTCCTTTTTTCAAAATATGCAAAGATCAAGATAGAACCAATAATATCAAGCGAGGCACATTTTTCACCTGATATTTTTGAGCAACAGTCCATTTTGATAGCATTATCTCAAAGTGGTGAGAGTGCGGATGTATTGGAGGCTGTAAATATTGCAAAGAAAGCAGGCGCAAAAATCATTTCAATTGTGAATATAATGACATCATCTCTGGTTCATTTATCCTCCATATCCATAGGACTGGGATGTGGTCCTGAAATAGGAGTAGCTGCCACAAAAAGTTTCACAGCACAACTTGCCATACTATACAAAATGGCCGATAAGCTATGCAATGGGAGTGCAGGCATGGACTTTGGAAAAGCATCAGAAGCAATCAAAAAGATTCTTTCTGACGATTCTAAGATTAAGGAGATAGCAAAAAAGATCAAAGATGTATCAGATATATACATACTTGGAAGGGGAGTTCATTACCCCATAGCATCAGAAGCTTCACTAAAGCTAAAGGAACTCACATACATACATGCGGAGGGACTTCCCGGAGGAGAGTTAAAACATGGACCGCTTGCATTAATGGATTCCAACACATATGTCATTATGATCAATCCAAACGATACTACCTATTCTGATACGTTAACTAGCGCACGTGAAATAAAAGCCAGAGGTGCAAAGATCATCGGGATCTCAGACAAGCCTAGCGATGTTTATGATTACTGGGTAGAGATACCACGAATGGATGAATCCATGTATCCGTTAGTGGAAATAGTGCCTGTCCAACTTTTGGCTTATTATGCGGCTGTTGAAAAAGACACGGATCCTGACTATCCAAGAAACTTGGCAAAATCTGTGACGGTTAAGTAATTTTTTTATATTCTTTTTCGGTGAGAGCAAGTAATTTTTCTGCATCCATTCCAGTTTTTAACATACATGCTATAGAAGCTCCTCCTGCACCTGCACCTTCTTTGACAAATCCTTCGGCATAGGAACGAAGGCCTGGAATACTGGATTGCCCAAGCCTAAGTTTGGCAACTAATATCGGAATATCAAATATTTGGCCAACCGTTTCAGCTAAATTTGCTGATCTGTCATCTGCAACATAGGAGGTGGTACCTATAGCGGTGTTTTTACCGTCAAAACCCATACTTTTTGCAAAACATAAGACTGCGGCCATCTGCGTCCCACCTGCCAATAGTACCTTTGTGATTTCAGATGAGGTACTAAGTATTCCGGCAACTGTAGGTATCATTGGATCACCAATTTCTGCGACAATGTCAAAAGGATCATTTGATTGCACTCTCTTTAGTGCATTTTTTACAACTTCAGTCTTAAGATGTATCGGATTGTCAGGCATACTACTGCTTACAAGTGCCTTCAGACCAAGCCCCTCAAGTACTCCAAGCGCTGTTGTGGTTCCTCCTGGAATACTTTCTCCAATTACTAAACAGTCGGTTGAAGCACCAAGAAATCTACCAATTATTCGCCCATATTCTACTGCTTTTCTTATCTCTTCTTGACTTAACGCAGCTTCATTTGAGATATTTTTCCCATATTCTAAATTCATATCTATGAATGGAAGTTTTGGAGGAATTTTGCTTCCAGCATTAATTACGATGCTTGGTATACTTGCGGCTTCTAACGCTGTTTTTGTTAGAAGGGCTGGTGTGGGTTTGCCATCAGGAGTCATAGGTATAACAGATATGCTCTTACAATATCCATAATGGATAAATTCAGCATCTGCAGGTCCTGTGTATTTTATCAAATCAGGATGTTCTCCAGCAATTGTAATTCCTTGAATTTCCGAGGTTGCAGTATATGATATCACTAGAGAAAAAACAAATCTCTTTTGCTTTGTCTTATCGATAAAATCTAAGCCTTCTTTTTTATTTCCTAGTATCTCTATATCTTGCAAAAATTAATCACTGCTCATAAATTCTAAAAATTCTTTTTCGGTTCTAGGTTGAAGCACAAAATTGGTTTTCTTTTCTCTTCCTATTGTAGATGTTGGCGAATTGCCATAGTTGTGACCAGGATAAAGAATCAGACTATCATCCATCTTTGAAACTATATCAGATAAGCTGTGATAAAGCTCCCTAGCACTGCCGCCTGGAAGATCGATTCTGCCACAGTTTCCCACAAATAATGTGTCACCTGAGAAGATCTTGCCATCCCCTATAAGACACATGCTGTCTTTTGAATGTCCAGGAGTATGAACAACAGTAAGTTCTGAGTTTCCAAATCTGATTTTGTCACCTTCAGATACTGTCACATCATTTTTTAGTGTTGAAGACACATACTGTAAGATCTTAGCTCCAGTCTTTCTCACCATTGCATCATTACCTATAGTATGGTCAAAATGATGATGAGTGTTTATGATGTATTTTACTTGTAGGCTGTTCTTCTCTATTATCTCCACTATCAGATCAAGATCCCATGAAGGATCGAGAATTACGGCTTCGCTTGTTTGTTCGTCTTCAAGTATGTATGTAAAATTTTGCATGCTTCCCACTTCAAGCTGATAAACTTTCATAATATTCCCACCTCAGCCTCTGGTGGAATTCCTATTTTTTCAACTATTATTTTTCCACACATATCCATTCTTTTGGGCATTCCAATCTTCATTTTATGGTATGTAATCGTAACATTTGCTTTTACGCACTTGTCTATCACTGAACCTGAATCAGGATCCAGTCCAGAGGGTACATCAACAGATAGTTTGAAGGCTTGGGATTTATTTATCAAATCTATTGCAGTAGCATAAGGCTCCCTTATTTTACCTGAAACTCCAGTACCCAGAATACCATCAATAATTATGTCAACATTAAGGAGAATCGAGGTTGGATCAGAAGCAACCATGAGATTTACTGAATTCATTTTTTCTAGAATTTTCCAATTAGAGGCAGACTCTTCAGTTTTTATTTTATCCGGGTTTCCAAGTAAGACAACATCTAGTTTGCATCCAAATCCTGCCAGATGTCTTGCTACCACAAATGAGTCACCTCCATTGTTGCCTAATCCTGCAAATACCATGATTTTCTTTTCCTGCAAGTTTTCATATTTCTCAATTAGGTATCTTGCTGTTGATGCTCCAGCATTTTCCATCATCAGTTTTCGAAAGAACCCCATCTGGTGGCCATTTTCTTCTATTTGCATCATTTGTTTAACTGTAATTTCCACATGGTTACAAAAATTTATGTCAAATAAGGGCTTTACCAAATCATAGTACAATGAAATAATTTTATCAGATAGGATGATTTTTCCATAATACGATTATCAAGTGCGGGAGAAGGGATTTGAACCCTCGAAATCCTAAGATACTAGCCCCTCAAGCTAGCGCCTTTGACCAGGCTGGGCGACTCCCGCAGATGCAATACCCATGTATGGTTTTTATAAGCCTTGATTACTTTTTTAAAATGTGCTAATTCCTGTCAGGTGTTTTACTTGTGGAAATTTAATTGCAGATAAATTCAAAGAGTATCAAAATCGCGTCAAAAGCGGCGAGGATCCAGCAAAGGTCCTAAATTCTTTAGGATTAAAACGATATTGTTGCAGAACTATGATGTTAACAGCAGTGGAAACGATTCATCAAGTTATTCCATTTTACGAAGCAATAAGGAGAAGGGAGCAAGAAGTTCAATCCGAGCTAGAGTAGAATGGCACGGATTGCGTCAATAAAGGGGAGGCTACTCTACAACAGTAGAGGATCTAAAACAGTCGAAATAGATGTAATCACAGACAATGGAGATGTTGGCAGGGTTTGTGCACCATCTGGCGCAAGCGTAGGAAAATATGAGGCAATTAGTTTTCCAGACAACAGTCCTGAAAAAGGTCTTGAGATCTTAAAAGCAAACGAAAAAAAATTTATCGGACTTGATCCCTCTGATTTGAAATCTATCCATGAGGCGCTGAGAGAGATAGATTCGACTTCTAATTATTCAAAAATTGGCGGTTCGATTGCATTTTCTCTCACCATAGCCGCAACAGAGTCTGCAGCAAAATCTGAGGGAATTCCAATGTTCAAATTATTAACCAAGGACTCTGATCTTAAATTTCCATTTCCTTTGGGCAATATTTTAGGCGGGGGAGCTCATGCTGGTCCTGGAACTCCAGATATTCAAGAAATACTAGTTTGTGCTACAGGTTCAAAGACCATAAGAGACTCCATTGAAGTTAATTTGTCAGTACACAAAGAACTTGGAAAGATACTAGCAAAAAAAGACCCCGGATTCACAAATGGTAGGGGGGATGAGGGGGGTTGGGCTCCAAAACTTAACAATGAACAAGCATTGGAAGTAGCTGCAAGAGCTTGTGAACAATTAGGATTTACACTAGGAAAAGAAGTTTCGTTAGGAGTAGATTTTGCTTCAACTACACAATGGAATGAGAATAAAAAGAAATATGTCTATGACAGGGCAGGGTTTGAGAATACGCCAGAAGAGCAAATTGACTTTGCCGCGGAAATAATAAAGAAATACAAATTAGCATATGCCGAGGATGCCGTTCATGAGGAGGCCTTTGAAGATATGGCCATCTTAACAAAAAAGTTTCCAAACATCTTGATAACCGGTGATGATCTTTTGGTAACTAATACTGAAATTTTGAAAAATGCTGCAAAGAAAAGAGCATGTAATGCTGCCATTTTAAAGGTAAACCAAGCAGGAAGTCTTTACGATGCTATTGAATTTGCAAAGGAAGCATCCAAAAACAACATAAAATTAATCACATCCCATAGATCGGGAGAATCATCTGATTCACACATATCACATATTGGAATTGCTACAAAATCCAAGATGCTAAAGGTAGGTGTTATGGGAGGAGAAAGAATAGCTAAACTAAACGAATTGCTACGTATCTCAGAGTATGATTTAATACGTGGAATGGTCGAGATTTAAGAACACGTCATGACTAAGCAAGAAGAATTCGAACATATGGAAAAGTATGTGTTGTCTACAGGAATAAGAGTAGGCACTCAGGTTAAGACAAAATTCATGATACCGTTCATTACAAAGGCAACAAATGAAGGTCTTTACATCATAGATAGCAAGAAAACATTATCTCGTATTCAGACAGCTGCAAAATTCATCAACAGGGCAACTATCTCAAAAGTGTTCATTTGTTCAGGAAGAGAATACGCAAGTACTCCAATTGAAAAATTTTGTGAACTTATAGGTGCAACCCCTATGCTTGGCAGATTTATGCCTGGCACTCTTACAAATCCGCTTTTGCCTTACTATATAGAACCAGAATTAGTTCTCGTAGCAGATCCTCAAGTAGATGAGCAAGCGATTTTGGAAGCTACAAATGCTGGAATACCAGTCATTGCGATTGCAAACACAGACAATGTCACATCCAAAGTTGATCTAGTCATACCGGCAAACAATAGAGGCAGAAAATCTCTTGCTGCAATCTATTGGTTATTAGCTAGAGAAATATTATTACAAAAAGGAAATATCAAGCCTGACGAGTCAATGAAATACGAAATAGAAGACTTTGAAACTAAAATAACAGAAGAAGAATTAGAAGAAGAATCTGAAAGAATGCCTCCGATGAGAACAAGAAATCAGAGGCAATAACACAATGCAGATAAGAACACCAGCTGTAGCTGGAATGTTCTATCCAAAAACACAACAAGAATTAAGATCAACTATTAAAGATTGTTTCCTACATAATTTTGGACCCGGAAAATTACCTCCCTTGCCAGATGGCAAAAACATAATCGGAGTCATCTGTCCTCATGCCGGATACATGTACTCTGGTCCAATTGCCGCATACTCTTATTATGCAATTTCTTCATTAAAACCAGATCTTGTGATAATCATAGGGCCAAATCATTGGGGAATAGGCTGCAACATAGCTGCTATGAAAGACGGGTTATGGAGGACGCCACTTGGAGATGTTGAGGTGGATACAGATGCTGCAGTTGAGATTAACAAGGCAACAAAGAATATAGAATTGGATTTTTTTTCACATACAAGAGATCATAGTCTTGAAGTACAAATACCAATGCTACAGGAAATCTATTCTCATAAATTTAAGATACTGCCAATAATTTTGATAGACCAAAGCTACAGTGCAGCTACAAATATAGGCACATCCATATCAAAAATAGCAAAAAATAGAAAAACTGTAGTAATTGGCTCTTCTGACTTTACACACTACGAAGAAAATGAATTTGCACATAAGCAAGACAAATCTTTGATCGAACCCATATTGGAAATGGATGTCAATGAGTTCTATAATATTTTACAGAAAAATCAAATTAGTGCGTGCGGATATGGAGCGATAGCTTCTACCATTATAGCCTGTAAAGAATTGGGCGCAACTAGAGGTACATTAGAAAAGTATGCCACCAGCGGAGATGTTACAGGTGAAAGAAGTTCAGTGGTAGGATATGCGTCGATTATTTTTTCATGAAATCAACAGCATCAGCTCCAGGCAAAGTAATTCTTTTTGGAGAACATTTTGTAGTATATGGTGTCAAGGCAATACTTTGTGCCATTGATAAGAGAATTACGGCAACTTCTCAGTTTTTAGATGAACCAAAAATACGCATAAAGTCAGAGCTTGGAAATGCAGAAATTGATTTTGATACACCGTTGGACATGAATTCAATATCAACCAGGTTCATGAAGCCTTTTTTCCACATTGCAAAAGAAACCTTGAAAGAATTTAATGAAGAAAAAGGCGTAGAGATAGTTCTAAAATCAGATATTCCTGCGGGAATAGGTCTTGGATCATCCTCAGCTGCATGTGTTGCCGTAACAGCATCGGTTGCTGGATTATTTGATAAAAAGTCAAAAGAACAAGTTCTAAAAAGATCTATAGAAGCAGAACGCGTCATATTTGAAGACTGCATCAGGCGCAGATTCATCCGCCTCTACTTTTGGCGGACTGATAGCATATGACAAAACTGGATTTGAAAAAATCGATTCTAAAAATAATCTTAGTTTGATAATTGCAAACTCAAATCAGGTTCATAACACAAGAGAAATTGTTTTGAAGGTAAGAGAATTTAAAAATAAAAATGAAAAGATGTTTTCAGAAATGTGTAAACGTGAGGAGAAATTGGTAAGAGAGGCATTGTCAACATTGAAAGAAAATGATCTAAACAAACTAGGTTCTCTAATATCAGAAAATCAAAAATTATTAGAGAAAATAAACGTGTCAACAAGTAGGCTTGATCTTCTCATAAAAGAAGCATCAGAGACATCATACGGAGCTAAAATAACTGGGGCCGGCGGCGGTGGTTGCATAATTTCTCTAGTAGATGAATCTAATGCATCTGCCACACTAGAGAATTTAAAAAAAAATAGTGACTGTTTTATTGCAAAGATAGACTTTGATGGATTAAGCTATTTGTAATCCAAATAAAAACTCCCTCATAATGATTATAGGCAGAAATATGAGAGATACTTTTTAAAACCGACCATATCATTGTTAAAAATCATGATTTTGATCAAACTTGGCGGATCAATAATTACAAACAAACAAAAACCATTGACAGCTAATATAACCGCAATTAAACAAATTGCTTCTCACTTGAGAAAGGTAAAAGAACAATACATGGTAATTCATGGTGGCGGTTCTTTTGGACATTACTGGTCCGTAAAATATAACATGCACACGAAACCTGATAGATATAGCACCAAAGGTGTTTCAGTTGTCAAAAATTCCATGGTCGATTTAAATAAACTTGTTCTTCAGTCATTTCTTCAATCAAATCTTAACCCATATTGCCTACCTCCAACTGATTTTATTTTTGGAAACAAGCCAATAATAAAAAAAGTTAAAGAAATTCCGAAAATTTCCAATACTGGACTGATCCCTATCTCTTATGGGGATGTCATGTGGTTTGGCAAAAATAAGTTCTACATATTATCTGGAGATAAAATAATGGGGATGTTAACTAGGATCTTAAAACCTCGTCTTGCAATTTTCGTAACAAATGTAGATGGAGTGTATTCTAACATCAAGACTAGGAAATTAATTCGTGAAATAACTACAGAAAAACCTACAATTACAGATGTAAAAATGGATGTTACTGGTGGAATGAGCCGCAAAATAAAA
>NZ_RCMB01000021.1 GCF_011319465.1 Candidatus Nitrosotalea sp. TS
TGGTTTCTCTAGTCTACTGTACTGTGATCGGTAAACTCAATGGTGGCGACAGTGCGTTTGGATTGTCAATGCTCTGCCATACAAAGATTTGAGCAGTGTATGAGCCAGCTGCTGACGGAGTCCAAGACTGGGCCGGGTTGAGTGATTGACCTGCAGATAGTGTACCTGTGATCCATGAGAGTGACACTGTCACACCGTTGCTATCCTGTATTTGTACAAGATATGCAAATGGCTGGTCGGTGTTTTGTCCGTTAGCCAAATCAGCAGTCACTTGGACTTGCTGGCCTGTCTTTACGGTACCGTTGATTGCGTTGCCAAACGAGTCAACTACTCTTGGGTTGCTGGCCGGCGCTCTTTCGAGTGGAGGCACAACTGTACCAATGAATGTTGTCGCGGTCATGCGCAAGTCATCAGCCGTGGTGTATGGCGGAGGCAATGTTCTATCATCGTACTCGCCTGTTACTGTATCACCTTGTGAAACGTGCAACCTGTTACCAGATGACTGGAAGTTGGTTGTAAAGTATACCGTACCTTGGAAGATACCGGTATCCTGGCCAGTCTCTGTCATGGTGAGTTTGATTCCACCTGAATCAGAGTCAGACCACACGTTGGTGTCGAATTTATCGACTGCCTTTGGATTGAGGTTCATGTCTGGGTCTACGATCTGCAATACTCCTTGACCATTAGCTGGGTAGCTTGCCTGTAACCATGAGACTTCACCGATGTTCCATCTGATTAGTGCGGAACCAGTAACTGTTTGATCTCTTGTGAATTCAAACGATACTGATACACCGTCAGAGTCTTCTGCTGGGAGGAATCCATCTGTTGGACCACAAGGTGTTGATTGGTTGCAAGAGCCAGTGGCTCCGGTTCCAATTAATCCTGTTGGTTCGGTTCCTTCGCCATCAACACCGCCGATTCCCTTGAGGTTCTTATCGCCGGTGAGGATGACATATCCAGTGAAGATACCTGTGTCTACTCCGGTTTCAGATAGCTTGTAGAAGATCTGGTTGCCTCTAGTTGAGACAATTACCTGGTCTTCTCCGCCATTGTTTCCGATAGTGTCAATCAGGTTTGGATCAAAGTTGTGATCTGGTGCGACTACGGTAATGTAGACCATATCAGTCCAAGTGTATACCTTCTGGTCGAGTTCAACTGTTGCGCCAAAGTTGGAGGTGTAAATTGTCAGCTCAATATCTTGGCTGTTTGCACCTACTGTCTTGGCTCCTGCTGGACCCCAGTCAGTATATTCTAGGTTGATTTGCTCTCCTCTCTCAAGTATTGTAGTTCCCAGTTTTTGTGGGATCTTTATTACTGATTGGAAGATGCCTGTGTCTTTACCAGTCTCTACAAATGTTGAGGGCTTGGCATCAAAGGATGCAAAGATCGAACTGGCCGCTGCTTTATCGGCCAATGGACCCATGGTACCCTTGTATGCGTGCGAGTCCCACTCGATTAGATCAAGTGGTACTGTCTCAGCAGTTTGTGAGTCTAGGTTAAAGTCTGGTTCTACCAAGGTTAAGATCATGTCTGAACCTATGATGTAGACAGACTTGTCAGACTGTAGTACACCGTTTCTTAAGTCAAATGTTGCAGAGTCTGTGACAGTTTGTGTTTGACCTGATGCGTCACTTGTATCAAAGTATGTTACAGTGAGTACATCTCCTTGTCTTACACAGTAGTTGCTTCCAGATGGAGCCGGTGTCCAGAATCTTCCACCTTGATGACTGGAGGCAGTGCCACCAGCATTATTGTTTGGAGTCTGGGCTGTTGTGAACTTAGCGGTTCCATTGATTGACTGATCCCAGTTTGTTACTGCAGGGCAGTCTGTGCCGGCTGGACCATCAGTTAACTCAATTGGCAAATCAGCTTGGAAGATACCAGCACCTGGTGAGATCTCAGTCATAGGACCGAGGTCTGATACATGTGCCCAGACTGTTGAATTTTGAGCCGGGAGCTGAGTGCTGTTCAAGTTAATGATGTGACCGCCTCTGATGGCTGGACCACCTGCTGTTGCTAACAATACTGATTGACCTTGTCGTGTGATCTGGAAGGCTACTGGACCGTTATTCACATTTGTATGCGAGTTTGCATACCATACACCGCTTGCAATGAAGTTAGTACCTGATGCAGCTAGTGTATAGTCTGGGTCATTGACTCTTGCGTGTACAAGGACAGTGCCTGCTGGCAATGTCAATTGTTGGCCTACGAGTCCACCAGTAGATGGAATTAGTCCTGAGCCTGACAGATCTCTGTGTAATGGGAAGATACCGTTCAGGCTAGCATCTTTTGCGATATTGCCTGAGTCAGAAGAGGTATCAAAGTTAGCTCCACCAAGTCCTGCTACATTCAGTGCTCCGAATGGGACTGGGTAAACTGCTTTGTCCAACTTTACTGAACCGGTATTTCCTCTGATACCAGCATTGTCAGATACTTCGACCGATTTGCCTGATTCATCTCTAAAGTCAACATAGTTGACCTTGATGTTCAGACCGTTGGTTATTACAGATGTGCCTGCTTGGCAGACATGATCTGGAACTTCGAATGTACCTGTGAAGATACCTGAACCTGCAGCAGTCTCAACTAGTGAGAATCCTGAGGCTGAAAGACTTGTTGCAAATCCACCTGGTACAGTACCTGTATTGCTTTCTGTAGCAAAGCAGGCTGCCTTATTAGCATTAACACCGGCGATGTTTGCATCAGTCCATCTGATATCTGCTTGACCAAATTGTATATCTAAGAGCCTTCCAATGGCTGTGCCATCAGAATATGTACCAAGATCGCGTGCACCGATTGTATCGGTTGCTACGTCTGGTGTTTGGGTCTCATCGATAGCTCCACCAGAAATTGGTGGTGCTACTGCGGTATAGATTACAACGAGGTCGTTGTTGGTATTGAGGTCTGGGTCGTTAACTGTAACTGTCACAGTGTCTCCTACCTTGTATGTCTTCTGGTCAAATGATACGGTTCCAGAGTGAGTTGGGATATCCTGCTGTGCAGATATCTGTGTGTTGACACCGTCGGCACCTAAATCTAAATAGGTTACCTGTGGTGCGCTTGCCTCAGACTGGAGCATATCTTGGATGGCTACAAATAACACATCATGGTTGATGGTTCTCAAATTAGCATAGGTACTTGGGTTGAGAAGGTTCAACTGGTTGAGCATAAGGAACTGTGTTGTTCCAGCGAATACACCAGTGTTGTCACCGGTCTCTTCAAGCTCCCATCTGTAGATGGCGTTGTTTATTCTCTGATTGTTGTTAGTACCGTCTCCTATGATACCGATTGAGAAGATATCAGCTACTGCCGGGATTCCAGCAGTTGTTACTGTGCTACCTGCCTTGCTAATCACTGGAAGTGTTGTGCCAGATGTTGTAAACTGGAACACAAATCCAATGCGTGCAGTTGCAGGGATGCTAAATATTCTCTCATCAAAGATTTGGCCTGTAGCATTTGTCGCATTGGTATTGACAAATGACTCTAGGTTAGTAGCGTTTGCAATAGAGATGGCATGCAAGTTTTGAACTGGAACTCCGCCACTGTTTATGATGGCGCCGCCAGTACTATTGTATGCCAGGAATACCTGCACTGCTGTTGGATCAGTTCCAGTTGCACCGTTCAGGCTGGTAAATCCTCTCAGGTCAAAGTTCACGAAGTTAAATCCGTGGAACCTTGTTGATGCGGTTGTACCGGTCGTGTTGGTGTTGTGGATAGTATTCAACAGTGTTTGCATGGTAGCCCCCGTATCAACAACTAGAGCACCAGTAGGCTGAATATCAACGACAGTGCCGTTGGTAAACGAGAATACGGGTCTGTTGCTAAAGGACTCATCTACAGCATTATCTACTGCTGTTGCAACTTTGCTAGGTGTAATTGTAAAGAGTGTGGTTCCGTTTCCGCCGACCGGTTCTGTGCTTGCTGCTGTTGCAGCTAATGCGGCAGTCTCCTTGCCAGCGTTCAATGAGAATGGAGTTCCAATCTTCATTGTTGACACTCTGTCTACATTACTACCATAATCGTTGAGATGTTCGGTAACTTTTGAGTTTTTGTTCTCATCCATATCGGTTAGTGTGACTGGAATTCTTGTACCTGATGGCCAAGTGCCGTTTGTTGCGGTCATTGTTATACTACCAAATGCAAAGCCGCCTACGATGCTACCTCCAAGAGAATTATAGTTGAAGGTGGCAGACTGGCCTCGAATTGACTGTCCAATAGAAGTTTCTTCTGCTGGACTTAGTGTTACAATGTTTGACACATGTGCGCCGTCCCAGTTACCAAAGACGCCTGTATCCACACCACCTTGCTCGATGAAGGTGATTGGCTCAGAGTCTACACCGATTGATTCGGTTCTCAGGTGTGCTGGGTTTCCTCTGTTGCTGTTAGACGATGAGTCTGTAGTGCTGTTGAGGATTTGCTTGCCGTTAGACTGGAAGTCTACAACTCTAACAGACTGTGCTGTTGGATTGAATGTAAACTGTCCATTGTGGTTGAAGTTGAAGTGTGTCAGGTTGCCAATCAAGTTCTGCATAGCTGGCGCACCTACTGACGCGCCTGGCATCTTTCCGTTGAAGACATCAGGTACGGCATTAGCTACTGATTTTATACCATCTGCGCGTTGATTGTCGTTCCTGTCAAATGCCATATAGTACAATGTACTATTTGTGGTATTTGCACCCCAAGTCCAAGAGTCTTCCTCTGTTGGGTCTACGTTAAGCTGTGGGTCGTTCATTGTCAAGAACACTTGTGTGTTTTCTGGATAAGCTGTCCTATCCGTGGTAACACTGATCAAGTTACTAGGAATTCTATCAAAAGTCAGGTTGACGACTTGGTCGCCACCTGCTGCTGCATAGTCAACTGTTACTGGAGTTGGAATTGCTGAGAAATCATATAGCTGGATAATTGGCCATGCATCTGCATATTGTTTAGATGCGGCAAAGCCGTTGCCAATATTGGTGCCAGTTAAACCTACATTGCTCAGAGTCTTGTTCTCTCTGATCACGTTTTCTGCTGTGATACCTGTTGTTGCACCTGCATCACTGTTAAATGTACAAGAGTTGGAAAGAGTTCCAACTGATGCCAAACTAAATGGTGATAGTGGTGCAGAAGTACTACCGTTGAATACATCTCTTGCAACAGTAAAGCCCTTGGTGTCTGTATAAGACAAACCAGTTCTTAATCCTGATGCGTCAGATGTTGGACCACAGAAGTAACCAAAGTTTAGACCTTGACCAGATACTGGTGCAGTCTTACCTGCAAATTCAGCTTGATTTCTATCAGCAAAGTATCCATACCAGTTGCCGTCTGTACCCTGTGCCATTCTCAGTCTCTTACCGTTGACAGTTACCACGGGTTCACCGTATGCTTGATTCAATTGATTGATGTTTGGATCAGATACGATTACTTGAACCACTTGTGGACCTGCAAAGTAATTGTTCCACTGAGAATTTTCAGCAGAGACAAACAAGTTAGGATGCGAAGCTACTTGAGCGTGTGCTGCTGGCATTGCGTTTGGCAATGCAAATGCAGCGCTGCTCAGAAGTAGGATCGATAATAGTGATAGACTAGTTATTTTTCGTAATAGATTGTTGTACATAGTTATTGTAATTTTTGCACGAATTTAGATATATAAGCATAATGGACGATTTATTCACTTTTGGTACCAAGATCATTTTATTTTGAATCTGGGAGCCGCAATTATGAATAATCCATAAACTGGTATTATAGATTTTACAATTTTGGTCATTTTTGGCAGATCCATGTAAGATTCCTTACTGCCGCTCGCGCATTAATGTTGCGGTTCTGTTAACTTGTCATGATTTGGCGACAGCATGTCAGTCTCGTTTTTTATGCAATGTTACTGTCTTTCGCGCATGAGTGTTGCCATTGAAAACAGTATTACTGCGGTGACGCATAAAATTGTCCCAACCAAAAATAAAATGATTGCTGCCATAAGCGAGCCCAAAAAGATTACCTGCTTGTTCAGATATGCATCCAGGAATTGGTAGCCAATGACAGAGCCTGCAATTACTAGTGCGATACCGGGAAACCCGTAAAATGGAATCGGGTGTTTTACTGAAATAAACTTCAGAGTATTCATCAGTACTGCGACACCATGCGGGACAGGACTTTGCGTTGACGTGTCGCCGTTGTAGGATACCGTGATTGGAACTTCGGCCAGGCTCAATCCCTTGTTTGATATCTTGAGCAAAATTTCAGTTGATACTGACATGCCAGTTTCTGTTGGATGAATTGACTCTATTGCCTGCTTTGAATATGCGCGAAATCCCGACTGGGCATCGCTTACCTTAAAGTCAGCTCCAAAGTTTGCAGCCGATGTTATTATTTTGATTCCTTGTTTTCTGTATCCTGGCGTACTAGAGCTTTTGTTCAAAAACCTTGAACCGATTACGACATCTACATTGTTTTGTTTTAGTGTATCAAGCAAGAGGGGAATTTGATCAGGATTGTGTTGCCCGTCACCATCAATTGTCACCATGGTATCAGCATTTTCCTGTCTTGCCCTGTCAAATAGCGTAATGATTGATGCGCCATAGCCTTCATTTTTTTTGTGCGATATTACTGTCGCACCACTTTGCTTTGCAATTTTTGCAGTACCGTCAGTCGAGCCATCATCGCATACAATTACCTTGTCTGCATATTGGAGCGAGTGCTTTACCACATCTCCAATTATCTTTTCCTCATTGTATGCCGGAATGCAGACTAGAATCATGATATCAACAAACTCTCTATCCACTCTTTTAATTTAGTTTCCGGTTACCAACCAAAGCCACATATACCTAAACTACTTGCAAGCACTCCTACGCGTAGATATCCTATTGTGAGAGATGACAATCTATCAATTCAATGATTTGTTATGAAGTGATTTCCTGATTTGCATTCAAAAATTCCAGCACATTGCCATAGTCCCATGGTCCGCACGCTGTGTTTGTATCTACATTACGGCATAACCTGAACTGTAGGAATGATATCTGCTATTGCACTAGTTCTATTTCTTTTACAGAATGGCGTAAAATTTCTTCTATATCTCTAGATTTTTTCTTGGGAAGCATTATTTCTAGACCAAAGGCCTGTCCATTTTCTGCAACATCTAGATACGTTCCCTTGCCCAATGGTATGGTTTTAGTAATTCGTTGTTTACCTTTTGCAAATTTCACGTATATTGCATTTGCCAATGGATCATATTGTGCTAAAACCATATCTTTTCAATATTCCTTTTGTTGTCCACATTACTGAAATAATCCAAACTGCCGTATTAAACTTGCTATGTACTATGAGTAGATAGGCTTGGTTTTTGGTGTATGGATGTATAGCTAAACCGTAGCTCTTGTAGTTATCTTCCCTTGGATCGTAAACTGTTTCTATAGGACTGTTAATTATAGATTCAATTTGTTTTTCAGATATATCACGTTGTTGGCTCCGTAATCTTGCATGTCGCGTTAGACGTATAGAATATCTTTTTGGAGACGACAATTCGTTTCTAGTATGAACGGTTTCCAGATAAGCTTTTCATGCACTGTCCCAACTCTTCCATTTTGCAAAGTTGAAAGTAAATCGTCAGATAGTAACTGCCAAATCAGTACACAAATCTAGAACAATTCCCTAATTTGCATTCAAAAATTCCAGCACCTTGCCATAGTCCCATGGTCCGCACCCTGTGTTCTGTATCTTTATGATTCCCTTTTGGCGCATCTGTTCAATTACATACACTGCAAACGGCAGTGCACCTGTAGCGCCAGGCGAGTTGTAGTTTAGGATGTGAGTTGACTTTGTTCCCTCTTTTATGACCGCATCTGGGACAAACTTGCCTGAGCTGTCAATTACCGATGCTCTCACCCCTGCAGTGCCTCGGGTATGGAATTTTGACGGAATCACCTTGGGGAGAAACTCCCTTACTCGATTTATCATTGCATTTTTTGATACAGAAGAGAGAAACTCGCTTGTCGCAAGCGAGAGAAACTGGGAATCAAACAGCATCTTTGCTGCGCCAGACGACAGCATCTCGACAATCTTTGACGGAAACTCTTTGATGTTTTCTGTGAAATTATACCCGTATGGACTGAAGACCGGCACTGCATTTGGCCCTACCTCACATCGTCCGTCATGTCGCACAATCCAGTGCGGATCCAGGAATGGATACTCGGGATGTTTTGGGACAGAATATACTGAGACTCGGGTTAGGTTGCTGTAGATTTTGTCAGCCTGCCAGTATTCTCCGCGAAAGTGAATGTCTGTGAGATCTTGTGCAGTACCCATTGCATGAGCAATATCAATTGACATTCCACCTGCTGCGTTTATGATATGGTCTGTCTGTATGGTACCAGAATTTGTTTTAATCTCAAGAAATTCTTTTTTGTCCTGTATTTTCTCAGCTCTTGTGTTTAGCAAAAAACTTGCACCGCTTTGCTTTGCGTCCTCCATCAGAGATTTGGTAAACTTGCCAAAGTCTACTGATGCGTCCTTGGTACAAAGTATTGCCTTTTGGCAGTGCACCTCAGGCTCTTGTCTTGACACCTCGGAGCTGTCTAAAAATTTCATTTCGTCTTTTTTTAATCCGTTCTGCTCTCCCCATGACAGATACTTTTCAAGCCTCTTTGTTCCCTGCTCGTCAAGTGACACTTCCAAGACTCCGTCTTTTTTGAACGGCAAACTCTTTTGTTTTGCGTACGTCTCCCACATCTCAAACCCTAGTGCTGCGGCTTTTGCAAATAGCCTCTTTTTTTGTGGGTCGTAGAGAAACGGCGCGTGAACCTTTGCCGGTGTTTCTTGAACTGGTATGGAATGCAACCTCTGGTGCTTGTTCTAGTACCAGAACTTTCTTGTCTGTCACATGGGATAGGAAATATCCAAGCGAAGTTCCTAAAATTCCCGCACCAATTATCGTAATGTCAGACTTCACAACTAGATTCTTGCCACTAAGGGATCCAATAGATGTTTTGATTGAATTGCCATATTATGATACCATCACCTTGGCATTATCAACCGTTGATTTGACAAAACCCCAAAAATATCATTTGGATCCGTATAGAATCTTGTCTATCTCTTTGCTTGTCTTGTGTGTACCTCGACCCCAGTCAAATGGTTTTACCTTGAGAAGTATTCTAGGGTCTTTTTTCATATTACTCTCATATTCTCTGGACATAATCAGTTTTGCTACATATAGAATGAATTTCAAATATGATTCTGTGGAAAAATTTAATTTGTTTCATGCATACTGGGATGCAATGAAGTTTGCCATACTTGGGTGCGTGATGCTGCTTGTGGCATCTTCCAGTCCTGCATGGGCTGCGTTTGATACTGACGGAAATTATTACTGCAATAGTTCCAACCTTCCACTGGAGGAGACAATCTACAAGTCATCTGTAGCCAAGATAGACAGTGATCTGAATTCATATCTCTCGCTGAATCCAAGTGCGACGGACCAGGAACTGCACAGCTACCTAATATCTGACCCTGAAGTTGCACAGCCATATTCGATCATGGAGCAATCAAAGGCATGTCTCCAGTCAAATGGGGTCAGCCCCAATGCGATTGTATCACCAAGCTCGCTATTTCTTGAAGTCTTTGCAGCGCCAGAGTTTGGAATAGTATCAGGGCTTGTGTTTGGCATTACACTTGCAAGCGTTGTTGTGCTTCAAAATAAAATTAACAAGTCCATACTTTTAAAAATCTAGGGTGCTGCATGGCCCCAGCCTCTTGCCTCAAGCACTGACATGGTATTTTGCGTTACACATGCAGGACGCGAGTTAGAGTTGTTTATCACCAAGTAAAATCCTGAAGGACACTTGACGTTTGTTGGCTGGGCTCCTGCAGCGACTTGAGCTCCTGGCGATGGTAACTTGCTTGCCATTGAACCTGAATTCATTGAACCTGTTGTCATGGTACCATTTCGCATGGTACTGTTTGTCATGGTTCCACTTGGCATTGTACTAATCATGGTACCATTTGATGACTTGGCTGTTGCATTTGTCCCATTGCCATATTTTCTTTGGGTGATGTGCCGTTTGCATTATTTTTTGTTCCATTTGTAGTCTTGGCAACTGTTGCGTTTGCCGATAGATTCACCTGTGTTGCAATGCTTGGAGTTACTTGTCTGGTTTGTGCTCTGTGAAACTGATTTTGCATTAGAGCCTGTCGTGGCTGACCCAGGAGTCTCGCCTGGTGCACATACATGGTCACCGCAGATTGGTGCACACGGTTGTGATGCGGTGCAGGGGGTCTGGGCTGATGCATGCATTCCATAACCTAACATGGAACCTGCAAGCAATATTGATAACATCACTGGAATAATCTTCATACTCTTGGTTGTACAAATGGGCAAATAAAGTTTAAGGTACATGACTGATGCATTCTTTCAAATAAGGTGCAGCCTATTAGAACTTGTTTATAGTTACATAATACATCATTATGTCTTTTTGTTCAAATCTTGTCTTTAGTTTTTTCTTTAAATTATGAAAAAACTCTACATTCTTTTTTGTCTTCTCACAGACCACCCAGTACGTACTGTTTTCATCGCTGATCCTATTTTTCGTATTGGGATCTGTCCATCCGCCTATTAGAGTCGAGTTATCTACTGTGCAGCCGCCAAATCTTTCAACAATCTCCTCAAAAGTTTTTGAATATTTCTTGCCTTCTATTTTCTTGCGTTTGCCAGCAGAACTATTGTAATAATGAGGAAGCAGAATTTCTACCTTAAGATAAGGCACTGTCTATTCGACAAGTTCGTACTTTATATTCTTATTTTTGAGCAACTTGCAGTCTTTTTTTTGCACGACAAGCGTATTTTTTCCAATGCCGCTGAATTGTGACTTTGAATGTATCAATTCATAGAACGCTTTTGCTTTTTCACTTTCAGTTTTAAAACTTATTGTGCAGGTGCCATTGCTTGATGTCATTTTTGATATACAGTAGATAACCTGTTACTGTATTTAAAATAAATGTCACAGAGTTTGATATCGCTATCCGTATTGCATATAATTTGAAGCAATTTTTCTGCTATTTCTTTTTGGCACGCCTAAACCTATTGAGTAGATCTTTTGATGATATAGTCTCAAGATATCGACTAGCTTTCTTTAGCTCTTTGTCGTGTGTTACAAGATATCGTGCACCTTTTGCAAGTCCGGTGGCAATTATGATAGCATCAGGCAATCTAAGACCTGTATCTGCACGGATCCTTGCCGCTGCATCAGATATAGGCACATCAAGCCCGGCAATTACAAAACCCTTGGTAGAAATCAAATGGGAAAGCAGTTCCTCTTTACCCCTTTTGTCTCCGTGATGAATAGTATTCTGTACACAATTCCGCAATTGAGATTACTGATATGATCGCTTGTATGGAACCATCTTTCAACTGCATCCAATACCTGCAAAGAGTGTATAGAATGCTGTTCGCCAGTATTCTTAGCATTCAATAAGATGTTGGTATCAAGTATTGCAGTTATTGCCATTCTTTACGCATTCTCTTTTGGAATTTGATACTTGTTCTTTCCACGGTTTCTGCCTGCGTAAATTCAGAAGTCTTTCCTTGAAGCTTTTTTATTGTTGCCTGTCCGTCCTCAATGGCAAAGATTACTTTATCACCTTCCTTTAGATCAAGCGAAGTCCTGATCTCCTTTGGGATAGTTATCTGGCCCTTGGTAGTAATTGAACCTATACTCAGCTCTGACATTTCCTTACCTTATAGTAAGGAATTCCTTGCTATTAAGTATTAAAGTATCAGACAGGTAGCAGTATGTGAATCTCTGTTCCCTGTCCCATCCCTTTTGATTCTGCCCAAATCTTTCCGCCATGTCCTTCCACTATTCCCTTGCATATTGACAGGCCAAGCCCTGTGCCCTTGTGCTCCCTTGTGTTTGACGTGTCCACCTGATAGAACCTAACAAAGATCTTGTCCAGCTTGTCTTTTTGAATTCCAGTACCGTTGTCCTTTACAACTATAGAGTAGGACCTTTCTTCCTTGTCAAGTGTTATTGATATGTTGCCGCCCTTCTTTGGGCAGAAAATTGATTGCGTTAAGTATGAGATTCGTCATGACCTGGGATATTCTGGTATGGTCGCATGTGCATGTGATATCGTGTTTGAGTAACGTAGTTACCTCTATCCCATTTTTGTCAGTTAGCGGCTTTATGCTGGATATGGTATTTGAGATGATCTCTGCCAGGTTGTGCGCACTTTTGTCGAGTTTTAGCTGTCCAATCTCTATCTTTTGCACGTCAAGCAGATCAGATATCAGTTTTTGCATGGACTCTGTACTTGACTTTACTATCTCAAGCCTTTCATGCTGTGTTGTTGTGAGAGGACCGAACTTTCCTGCAAGTGTCAGATCAACGTAGCCCTGTATTGGAACAAGGGGCGTCTTTAGTTCATGTGTGACCATTGCCAAAAATTCGTCCTTTGTAAGCTCTGCATTTTTTAGTGCCGTGTACTGTTCGCTTAGCTTTGCCTGGTCTTCTTCTATCTTTTTTCTAGAGTAATAGATTTCAGTGATATCCCTTAATGCGACTGTCCTTCCAGTCAGCACTCCTTTCTCATCATAAATGTTGGTGCCGCTAAGCAGCGTTGGAAATGTAGAACCGTCCTTTCTTTTCATCCATATCTCCCTGTTGATTATCTTGCCGTTCTCTTTCCACTCTGCAATTGATTTTGCCAGCTCATCATAACTTTTTTCTGCAGTGTGATCAATTGCCTGTGTTTTCCTATGATCTCCTCTTTTGTATATCCAAGGTTTTTTGCATATGCGTCATTGCAGTCAATTATTTTTTCATCAGCTGTAATGGTGCGTAGCATGTCAGGCGAGCCATCATACAGATTGCGGTATTTTTTTTCTGTCAGTATAAGGGACTCGTGTGTCTTTTTTAATTCTGCATACTGGTCTTTTATCCGAATCTCGCCCTCTTCTGCTTTTTTAGTGTATCATACAGTCGTGATATGTCCTGTATTGCAATGATGTATTCTGGAGGTTCTTTTTTTCCAAGTCTTGCACCGCTGCACATGCCGTAAAACTTTGCTCCATCTTTTTTTATCAGCAGTATCTCAATTAGCGGGCCCACTCCGGTCTTTTGCATCTGTGCAAACCCGTCTAGTGCCACCTTTTTGTAACTGGGCTCAATAAAGTCAAAGCACGACCTGCCAATAATCTCGTCTTCTGTATACCCAATGTAATCAAGCGCCCTTTTGTTGATGTCAGTTATTATTCCTCCAGAGTCAAGCGTGCACATTAGATTGGGAGATACCTCAAAAAGCATACTGAATCTGCTTTCGTCGTGGTCTTGCAAGTCCATATTTTCATAACACGTACCGTCCACCCTTTTATAACCCCAGTCACTGGTTGCCAAATTTTAGGATTTTTAGTAGCCTGTCTCATTGTAGCACGAACACTTTTTTGACTTGTGCGTAATGCACCCGACAAGCCTGTGGTCCTTGCAGCCACAGATTATGCATTTTTTGTTCATCTGAATTACCTTGTACCATATACTATATGTTAGTTGATTTATGAAAATGGTCTGTTAGTTTCTTCAATGCCCCAGATGCAATCCTCTTGTATTTGTGATATGTTTTACCCGTCTTTATGTCATGACGTGAATTTGAAACAGGTAGTTCCAATGGCTTTAGCTGATGTAACTTTGTTTTATTGTCATCTTTTTTCTGGTCCTTGATAATGTTTGCAAGTTCTTGTCTGAGATAATTTATTTCATGCATGAAGATACGAGATCTCCTGCCCGCGATTTGTCTGGTTGAATCCAGTGAATGTCTGGTTTGAGTATCCGTTAAATGAGAGCTGTGTTCTGTTAGAGTATCCGTTAAATGAGAACTTGGCATGGTCTGGCTCTGGCTTTTGATCTCCTTGGTATGAAAACGATGCGGGCACAGTAGCAGCGACAAGCACTAGTGCAAGAAATATCCCTAGCAGCCTAATCATTATTCCAAGTTTGTGCAAATTTGTTTTAAGGCTTGGTGAGGAATGTGAAGTAATCTTTAAATGAAAACTTGGGATTTTTTAAATTCTGCAATTGTTATTTTTTCTTCCATAAGATCAATTATCAATTCCAAAAATGGTGAGAATCTTCCATACGATTTTATTATATCACAGATGCATCTCACTTTAATGTCTGGACAGGAGCCTATCGAGTGGCAGATCATTGACAAGGTACAGGAAACTGACCAATGCCTACACGTATACATTTTCTGCTGGAAAATCTGAAGACTGTTCAATTGGACAGTTTGTGACA
>NZ_RCMB01000012.1 GCF_011319465.1 Candidatus Nitrosotalea sp. TS
GCGGTAAAAGACCGCTTGCCAGCAACGACATCTTGTAGTATTACTCGGTAATACTAGGAGAGAACATAACATGAACACCACCACAATAAGCCCTGTGGCTGTCAAAATTGACGCGGCTCTAAAAAACAGGCTGAAGCGGTTAGCCAGCCTGCGGCAACGCAAACCCCACTGGCTGATGCGCGAAGCGATTGCTCAGTATGTAGAGCGGGAAGAACAACGCGAAGACTTCAAAAAGGAAGCCCTCACTGCATGGAAGGACTATCAGACAACGGGAAAACATGTCACGGGTGATGAGGTCATTACATGGCTGGAAACATGGGGTGAGCAACAAACAAAGCCCGCTCCCAAATGCCACAAGTAATCCTTACCGAACGTGCTATCCGCAATCTTGAACGGGTGCAGGAATTTCTCCTTACAAAAACCCCTGTCAGCGCAAAGCGGGCAGGACAAGCCATCATCAAAAACATCAGGTTACTCAAGAGCAACCCACAAATCGGGCGGCAGGTAGAAGGGATGCTGCCGGAATTCCGCGAACTCATTATTCAGTTTGGTGATAGCGGCTATGTGGCGCTGTATCACTATGCAGGCGATGTTGTGACGGTCTTAACGATCCGCCATCAAAAAGAAGCAGGCCATTAGGTGAAAACGTGCTGGAGTACAAAAAGGTATTTTCAAGAGGAAAAGCGCAAATCGCAGAGGGAACGGCTCCACACACTTTGACAGGCGCGTGGAGCCGCAATATCAAATTACTTCAGGGCGTCGAGTCCGGCTCCGAAGTTAATATGAAACGGCTGCCCCTCAAGCACGAGGGCCGGTACGGACTTGACCCCCGCAGCTTCAGCCTCAGTGATGCGACCCTTCTGCTCTCCCAAATGCACGATCTCGACGCTGTAGCGTGAGCGGTCAAGCGCATTCGCGACGTTCTTTTCCGCGTCAACGCATACCGGACACCCTGCGTGGTAAAACACGGCCTTCTTGCTCATGTAGCCCCTTACAAATGTGGTTGTGATGACAAACTGCATCATGCTCGCTTCGAACATAGCCGTCGTCAGACATGGCGGTCAAGGGTCGTTGAGGGCGTATTTGTATTTCCAAAAATGGTTCCTTGCTGCGTCAGTGAATAAATCCGCCTTGCTCAGCGATGGCGGCAGCATCCCGCGCACCATGAAGAACCCGGACGACGATAAGTGTTCTCTTGGTGACTTGGTAGTAAATGGCATACGGATGGTGAAACGTCACCCGCAAGCCCGTGCCGAGTTGGTCGCGGGTCGTGCCAATCAGTGGAGAGTGGCGTGCCACATCTATTGTCTTGGTAATCCGGTCAAGGTAACGGGTTGCAGTCGGTTCACCCGCTTCGGTCGCAATGTATCCCCAGATTTCCGCAAGGTCGGTTTCCGCTGCATCGGTGAGGTGAAGGGTCAAGGCTTGGCTGATAACTTCCTCCCTTTGGCGATGATGCGCTTTTTATCAAACTTACGCACCGACCGGCGCAATATCCGCCAATCCTTTATCGATATCCGCTTTCAGTGCCGCGAACTCATGAGACTGGAATGCCCGCCGCTGTTTCCACTCGCGCACAGCTTCTCGCACGACTTCACTGGTAGAGGCATAGTCCCCATCGTCAACCGCCGTCTTGATAACCGCTGCCATGTCAGTAGGCATGGTGGATGGTCATGCGTTCAATACTCGCCATAGCGTCCTCCGTGTATGATTCATAATTCATACTTTATCATACTATTTTACTAAGGCAACCGGGGATTACGGGCAGCAATCTGAAACAGACTTATGCAACAGTCAAGAGCGAGTGTTTAGGCGGGTTGTGGTGTTGTTGCAGAAGTTACCACTTGTGAAACAGGAGAGAGGAATCCAATGAGTTCCCGCCTGATACGCTTGTCGAAGTAAAGAATGCATCGTAAGTCTCATGGGGCGGGAGGTGAGGTGCACCCCTTGTCCGGATCATTGATACCGTTCCATTGTATCGTAATCTTACTTGTTCCGGCTCTCGTCGCGTTTGCATTCGATGTCGCAGTCGGTGAAGGCTGAACGTTAGCAGAAACTCCTGCATCCAACTCTTTTGTAGCGTCAGCTTCGATGATAACGGAAGCAAGCTTTAGGCACGTGATGGATTGGGGCGCGCCAGTTTTCTTCTGTTCGAGTTCCCACATTTTCAGCGCGGCAGTAACATCTGTGATGTCATGTTGTAAGTTCCTCTTCGTACACCCAGCTGTCGCAACTAAGACCATAAGAATCAATCCAACCCTTAGATGTAATTGCATACCACCCTCTCAGGTTCGATCAAGAGATTCGATGTGCGAGTTTGAAGGACGGGTATTCTAGAAGGCACCTCAGTTCGAAGCAATCGGGTCGAATAGGTTCTCACTTATGCAACGGAAGACATCTTGCATGAAACCAGCATGGAGTGAACTTCATCTCTGGAGAAAAAAGTGAGGTGTGTCGCGCCAGAAGCGCACTGAGTGTTGAGTCCGCTTCTCGGCTCCTTCTCAAAAAACTTGATGTCTTCTGTGTTGCCCCACTGCTCCCCTGTCCGACCCGTTGGTGATGAGAGGAATACCCCCTGCTCTCCGAGACCAGCTCGGGTGGGCTGAGCGGATGAACTATCCGACTTCCCGGGTGGGTCACAAACCAAGCCACCAGTCGGATGTCATTCGACCTGGAGCCGAAGCGTTTCTTCAATTCATCTATTGCTTGCCTTCTCCGGACAATGCCGTAGGCTACCCAGAGAGATATCCCAATCGTTCTTCTACCAGGGAGGTGCCCATGGAGATGGTTTTAGCAACGCTTCTTCCGTGCCCGTCCGTTCAAAGGGAGGCGCATCATGCGCAACCCTCCGTCGCTTTCTTCTCTGCCTGAAGCGGTGACCCATTTCAAATCGGATAGCAAATTTTAATTATGTGTCGAACTGGAGCGGTTCTACGCTCCGCAGACAAAGGAGTGAAAGAGAATGATGATTAATTGGAATGGCGGTCAGCTCATCACCCTCAACCCTGGAGATACGGCGACTTGTGCCGGCGGACTTAACCCCGGCCAGGTTTATGCGATCTTTTTATATAATTCTGCCAACAATGACGCCAATGCGCCGGTGAATGTCGTGTGGAGTAACTCGCAACCGCCGGTACCGGTCACTGTCCCAGGCACCACGGCCAAAGCAAGGTCTGGCGGCGCTATGTTTCGTATCGGGCGACGATACGAATACGGTCAGCATCTCGCTCGGTCAGAGCGCCTCAGGTGTACAAGTCCAAGCGTTTCTCGGAAGTGTGAAGATGCCGGTCAATACGTCCGGCATTAACAACATCGCGTTACCTCTCGACGGCCAGAACCATGCCTTCAACGCCTTCACCCGGTTTTATGCCGTGCCGCAGAGCCATTGGTATTCAGGGCAACTCCAAAGCGACATCAACCAGTTCATCTCGGTACAGTTCAAGGAAGCGAGCGCTATCGTGAATATCGTCAATAAGCTCGTCGATCCAAGTACCGTTATTAAATATGCTGGTCCCAGCATCCAGCAGCCGAATGTAGTTACAATAAATCCATCAGACAGCCAAACGATTTCCTGGAATCTTCAGGGAATGGGACGCAATTGGTCTGGATCAATGCCGACAGTGTACAAAATTCCCAAAGTGCGACAATAAGCGTCCAATCGCTCGCGGCGGTTTACGACGCCTATAATCGAGGGTCGTTTGAAGAGTTGGAGGCGAAGGTCATGGCGAAGGCAAAAGCGGCGCGACCCTAAGTCTCAGGATCGTCAGCACCCTGATGTGAATGCTTCAGGGTGCTGACGATCCGACACGGCATACCTGTATGTTCTGGCCTAATCCAATTATAAAAGAGCGCGATCCCTAGAAAGGGTGCCTGGCGAGGGCATGCTTATACCACATCCGCAAGAGAGACTCTTACGTGAGGGGCGGGCGTTTCATAACTGACCACTTCTGAAACAGGCAGCCTATACTTTTTGGCAACACATTGATAACATCATCCATACTTGTTCCTATCACGTTACGTGATGACATTTCTCGTTCACCAAGGCGGAGCCGGCAAGACGCCCCCCACCGCCGACACCATCGTGGTGTTGACGGCGCGAAGCCCTGAACGCATCATCCGTGAGGGCGGTTCGCAAGCGTGGGTGCTCAACCCCGCCCGCGCGAAGCAATGCACCTGGCTGCTCTGCACCCAAAATCGCCATCACCCCGACCCTGAGTTTTCGGATGCCACAGAACCGCACGGCATGGGCTTCCTGCTCGGGCGGATTGCGACCGTGCAGAAATCGAACGACCATGAGGGTCCCGGGGTCCGCTGGCTCATCGCCCTTCGCGAGTACGCGCGGATCCAGCTTCCCAAGGCCTGGGATCAGGGGCGCAATCCCGTGCGCTACCGGGCCCTCGCCGACTTCCGGATCAATCTCGACAAGGTGACGTTTCAGCCGATGCCGCTGGAGGAGAAGCCGCCGCCGCGGCGGGCCGGACACCCCGCGCCGAGCATCCTCACCCTCGCGGAGGCCAAGCGGCAGCTGGCGGACACCTTCGGCGTCAAGCCGGAGGCCGTCGAAATCACGATTCGCGGCTGAGAGCCGGGGAAGGGGGCGGCCCTGGCGCGCCAATCCACGCCGGCCCCGTTCTGTGAGGGACGCCCGCGAGGAGCCGCGCACCAACCGGGTAGCGCATTCTGTCAGGGAAACGAGCGCGGCTACATGTCTGCTCTGAGGTCGGAGCTGGGGTTTGCTCACCCCCTCCATCCGCGAACGTCGATCAAGACCACCGCGCGGCACGGGTGTGCACGGGTGTGAATGGGTTAGGAAGGCGAAACTGGATACTTGGTACGCGGAGGGATACCAATATGGACTTCTCACGAAGAGACACGAAGAGACAACCAGGGATCACCGGCAAGACAGTGCTCTGTGAAAGCCTGATGAAGAGATCCATCCGTGAATCATTCACCATGATCACAGCTATTTATCTACCAGCGAGCGCAACCGCGCGAGCCGAGTGCGATGAGCCTGTTGTTGCAAATCGATGTGCTGCCCTCTCCGGGTAATTAAAATACATTCCGTCACAGGCTGATCAATAATTTTATCGGAGATTGAAATATGGCTGAGGGTACTTGTCGCTGCCTGGCTGAATAAATAAATAAATGAATAAATCATCAGATTGCCTGCATCTTTTTGTGCACTATTATTTATTTATTCCCAATGATTTTCACGACCCCAATGATTTGCCCGACGCGGACTAATTTACGAACATTGGTGTTTGTTCCGGTGCAGAACCAATTCATAGTCAATATGTGCCGCAGAATTATCTGCGAATCTCCCCCTGTTCACCAAAGCCGAAATATAGGTGAGAATCTTCTCTAGGGAAGGTCTGATTTATTCAACGTTCCGACAACTAATCAGCTCCATTCGCCGTGTTGTGCGTGCCAACTGAGTACAATCAGGAATTAATCAGACCTTCCTTAATAAATAAATGAATCATCAGATTGCCTACATCTTTTTGGGCACTATTATTTATTCCCAATGATTTGCCCGACGCGGACTGATTTAATAACATAGCGTTCTCCTTAATCGATGCCTTGGGCATTTTTAAAACAATAACTGGCAGGGATGTCCGTGTGAAAATGCCGGTGTTGTAGCGCGTACATACTGATTCCCCAGGGCCCTAATAGAAGCGGCCAGTTGCTGCCTTCTCTTCCGCTCCAGAAATTCCCTGTATTCGCGGCCCAATTTTCTTTATTGTATGCGTATAGACAGGTGTAGTGCTCCCCTAAAATCAAGCCATCTAAGGAAGGTCTGATTTATTCCTGATTGTACTCAGACCTTCCTTAGTTTTTCTGGTCTTGCGACAACACGGACGCCGAGTTAATAAAGCATTCCTCGATTGGCACAATGGCCTTTGTGAGACCTAACCCACCAGCAAACAGCCAGTTTGGCCAAGACGTATTGGCTGATCGAGAGAGCCCGGTATAGGCGTTGAGGCAATGCGCCCGCTCGAAATGTGTGAGGTCGTTACGCAATACCCAATATTCCGGCTTCGATCCAGCGCATCCGTACAGGGAGAACGACACCAATAATGAAATCATTTTAGGCATGGGTGACATCCTTTCCTGATGGTTGAGAAGTGTGAGAAATGTCGCTTGTTGCTGCAATAGGACTGGGGAGAAACTGAGAGATGAGCATCCCCAGCACGCTTATGGCAATGGCGATGCCGGTATACTGCTCGTAAACACGGTTTGAATAGTCCTTACGGTTTGATCTTCTCAATCGCTGTTAGTGACCCGTTAGCTCCGTATGTGAGATGATAGATCACGAGTCTGTCTTTGACGGCGATTTCAATCGGGGTAAAAATAAGTTCAGTCAAGAACAACGTAAAAAAATCACCCGCTAGGTATCCTACTGCTGTGAGCAGCTTGAGGCTCCAATGATGAGCACCAGGGTCTAATTTATACCGGTCATCGTATCCCCCCCCGGCCAGGGTGGTGAAGTTGTCAGGTTCGCCGAGTTCGGCGATCACTAAGGATCGTTGAACACCCATTTGAATGACATTTAGATCACCTCTTCTATTCTCGCGACTGGCCACCATGAGCACGGAACACCCCGACAGATTCAACAGAAGCAGGCACATGACGAACAGGTTTGGTTTACGCATTCTTCTTGCCCCCGCTAAGTAAAGATAATGAGAAAGGAGCTGGATACTTCCTCAGAGGAGGTTACGGCATTGGAAGGAGAAAGCAAGCACTCGCTGAATTGCGGCCGTGAGAGGCTGCGTCCCTCACGGTAAGGCGTTGGCCACGAGCGCCGCCAGGGCCGTCATCAGCACGCTCACCAGCGTGCGCTGGATTAGGGCTGCACCTGTTCGAGTTGCCGCTCGATGGTCATCAGCTTGGAAGTGTATTCCACTGCCTCCGTGGTCTCTCTGACGGGATCAGTCTGTTTCACAACGAGCGGCACCATGACCGCCTGTCCGTTGAGTGGGTGCTTGATGTGTGTGGATACTCTGAAGCGCGATGGTCACGCTCATCAAAGTTATCGAGGAATCCATAGAGCCGTCATCTTCGGCATACCCTGCCCGACGGTCAACGGACAAGTTAAGAGGTTCTCTTACTCGGGAAGTCCGCTGCATTTCCCATGGTGATGAGCTATGTGTTTTGTCCTCTTTGGCTTCACGAGCGGCGCATGCCGCCCGCTATAGCGGGGGAGGCTTCAAGGCTCGATGAGGGGGCACAGCCCCCGCATCTGTCTGAAGTTGTCCCTAGTGTGGGGTCACCAGCTATCGGAAATCTATCAGGTTTAACTAGAGGACATGTGAGGAGAAGTGGCCGTGGATCACCGCTTCTACGCCCAAATGACGACGGGTGGTTGATAAATCAATACTTCATTGTAAATCAATATGTTGTGACGTTGCTGAGGGGAAGTGGCCGTGCTTTTTCTTACACAGGATCACTCCGCGAGCGGTTGGCAGGGGCTACGTGCCGCCAATTAACCGCGGGACGGCACAGGCGGCGGGCTTATGGTCCAGCGTGAGGCCGTCTAGTGGCTCACTGGACCAGTCCGGTAAGCCGTCGTCTTGTTCGGGGTCCCCGTACAGTTGGCGGAGAACGTCGCGGTTTCACATCGCACACGATGTTATTTCAATCACTTATCATGCGTCCAGTGTCTGGAGCGACGGGCGGCGCGCCTTCTTGATTGGATAAGCCTTTTTCATTCACACTGCGCCAAATTCCTTCAAATGGACGGGAACCCCAGGCCCGCCCATCGGAAAAGCTCGAGTGAACGCTACCAGCGCGGGCCCTCCGAAAATCCGCGCGCGCCTTCCGGCCTCTCCAATTTCAAACGCCGGAAGGGGGCCCTGCCACCGCCCCCTCCGAACATGTTTTGAAGCGAAAGGGTGAAGGTTACACGAAAAGCGATTTAAAAGGGCATACAGGGGGGTAAATTTTGATGCCTTCCCCCCCCTTACCCTCACTCCGTTTCGTTGCTCTGTGGCCTTCCTAGGCGTTTTATGATGGCGTTCGATAGCATCCTGTGACCTCCCCCCTCCTCTGACACCCTTTTGAAGGCAATCTTCTTTCTTTCCTTTGGCTCTAGCCTGAGTTGAGGGAAAGAAACAAAGTCTTTTTCCAATGCCCTACTGAGGGCTTACTGGAAGAAGGCACTACCGGCAAATCATCTTTGGCTTTTCCCCTATTCCGAATCCAGATAACAAAGTTTTCCACAGTTCGGAACGAAACAACTACAGAAATTACTATATTTCTTTATTAAAGATAGGGGGGCTATTTCAGCGTATCATAGGGGGGCTATTTCAGCGTATCATAGGGGGGCTATTTCAGCGTGGATAACTTTTCTATTCAGTGTCGAATGTGGATAACTTTGGCAAATAAAGAATTACGGCAAATCAGGTGGTTATTAAGAAAGGTGGGCTATTTCAGGGTATCAAGATGATGGGTTAACTGTTGGGGTTTTAGTTTGATTGTAATGGCAGGATTGCAGGGTAAGACGCTCACGCCACCCCTGATATATTGAAGCCCTAAGTCAGGATAAACTTGTTGGATTTTTTTGAAAGCAGCTTTGGCTTTCTTTGAAAAGTCCTTTATGTCGTGGTTTTCTGTCCCTAATTGGTTATGAAGGATTTTCCACGAGATACTACGAGCCTGTCCATTTTGCTGTGTTCGGTAGGCGGTGTAGGTAGCCCAAGAATAGAGGTCTAACGCTAAGGGGCTGCTCTTTAAAGCTTTTAATGCTCGCATATCAACAGGAACCGGTGAGGAAGTAATAGCGGCAAAAAATTCCTCTCCTAACTGAATCCAGCTTTTCCAAAGGGTGCTTTGATGTGGTTGCTTCTCATCCCACCACAACATGCCTTTTGGTGCTACGTCCATGTTCATCCAGGCGTAACCTTTTTTTCCTTTTTGGTTGTGGCTCTGTTGAAAACTGATTTTGGCATTAAAGAGGCGTTCCATCTGTTCACGTATTCGTTTGGCATCGCTACGTTTCCCGCCCCTACTTGGATCAAGGTCAAGTTGACGCATGAATGAAGCTAAACTGTTACCGAGTTCAAGGCGGCGGTTCGCTGTTCGCAGTGCTTCGGTGGTTATCCAAAAGAGCAAAAGTCTGGGAATCGTGCCATAAGGTAATCCGTACTTCTTATCGGTGAGCGCATCATAACCAGCTTGCATACCCAAAACAAAATTGCCGTTGGTTCGACGCCATGTATCAGTTTTAGGGTTTCTGTGTGGCAAGGTTGCTTGAACAAGTTGGCGCGCGATAAAAGCAGCTTCCGCTTTATCGGGGTCAAGGCGGATGGCTACGGCAGCATCAAGGAAGTTTTCTTGTTGTGGAGTAAGTGGCATGGAACAATCGTATATTTGTGGTTAATTTTGTGAGCGGTGGTCGGTATCGGTATAGGGTTCCGGTTTGCCGTATTCCACAGCAAGTTGATTGATTGCACGTCCGAGAAGCTGTTTCAGGGTCAAGCCGCTTTCCGCTTCAATGAAGCGTAGAGCCTTGCGGACTTCAGGCGCATAAAACGCGCCTACTAAAACATCTTTAGATTGCTGCTTTGTCTTCGGTAGTACCGTGGGATTGGGTTCAAGTGGAACGGGTTTTCCGGCTGCGGCGGAAAGTGATTGTTTAAGCGCACTGTGTTTTTTCATATTAATATAATCCTAGAGCATTATAATAATCTATAAATATAGATATATAATTGTTTCATTTCAACAGCTGCTTTGCCGAGCGGGTCGAGTTCCCCGGCTGTCTTTCCAAGGTCTCCGGCGTCGGAATGAGCGGCACGATGAAACAACACAACAGGCGCAACCTTGAAGCCCTGCTCTATTAACCATTCCCGTGCGTCCTCGTGTCTGCGTCCCTGTACGGGAGCATCATTGATAAGAACCTCAGCAGGTGGCTTCCCTGCAAGATTGAGAATATCGGATACCGTGGTGAGAGTCTCTAAACTGGAAATATGCGGTTCGATTGGAATCAAAATCCGGTCGGCAAGCTTTGCCGCTTCAATGGCTATCTGTCCGGCATGGGGTGGGGTGTCAATGACGACAAAATCAACGCCCTCCGTTTTGGCTTGGTTTAAAACCTTTGGCAATCGTGCTGCTGGACTACATACAACAGCCAATCGGTCGGACTCTTCGCGTCGGTCGCTCCATTTACCAGTAGAAGCCTGTTGGTCAAGGTCGATTAAGGCAACTTTCAGACCTGTACGCATGGCTTCCACGGCTAAACCCTGCGCGGTGGTCGATTTACCACTACCGCCTTTTTGACTGATAACAGCAAGGGATTTCATCGCGAATTATCCTAGCATGTTATATTATAATATCACTATAGTTATATAGGTATAATATCATATATAATATGTGCTATATAAGACTAAAGGATTAGAGTCAATGGAAAGTCCAAAATACGTTTGCAAATTAGTGCGGCATTATAAGAGCGGGTGTTCGTTATTTTCGTCTTTCACAAACATGTTGTGTGGCGAATGGTTTTTACCTGCTCTTCCTCTAAAATGGCTCAGGAAAAAGTTAGTGCTTGGCAGGGCGCAGCTCAAAACTCAGACCTGCCTGCTTCTGTAAATAGCCAAGTACCGCAAACAGGTTCCGCGCCTGCGGATTACCGGATGGGCTGAACTGGCGCATCAGGCTTTTAGAAGGCATCTTGGTCGCTTTGGACAAGGCTCCAAAGCCGATAGTCGCATTAATGTAATCGCGCATCACTGCTTTGCCCGCTTCAACATCGCCTGAGACGAAGGCCTCAATTCCTTCGCGCAAGAGCGCGTCACGAAACGCCTTGTCCTTTTGCGCCCGCGTGCGAATGGTCTCCTTAAAATCATGTGTCAGTGGCATATTCATATCCCTTTCTTCCGTAATTTATAGTCCGCCCAGCGGGAAAGAGCCGTTTCAATGTCGCTGTTCTGTCTCCGCTTGGTGCCGCCTGCCAGAAGGATAATCAGAGCGTCTCCATCCTTCGCAAAATAAATCCGGTAACCCGCCCCCCAATCAATCCGGTATTCAAGCACACTGCTACCAACGCCATTGGTATTGGAGAAATTGCCCAGCTCCATCCGGGTCAACGCGATAGCGACTTTGGCACTTGCCGTAGCTTCCAACTCGTCAAACCACTCTTTGAACACCGCACGACCGTTTCGGTCGATGTAACCTCTCATCTCAATCATTTATAAATGGTACCACAAGCGTTACCATAAGCAAGAAGACATATCGCCTTCAGAAGTTTCATTTCCACACAAGGGATGCGATTCAGAGGTACCTAGTACGACAAACGACGCACCAGCTGTGAAGTAGGAGAAAAAGTTGTCGCGCATTCTCACGACTCATACAGAGTGGGGTCTGCTCAGGTGCAGATAGTTGAACACCGTGCGCGGCGATACGTTCAGCGCGTTGGCGATTTCGGGAACGGTCAGACCTTGCCGCCTGAGTTCCTGCGCTCGTTTCGGGGTAGCTTTCGTCGTGCCTGCCAGCCGTCCCTTGTACACCCCACGCTGACGGGCAAGGGCAATGCCGATAGCTTGCCGTTCTTTGGTGTGCTGCAATTCCATTTCGGCAATGCCAAAGAGCAAGCTGGCAATGAGATGTCCCACTGTGCCGCTCAGGTCGATTTGCTGCGTGACAGCAATCACCCGCACGTCACGTTTGCACCAGTCAGCGAGGATATTGATTCCGTCCTTGAGGCTGCGGGCGAGGCGGTCGAGTTTCCACACCACCACCGTCTCAATTTCACCCTTGAATATTGCGCTTTGTAATTGCTGAAACGCTGGACGCTGGAAATTAGTCGCGCTGTCTTTATCTTCAAACCAGCGCACCGCTTTCAACCGTTGCCGTGTGCGCCATGCTTCCAGCTCGGCGCGTTGGCTATCGGTCTTCTGTCCTCTGGGTGAGGACACGCGGATATAGAAGGCAGTACGCATGCACGTATGGGTACACCCTATATTGCAGTCTGTCAATCAAACAAAAACCCGCGCAAGGGAAAAGGTTATGAGGGATAAAAACACCAGCACCCTATTGTGCAGGGTTGGAAGCAGGGGAGAGGAGTAGAGCGGTAAAAGACCGCTTGCCAGCAACGACATCTTGTAGTATTACTCGGTAATACTAGGAGAGAACATAACATGAACACCACCACAATAAGCCCTGTGGCTGTCAAAATTGACGCGGCTCTAAAAAACAGGCTGAAGCGGTTAGCCAGCCTGCGGCAACGCAAACCCCACTGGCTGATGCGCGAAGCGATTGCTCAGTATGTAGAGCGGGAAGAACAACGCGAAGACTTCAAAAAGGAAGCCCTCACTGCATGGAAGGACTATCAGACAACGGGAAAACATGTCACGGGTGATGAGGTCATTACATGGCTGGAAACATGGGGTGAGCAACAAACAAAGCCCGCTCCCAAATGCCACAAGTAATCCTTACCGAACGTGCTATCCGCAATCTTGAACGGGTGCAGGAATTTCTCCTTACAAAAACCCCTGTCAGCGCAAAGCGGGCAGGACAAGCCATCATCAAAAACATCAGGTTACTCAAGAGCAACCCACAAATCGGGCGGCAGGTAGAAGGGATGCTGCCGGAATTCCGCGAACTCATTATTCAGTTTGGTGATAGCGGCTATGTGGCGCTGTATCACTATGCAGGCGATGTTGTGACGGTCTTAACGATCCGCCATCAAAAAGAAGCAGGCCATTAGGTGAAAACGTGCTGAGTACAAAAAGGTATTTTCAAGAGGAAAAGCGCAAATCGCAGAGGGAACGGCTCCACACACTTTGACAGGCGCGTGGAGCCGCAATATCAAATTACTTCAGGGCGTCGAGTCCGGCTCCGAAGTTAATATGAAACGGCTGCCCCTCAAGCACGAGGGCCGGTACGGACTTGACCCCCGCAGCTTCAGCCTCAGTGATGCGACCCTTCTGCTCTCCCAAATGCACGATCTCGACGCTGTAGCGTGAGCGGTCAAGCGCATTCGCGACGTTCTTTTCCGCGTCAACGCATACCGGACACCCTGCGTGGTAAAACACGGCCTTCTTGCTCATGTAGCCCCCTTACAAATGTGGTTGTGATGACAACTGCATCATGCTCGCTTCGAACATAGCCGTCGTCAGACATGGCGGTCAAGGGTCGTTGAGGGCGTATTTGTATTTCCAAAAATGGTTCCTTGCTGCGTCAGTGAATAAATCCGCCTTGCTCAGCGATGGCGGCAGCATCCCGCGCACCATGAAGAACCCGGACGACGATAAGTGTTCTCTTGGTGACTTGGTAGTAAATGGCATACGGATGGTGAAACGTCACCCGCAAGCCCGTGCCGAGTTGGTCGCGGGTCGTGCCAATCAGTGGAGAGTGGCGTGCCACATCTATTGTCTTGGTAATCCGGTCAAGGTAACGGGTTGCAGTCGGTTCACCCGCTTCGGTCGCAATGTATCCCCAGATTTCCGCAAGGTCGGTTTCCGCTGCATCGGTGAGGTGAAGGGTCAAGGCTTGGCTGATAACTTCCTCCCTTTGGCGATGATGCGCTTTTTATCAAACTTACGCACCCGACCGGCGGCAATATCCGCCAATCCTTTATCGATATCCGCTTTCAGTGCCGCGAACTCATGAGACTGGAATGCCCGCCGCTGTTTCCACTCGCGCACAGCTTCTCGCACGACTTCACTGGTAGAGGCATAGTCCCCATCGTCAACCGCCGTCTTGATAACCGCTGCCATGTCAGTAGGCATGGTGATGGTCATGCGTTCAATACTCGCCATAGCGTCCTCCGTGTATGATTCATAATTCATACTTTATCATACTATTTTACTAAGGCAACCGGGGATTACGGGCAGCAATCTGAAACAGACTTATGCAACAGTCAAGAGCGAGTGTTTAGGCGGGTTGTGGTGTTGTTGCAGAAGTTACCACTTGTGAAACAGGAGAGAGGAATCCAATGAGTTCCCGCCTGATACGCTTGTCGAAGTAAAGAATGCATCGTAAGTCTCATGGGGCGGGAGGTGAGGTGCACCCCTTGTCCGGATCATTGATACCGTTCCATTGTATCGTAATCTTACTTGTTCCGGCTCTCGTCGCGTTTGCATTCGATGTCGCAGTCGGTGAAGGCTGAACGTTAGCAGAAACTCCTGCATCCAACTCTTTTGTAGCGTCAGCTTCGATGATAACGGAAGCAAGCTTTAGGCACGTGATGGATTGGGGCGCGCCAGTTTTCTTCTGTTCGAGTTCCCACATTTTCAGCGCGGCAGTAACATCTGTGATGTCATGTTGTAAGTTCCTCTTCGTACACCCAGCTGTCGCAACTAAGACCATAAGAATCAATCCAACCCTTAGATGTAATTGCATACCACCCTCTCAGGTTCGATCAAGAGATTCGATGTGCGAGTTTGAAGGACGGGGTATTCTAGAAGGCACCTCAGTTCGAAGCAATCGGGTCGAATAGGTTCTCACTTATGCAACGGAAGACATCTTGCATGAAACCAGCATGGAGTGAACTTCATCTCTGGAGAAAAAAGTGAGGTGTGTCGCGCCAGAAGCGCACTGAGTGTTGAGTCCGCTTCTCGGCTCCTTCTCAAAAAACTTGATGTCTTCTGTGTTGCCCCACTGCTCCCCTGTCCGACCCGTTGGTGATGAGAGGAATACCCCCTGCTCTCCGAGACCAGCTCGGGTGGGCTGAGCGGATGAACTATCCGACTTCCCGGGTGGGTCACAAACCAGCCACCAGTCGGATGTCATTCGACCTGGAGCCGAAGCGTTTCTTCAATTCATCTATTGCTTGCCTTCTCCGGACAATGCCGTAGGCTACCCAGAGAGATATCCCAATCGTTCTTCTACCAGGGAGGTGCCCATGGAGATGGTTTTAGCAACGCTTCTTCCGTGCCCGTCCGTTCAAAGGGAGGCGCATCATGCGCAACCCTCCGTCGCTTTCTTCTCTGCCTGAAGCGGTGACCCATTTCAAATCGGATAGCAAATTTTAATTATGTGTCGAACTGGAGCGGTTCTACGCTCCGCAGACAAAGGAGTGAAAGAGAATGATGATTAATTGGAATGGCGGTCAGCTCATCACCCTCAACCCTGGAGATACGGCGACTTGTGCCGGCGGACTTAACCCCGGCCAGGTTTATGCGATCTTTTTATATAATTCTGCCAACAATGACGCCAATGCGCCGGTGAATGTCGTGTGGAGTAACTCGCAACCGCCGGTACCGGTCACTGTCCCAGGCACCACGGCCAAGCAAGGTCTGGCGGCGCTATGTTTCGTATCGGGCGACGATACGAATACGGTCAGCATCTCGCTCGGTCAGAGCGCCTCAGGTGTACAAGTCCAAGCGTTTCTCGGAAGTGTGAAGATGCCGGTCAATACGTCCGGCATTAACAACATCGCGTTACCTCTCGACGGCCAGAACCATGCCTTCAACGCCTTCACCCGGTTTTATGCCGTGCCGCAGAGCCATTGGTATTCAGGGCAACTCCAAAGCGACATCAACCAGTTCATCTCGGTACAGTTCAAGGAAGCGAGCGCTATCGTGAATATCGTCAATAAGCTCGTCGATCCAAGTACCGTTATTAAATATGCTGGTCCCAGCATCCAGCAGCCGAATGTAGTTACAATAAATCCATCAGACAGCCAAACGATTTCCTGGAATCTTCAGGGGAATGGGACGCAATTGGTCTGGATCAATGCCGACAGTGTACAAAATTCCCAAAGTGCGACAATAAGCGTCCAATCGCTCGCGGCGGTTTACGACGCCTATAATCGAGGGTCGTTTGAAGAGTTGGAGGCGAAGGTCATGGCGAAGGCAAAAGCGGCGCGACCCTAAGTCTCAGGATCGTCAGCACCCTGATGTGAATGCTTCAGGGTGCTGACGATCCGACACGGCATACCTGTATGTTCTGGCCTAATCCAATTATAAAAGAGCGCGATCCCTAGAAAGGGTGCCTGGCGAGGGCATGCTTATACCACATCCGCAAGAGAGACTCTTACGTGAGGGGCGGGCGTTTCATAACTGACCACTTCTGAAACAGGCAGCCTATACTTTTTGGCAACACATTGATAACATCATCCATACTTGTTCCTATCACGTTACGTGATGACATTTCTCGTTCACCAAGGCGGAGCCGGCAAGACGCCCCCCACCGCCGACACCATCGTGGTGTTGACGGCGCGAAGCCCTGAACGCATCATCCGTGAGGGCGGTTCGCAAGCGTGGGTGCTCAACCCCGCCCGCGCGAAGCAATGCACCTGGCTGCTCTGCACCCAAAATCGCCATCACCCCGACCCTGAGTTTTCGGATGCCACAGAACCGCACGGCATGGGCTTCCTGCTCGGGCGGATTGCGACCGTGCAGAAATCGAACGACCATGAGGGTCCCGGGGTCCGCTGGCTCATCGCCCTTCGCGAGTACGCGCGGATCCAGCTTCCCAAGGCCTGGGATCAGGGGCGCAATCCCGTGCGCTACCGGGCCCTCGCCGACTTCCGGATCAATCTCGACAAGGTGACGTTTCAGCCGATGCCGCTGGAGGAGAAGCCGCCGCCGCGGCGGGCCGGACACCCCGCGCCGAGCATCCTCACCCTCGCGGAGGCCAAGCGGCAGCTGGCGGACACCTTCGGCGTCAAGCCGGAGGCCGTCGAAATCACGATTCGCGGCTGAGAGCCGGGGAAGGGGGCGGCCCTGGCGCGCCAATCCACGCCGGCCCCGTTCTGTGAGGGACGCCCGCGAGGAGCCGCGCACCAACCGGGTAGCGCATTCTGTCAGGGAAACGAGCGCGGCTACATGTCTGCTCTGAGGTCGGAGCTGGGGTTTGCTCACCCCCTCCATCCGCGAACGTCGATCAAGACCACCGCGCGGCACGGGTGTGCACGGGTGTGAATGGGTTAGGAAGGCGAAACTGGATACTTGGTACGCGGAGGGATACCAATATGGACTTCTCACGAAGAGACACGAAGAGACAACCAGGGATCACCGGCAAGACAGTGCTCTGTGAAAGCCTGATGAAGAGATCCATCCGTGAATCATTCACCATGATCACAGCTATTTATCTACCAGCGAGCGCAACCGCGCGAGCCGAGTGCGATGAGCCTGTTGTTGCAAATCGATGTGCTGCCCTCTCCGGGTAATTAAAATACATTCCGTCACAGGCTGATCAATAATTTTATCGGAGATTGAAATATGGCTGAGGGTACTTGTCGCTGCCTGGCTGAATAAATAAATAAATGAATAAATCATCAGATTGCCTGCATCTTTTTGTGCACTATTATTTATTTATTCCCAATGATTTTCACGACCCCAATGATTTGCCCGACGCGGACTAATTTACGAACATTGGTGTTTGTTCCGGTGCAGAACCAATTCATAGTCAATATGTGCCGCAGAATTATCTGCGAATCTCCCCCTGTTCACCAAAGCCGAAATATAGGTGAGAATCTTCTCTAGGGAAGGTCTGATTTATTCAACGTTCCGACAACTAATCAGCTCCATTCGCCGTGTTGTGCGTGCCAACTGAGTACAATCAGGAATTAATCAGACCTTCCTTAAATAAATAAATGAATCATCAGATTGCCTACATCTTTTTGGGCACTATTATTTATTCCCAATGATTTGCCCCGACGCGGACTGATTTAATAACATAGCGTTCTCCTTAATCGATGCCTTGGGCATTTTTAAAACAATAACTGGCAGGGAATGTCCGTGTGAAAATGCCGGTGTTGTAGCGCGTACATACTGATTCCCCAGGGCCCTAATAGAAGCGGCCAGTTGCTGCCTTCTCTTCCGCTCCAGAAATTCCCTGTATTCGCGGCCCAATTTCTTTATTGTATGCGTATAGACAGGTGTAGTGCTCCCCCTAAAAATCAAGCCATCTAAGGAAGGTCTGATTTATTCCTGATTGTACTCAGACCTTCCTTAGTTTTTCTGGTCTTGCGACAACACGGACGCCGAGTTAATAAAGCATTCCTCGATTGGCACAAATGGCCTTTGTGAGACCTAAACCCCACCAGCAAACAGCCAGTTTGGCCAAGACGTATTGGCTGATCGAGAGAAGCCCGGTAATAGGCGTTGAGGCAATGCGCCCGCCTCGAAATGTGTGAGGTCGTTACGCAATACCCAATAATTCCGGCTTCGATCCAGCGCATCCGTACAGGGAGAACGACACCAATAATGAAAATCATTTAAGGCATGGGTGACATCCTTTCCTGATGGTTGAGAAGTGTGAGAAATGTCGCTTGTTGCTGCAATAGGACTGGGGAGAAACTGAGAGATGAGCATCCCCAGCACGCTTATGGCAATGGCGATGCCGGTATAACTGCTCGTAAACACGGTTTGAATAGTCCTTACGTTTGATCTTCTCAATCGCTGTTAGTGACCCCGTTAGCTCCGTATGTGAGATGATAAGATCACGAAGTCTGTCTTGACGGCGATTTCAATCGGGTAAAAATAAAGTTCAGTCAAGAACAACGTAAAAAAAATCACCCGCTAGGTATCCTACTGCTGTGAGCAGCTTGAGGCTCCAATGATGAGCACCAAGGGTCTAATTTATACCGGTCATCGTATCCCCCCCCCGGCCAGGGTGGTGAAGTTGTCAGGTTCGCCGAGTTCGGCGATCACTAAGGATCGTTGAACACCCCATTTGAATGACATTTAGATCACCTCTTCTAATTCTCGCGACTGGCCACCATGAGCACGGAACACCCCGACAGATTCAACAGAAGCAGGCACATGACGAACAGGTTTCGGTTTACGCATTCTTCTTGCCCCCCGCTAAGTAAAGATAATGAGAAAGGAGCTGGATAACTTCCTCAGAGGAGGTTACGGCATTGGAAGGAGAAAGCAAGCACTCGCTGAATTGCGGCCGTGAGAGGCTGCGTCCCTCACGGTAAAGGCGTTGGCCACAGAGCGCCGCCAGGGCCGTCATCAGCACGCTCACCAGCGTGCGCTGGATTAGGGCTGCACCCTGTTCGAGTTGCCGCTCGATGGTCATCAGCTTGGAAGTGTATTCCACTGCCTCCGTGGTCTCTCTGACGGGATCAGTCTGTTTCACAACGAGCGGCACCATGACCGCCTGTCCGTTGAGTGGGTGCTTGATGTGTGTGGATACTCCTGAAGCGCGATGGTCACGCTCATCAAAAGTTATCGAGGAATCCAATAGAGCCGTCATCTTCGGCAATACCCTGCCCGACGGTCAACGGACAAGTTAAGAGGTTCTCTTACTCGGGAAGTCCGCTGCATTTCCCATGGTGATGAGCTATGTGTTTTGTCCTCTTTGGCTTCACGAGCGGCGCATGCCGCCCGCTATAGCGGGGGGAGGCTTCAAGGCTCGATGAGGGGGCACAGCCCCCGCATCTGTCTGAAGTTGTCCCTAGTGTGGGGTCACCAGCTATCGGAAATCTAATCAGGTTTTAACTAGAGGACATGTGAGGAGAAGTGGCCGTGGATCACCGCTTCTACGGCCCAAATGACGACGGGTGGTTGATAAATCAATACTTCATTGTAAATCAATATGTTGTGGACGTTGCTGAGGGGAAAGTGGCCGTGCTTTTCTTACACAGGATCACTCCGCGAGCGGTTGGCAGGGGCTACGTGCCGCCAATTAACCGCGGGACGGCACAGGCGGCGGGCTTATGGTCCAGCGTGAGGCCGTCTAGTGGCTCACTGGACGCAGTCCGGTAAGCCGTCGTCTTGTTCGGGGTCCCCGTACAGTTGGCGGAGAACGTCGCGGTTCACATCGCACACGATGTTATTTCAATCACTTATCATGCGTCCAGTGGTCTGGAGCGACGGGCGCCGCGCCTTCTTGATTGGATAAGCCTTTTTCATTCACACTGCGCCAAATTCCTTCAAATGGACGGGAACCCCAGGCCCGCCCCATCGGAAAAGCTCGAGTGAACGCTACCAGCGCGGGCCCCTCCCGAAAATCCGCGCGCGCCTTCCGGCCTCTCCAATTTCAAACGCCGGAAGGGGGCCCTGCCACCGCCCCCTCCGAACATGTTTTGAAGCGAAAGGGTGAAGGTTACACGAAAAGCGATTTAAAAGGGCATACAGGGGGGGTAAATTTTGATGCCTTC